>JABGWD010000305.1 GCA_018645725.1 Opitutia bacterium
AGGTCTCCACGCCGGTGCGCAAATCCTTGACCATTTGGTAAGGCTGAAAGACGTAACTACGGATTTGGTTGCCCCACCCCATTTCGCCCTTCTCTCCATAAAACTTTTCCATCTCGGCCCGTTTCTCGTCCTGTTGTTTCTCATAGAGCCTGGACTTCAGAACGCGCATGGCGGTTTGCTTGTTCTTGAGCTGGGAACGCTCGTTTTGACACTGCGCCACGATATTGCTGGGAAGGTGAGTGAGACGAACCGCCGACTCCGTCTTGTTGACGTGCTGTCCGCCCTTTCCACTCGAGCGGTAGGTATCGATGCGCAAATCATCATCCGGAATTTCCATATCCAAGTCGTCATCCTCAATCTCGGCAATGACGTCGACTGAACAAAAGGACGTGTGGCGGCGCTTGTTCGAGTCGAACGGGCTGATGCGCACGAGCCGATGAACCCCGCGCTCGGCCTTGGCGTAACCGTATGCATTCAAGCCTTCCACACGAATGGAACAGCGACTGATTCCCGCTTCTTCTCCCAGTTGAACGTCTTGAACCTCGACCTCAAAGCCCCGTCTTTCCGCCCAACGAACATACATCCGCATGAGCATATCGGCCCAGTCGCAGGATTCCGTCCCCCCTGCCCCTGCATGTATGCTGAGCAAGGCTGGTCGGGCGTCGAAAGGATCGCTAAGGAAACTGGCGACTTCAAGATCGTCCGCCTTGGACAAGAGAGATTCCAGGGTATCCACGAATTCCTTTCCCAGTTCCTCGTCATTCTCGTCTTCTTCGCACAATTCGCACAAGGCTTCGAGGTCCTCGACCTCGGTACGAAAACCCTCGACTTTCGACACCGTCTGCTTGAGCCGGTTGTTTTCCGAACCCACCTTTCTTGCCGTTTCCTGGTCATCCCAAAAGGAAGGTGCTGACATCGCCTCCTCCAGTTCGGCGATCTTCTTTTTCTTTTCGTCACACTCGAGGAATTTCCACAAGTGGTTCGTTCGCTTGATCAAAGCCTGCAACCTCGTTTTGTCCTCGGGTAAAATCATTTCCTTTTGGAATTATACTGTGAAATCGTGCCCCTCGGGCAAATCCAAGTGCAACCCGCACTCCCGGCCATGCCCGCCATGCCTCGAATCTTCCTTCGACGAAGAATCGCTTACCTTGGTGGTGCTGTGGTGATCACCGAGCGAATCATAACCCATTCCCTCCAGGGGGTGGTAAGGTAAATCGTTATCAGGAATATACCGGTAGGTCTTCTTGTCATCCCAATCGAGAATTGGATAAATTTTCAAAACGTCGCCCTGCCTCTCGATGAAGGGGCGGGTTTTGCGGTCCTCGGACTGGGAACGGCGCAAACCGGCAAGCCAGACGGTTGCCTTGAGTTCCCTGAGGGCCCGGTCCATCGGTTCCTTCTTGTTGAGGAAATTGTACCTTGCCATTCCGTCCTTCCCTTGCTCCCAGAGTTTGCCATAACTTGCCTCCTGGTAGGCAGGCGAGGTCATCGCCGAATAGACCTTTTCCTTGAAGCCCAGCTTTTGACCAAGCGTCTGGGCGTACTCGTAGGTTTCCGAGAACAAATAGCCCGTATCGACAAAGACGACGGGGATTTGATCGCTTGCCTGAAGAACCAAATGGAGCATGACCGAACTTTGCAGACCAAAACTGGTCGAAACAATCAGACCATCCCCAAAACGATCGCATGCCCATGCGATTCTTTCCTGGGCGGAAAGTTTTTCCAAAACTGCATTTTCCGCAGCAAGATCTTCGTTATTGGCTTTCACTTTTTGAGAGACAAGGAGCAATCATGACAAAATTGAGGCATTTAGTAAAGAGCAGGCTCAGAAATGTATTGGCTCTTGCTGACAAGAAACCTATTGTTCCGATTGTGCAAGATATCGATCATCTACTTGAAAGAAGACCCGAATTGGCCAGTTGCAAACAGGGTATCACCCTTGCCTGCGAAGCCATGCTCACCTGCTTTCGCTCCGGCAACCAGGTCCTTCTCTGCGGAAACGGAGGG
>JABGWD010000306.1 GCA_018645725.1 Opitutia bacterium
ATCGGGACCGTAGTATGCGTCCTCGAGATAATTGCCCTGGATCCGGTCAAAGGTCTTGTCCTGATTCTCGTCCACTCCGCGAAGGGGTTGGTTTTCACCCTTGAATTCGTTCTTTGCAATATCCCAACTAAGCCACTCCAAGTTCGTCCGGTAGGCGGGTATGATCATGAAGTGAACCCTTCCCCCGCCAAAGCCGGCCTTTACGTTTCCATTACGCGGGGACACGCGGTTTTCATGAATGACTTCCCCCTTGTCAAGATCGGCCAGGACGTAACCGTCCGTATTGTCCCGACCGTAAAAGTATTTTCCGGAACGTCCATAGATCGAACCGTGACCACTACGCAAGCGGGGCAGGCTTAGTTTCCAATCGATGCTCCCTTTTTCCAAGTCGTACGCTTCGAGCAAAAGATCATGGGATTTCTTGACGAAGACCATGATTGCCTTGCCTTTGTGAAAATAGACGTCCTCGGGCGATGGATAGACGAACTTCTCCCAAAGGATCTTTCCCCCGGCGGCCTGCCTGCAACTGAGAACCTCGTTGTGAAACAAAATCAACTTGCTGTTGTTGTGGTCGAGGTCTTCGAAATGGAAGGCCTTCGCATTGTTTGCGGGCAGTTCCCAAAGGAGCTCGCCTGCGCCTTTGGAATCGAGTTCAACCTTCGCTTCCGAGAGGCTAGGTTGATCACCAACCAAATAGGCATTTTCTCCCAGAAGGGCGAAGTGATAAAGCGTGGATTGCCCAACGGACAGGTCCAGGGTTTCAAGTTCGATCCCGGTTTCGGCTTCATAGCGGTATAGCTTGTCTTGGGTGGCCAGGTAGATGGAGGAGCCCAGCAGGTAAGCCTGCCTGAGAAAATCTTTCGGATAAGGAGCTTCCCAAATGACTTTTCCGTCACGGGCATCAAAGGCGATCAATCCGGTCAATCCGCGCACGAGAATCCTCCCTGCCCTGATTCCGAGGATTTCCTTGGGGAGGGCAAGAAAGGAATCCCAGACAAGCTCGCCGGTCCGGGAATTGATGGCGGACAAGGTATTCGAATCACGGGGTAGACAGAAAAGAACGTCTTCATGCAAAACAGGGGCCGTACCCATGCTGTCCGCAACCAGTTGCCCGAGCGACAAAGGCCGATAGTTGCGCATCCATTCCATCCGGCCGATCCGGGCATCGAACCGGGCAACGAAACCCGTTCCCGGGGAGCAGTAAATCTTTCCCCGGTCAACCGTGATGCAGTCTCCGTAAACTCCCTCGTAGGAAGAACTGCCCCGGGACATGGGCAGAAGAACCTCTTGATCGGAAGTCCATGCGATCTCTCCACTAGCGGCATCGATGCAATTGAGTCTGAAAGTATAAACCGAACTTCCCGAACGGTTGCTCCATGCCGAAGCCACAAAAAGCTGACCGCCCGAAAGAACCGGATTGCCCAAGGGGATTTTCCTGCCGGAATTTTGCGGTCCCGAAGCGTTCAGGCTCCACAAGATTTCCCTGGATTCAAGATCCATGGCAATCAATTGATCCGGGTCCGCGCCATATCCCCATCGTGTATAGACCACGCCATCCGTAACGGCCGGAATGAACTTGCCGGGTCGGCCCAAAGAGCGGCTGTCCTGAACCGGACTGGTTTGCGACCACAAGGCTCGGTTCGTCTTACCCGGTCCGTAACGGGCCAGCAGGTTACGGGAACTGGCAAGCAAACCGGATCCAGTATCCTGAAGGGCGAGAAACTCGATTCCCGAGCAATACCGGTAATTGGAGGAATTCCAAAGCCTGCATACGGGTAGCCTGAGGGAGTGGATACGCAAGTCGGAAAGGGCCTTGGGCAATTTCCTTGGACCATCTGCGGTTTCCCCCTTTCTCAAAACCTTGCCAATCTCCTCGGCGGAAAGTTGTTCGTTCATCCAGGGAAAAGCGTTCCCCGCATGCTCATCCAATTCTCCCGTCAACTCTTCACGAAGCCCCATCTGGGAAAGCGAAAGCCAAGAGCCTACCCTCGCGCTTTTGGCAAGAGATTCGTCGAAAGTATGTTCGATCACTTCCTTGAAAGCGCTATAGGCAGCCTGACCGTGACCCGCCTGAAGTTCCTTGCGGGCATAGGCAAGCAAGCTCTTCTGGGCGGATTGCGACCAGGGGTATCTTCTGAAAAGGGAAAGTTTCCCCTCTTGGTTTGAAGTCGCGGTATCTAGGGAACGCGGATCGGACCGAACCCTTTTTTCCTGCAGTTTCCTCAAAGGTTTCAAGGATTCCTGATCGAGAGACTTGAGCCGGTCGTCGATTACGTTCCACCGGACGGCGGAGCCGGCGCCATCCTTGCGCAGGAGATAGACCTTGTCCTCTTCATCGGAAAAAGTCCCCTGAATCCAAAGGTCGATCTGCTCCTCCATTCCCTGAACGAAACCATCGGCAAAGGATTGCCAGGCAGGATCATCCGTTTCCAGGGTCAATTGATTGATCCAGGCTTGTCCGGGAAGAATCTTCTCCCGGGAAGGCGGCAGGAAGAATGCCCTAAGGTCCTTGGCTCTTTCGGATGCCTTGGCGAGCGATTGGTCAACACCCGGGTTATCCAGTTTGGCAAAGAGGTGACGGCACAAAACTTCCGTACGCGGAGACTTGATCCTCGCGTGAAATTTCGCCCGGGCAAGGAGCCAGTCGACCTGTTTGTTCTTCGCTTTGACCAGGGCGTCGACCAACTTGCTGGCCTCGTTATAGCGCTTCGCTTCCTTGTGAATGAAGTAAAGGAGAATGGACGCATCGATTACGGCAGCGGAATCGTTTTCCAGGTATCCCGCGCCGTGCAGGGCAAGGAGCCGCTCGGCCGATGTGGTGGAGACGTCCTGCAAGGGGGTAAGGGGATAATCGCGTCTTTTTCTCCAGAGAGACTCGAGGGCTCTTGGCGGAGGGAAAGGATAGAGTCCGCCTGCCCGCGCATTCTTGCCAAATTCCAGAAAAGACTCCTGCAGGTACTCCGAAAGCCTTTCCCACATCCTCGAGTGATCGGTTCCGGATACCCTGAAGAGGGATTTGGGGAAACCACCGCTTGGCCAATCCCGGGAAACCAATTGAGCGTATTCCGATAGACAGAGCCGGTGAAGAGCCCGGGCAGCCAAGTCAAAATCTCCAGGATTGGATGAGATCACCTCTTCGATTTTGTTCGTCCCGGTTGCGAAATCTCCTTCCAGGTAAGCTTCCTCCGCCTCCTTGAACACTTCGTCCCCGAGAGAAGCTGACACAGCGCAGGAAAACAAGGACAAGCCGAGGAAGAGGAACGGGTATCTGAAAGGAACGGTCATCATCCCTCTTTAGGCGGTTTGAAGGAAGGAAGAGAAATGCCTTCGGCTATCCGATCTTCCTTCAGGTCCATGATCCTCAGGCTAATCCGCCAGTCGCCACCGAAGGTAGACGACTTGACGGTCACCTCGTTGGTTCCTTCGGACAAACTGACTTTCACCGACTTCGAGCGGTGCGGAATCCCCAGGCGTCTTTGCTCGACCGAGCCTCCAAGTTCGTTTCGCTGTACGACGTACTTGACGACCTCCTTGCCGTTTACCCAAATGCTCTGGGCCGTTTCCTCCCTCAACTCAATCGAGAGACGAACTTCGCATTCCCGGTCGCAAAGAATCTCGGTCTTGGCATAAGCCACCGCATACTTCACGGGGACCGGCATCCTGGCGGCCAGGTGAATCTCGCCCTCGACGTTTTCCGGAGCCGTCCCGACCCAACTGAGATCCAGTTCGCGTTCCTCGTTCCCTCCTCCGAATTCCCAGCGATACTTGGCCTTGTAGTTTCCAAGGCCCCAATCCGCTTCCGGCCCGTAGGATTCATCGAAGCCTTTGTTGTAGCGATCGTTTGCGAATGGCCCGACAACTTCCCACGATCCGGCAAACCCCTGAGCGGTGGCAAGGTCGCCTAGGCGTTCCGGCGGGCAAAACCTGGCCAGAGAATCCGCAGAAACCATCCTGCTGGTTTTGTTTTTGCCCGCAAGGAGTGGAGTGAGCAACTCGAAAGCTGCTTCGAAGTCCTTCTCCGATGCCCGCTCCCCCAAAAGGGTCAGGGCGGCCTCCAATACCCTTGCATCGGGGTTCAGGAAGGAAGGTTTCAAATAAGAAACAAGCCCTTCCTTCGGCACGGTCCCTTCGGGCGTTTTTCTCAAACCGTTCAGGGCAACCAAAACGATCTCGTTTTCGGGATCATTGACAAATGAGCGGAAAGTCTCGAACAACGCAGGGTCCGGAACGAGTG
>JABGWD010000307.1 GCA_018645725.1 Opitutia bacterium
GGGAACGGGTGCTTACACCACCGTGATGATCCTGTCTCCCGACGAGCGGTTCCTCTACTATTTTCCGGGCTCTCACGGCAAGGCGTGTAAATACGGCACGCCGGTCATGCAATATGACCTGAAACGAAAAAAGCGGAAGGTACTCGCCTTCCTTGGGCCGGCATTGGAAGAACAAATTGGCTACGTTCCGGGCGGGACCTATGGAGTGAAGTTAAGTAAGGACGGTTCGACCTTGTACGTTAATTTCAACGGTCATCCCCGAGACGACCTCAGACCCTCGAATCTCAGGCCAATTGGTTTCGGGCTGAATTCATTCGCGGCCATTCATATCCCCGAATCGGAACGATAAGCATTCGACGGTCAAACCGCTTTCGGGGGTGCCCTTTAAAGCTTGGAGGAAAGGGGTGCTCATTTGAGTGGGTTGCTGCTGATTCGGCAACCGGGCAAGGCTTTCTTTAATTTCGCGATCTGAGCTTTGGTAAGCTCGGGGTTGTTGCGAAGAAGGAGCTCTTTGAGTCGTGTGAGCTTTTCCAAGCCCTTTATGTCAGTTAATCCGTTGCCATGCAGGTTCAGGGTTGTCAGTTCCGTCATGTTTTCCAAGCCTTTTACGGTTGTGAGACGGTTGTTCCTGAGCCCGAGGTCGGTCAGTGCGGAAAGGCTCTTTAACCCCTCGATGTCGGTAAGTTCGTTGTCATCAAGGCTGAGGTGCTTAAGTTTGGAATGTTTTGTCAGCGCTTTCACCCCGGTCAGTTGATTCTTATCGAGGTAGAGGTATTTCAAATTCGTAAGGTTCTCCAATCCTTGAAGAGAGACGAGCCTGTTCGACTGAACGGACAAGTGAGTAAGCTTGGTCAGGTTTTTAAGTTCCTTGACCTCCGTCAGTTGATTGTTCTGGAGCCAAAGGGAGATAAGGTTATGTAGTTTTTCGACCCCTTTCAAGTTAGTGAGGTTCATGTCCCAAAGGTGAATTTGGGTAATCTTGCTTACATCCTCTTGAGTTAGTTTTCCCTTCTGTTTTCCGCAATATTTTCTGACAACACTCTCTATTGTTTTGGCCGAGGAGTCTTCTATCTTATCGGCTTTGCCGATAAGGAAAGAAAAGCAGAGTGCCAGGAACCAAAGAGAAAGGCATTTTTGATGGAAAGGTGTCATGCCGGGAGGAGAGGGAAGACGAGCCTGAGCTTAGATCAAGAATCTGTCGATCGCCCCTGTTTGCTTGAGGCGATTGCGCTGCATGGTCAGGTCCAGGTCGCCATAATGCTCGATCGGGTTGCCATAGGCATTGAGTAAGGTTGTGTACCAATTGCTCAAGGTCTTGTGGCCTTCGGTTCCGTGAAACGGCAAGCGGACGTAGCGACCGGCAAGGTCGAGCTTCGAGTTCTTTCCGGTCATGAGAACCATCGGCGCCTACGTATCCGGGCCATGATGACCAGCACCCGTTTCGGGCATGTAGATAATCGTCGTGTTGTCGAACATGGTGCCATTGCCCTCGGGAACGGACTTAAGCTTGGTCACCAAGGTCTCGACCTGTTTCATGTGATGGGTCTTGATGGCATCTCTCATTTTCGCAGCGCCCGAAATCTGGCCGCCATGCCCAATCTGGTGGATGCTCGTCTTCTGTACGTTTTCAGGCAGGGAGGTAATATTAGTGCCCAAGTCGTCAATGGTATAGGTAACGACATTGGTCAGTCCCGATGCAAGCGCTCCGACGATGACGTCGGTGAAGGCGGCTTGTTTCTGGGGAAGGGTTGCATCTGGGCCACCGTCAGCGTGGACAGGTTCGATTTTCGGCAGGTGTTGTTTAATCTTGTCGCCCAGCGACTCAACCTTGGCGCTGCGGTCACGGATGGACTGGAGCGAATCGACCTGATCGCTGATCTTGAGGCGTTCGTCACCGTTCAACCCCTTGAGTTGGTGGCGTTCCTTTTCATGCAAGTAGTCGAGGAGGGCTCGGTCGGATTCTGCCTCGGAAGTATTGGTGACCGACTTGAACAATTCTTGATGGGCTGTCATGGGGTCGGCGTAGCAGTAGTTACGTTGCTTGGCCGCCGGAGCGGAATAGCCGGAAACAATACCGGTTCTGTGATCACGCCCGTGAGGCACCGCCAGAGACATCTCGACGTGACCAAAAGGGGAGGGGAACAGTTTGGCCAATTCGAAATCAACGGTCGCCCGTTTGATGTTGCTGAGAATATCCCGCCCTGCTTTGTAGGCCCCCATGCATCCGGAGTAGGAGTAGTGACCGCCTCCGCTGACCGACATCGAGATGCCGTGCAGGATGGTCATGTTCTCCTTATGTTCGTCGAGTCCTTTCAGCCAGTCGGGAAGTTCGTGCTTGGCCAGATCGACTTCAAAGGCCTCTTTTTCCTCGTGCTTTTTCAACTCCTCGGCGGAAAAGGAGGGAAGGCCGAATTGGGTGGGCAAGTTTCCGTTGGATTTTCGGATGAAGACAAACCGGTGCGGGAAGCTCTCCGAATGCTTGGCCGAAGCGGCCCTTAGGTGGTTGAAGGAGGGTGTGAGGGCGAGACTGGCCGTTCCCAAGGCCGTTCTCTTCAAAAGTTCTCTTCGGTTGATCAACATACTTTATTCCTTGGTGTTGCGTTTGCGGTAAATAAATGAGTCCGAGGTTAACAGGGAAACGATCACTTCGTCGAAGCTACCTTCATTGTCGACGTAGGCTCTGTCTGCGTCAATCAACGTTTTGGAGTCGGAAAGCGTTTCATTGCGTCCCAAAAAGTAGCGGAAGGCATGGCGGATGATCGACTGACGTACCTTTTCCGATCTTGCCAGCCGATCGATCAAGTCGAATGCATCTTTGACCTTGCCATCCAGTTTCGGGTCGTCCGTTCCCTTGAGAACTCCACGAGGATCGATCGGCAACGTTTTGTAAACCGAAAGCGAGGCACCGAAGGCGTTTACTTCATTACGCTTGGCTTCTTCTATTAAGTTTTCCGGATCTTCCAGGTTTTCCGCAGTTCGGTAACGGCCGAAGTCGTCGTAGGTCTCGAAGGGGAAGCCAAGGGGATCCATCTTCTGGTGGCAACGCCAGCAGTAGGATTCGCCCGTGCGGTTTTCCATCCTCTGGCGAAGGGTCTTGTGAGGGTCCGGCGGAATCA
>JABGWD010000308.1 GCA_018645725.1 Opitutia bacterium
ATGCTCGAAAGTCAGGGCGTATTCTCCTATCCCCGCCTGGCGGCAAGCTACAGGTTCGGGTATGGAGCCCTCCGGAAGGAAAAGTTCATGGTCAGCCGTCTTCCCACTCCGGTTAACCGGATTTACCGGAAATTATTTGCCGGGGACATGGCCCCGGTTTCCCCTCCTTCCTGAGTAGTCCATGGGAGCCAAAAGTCAGGTTAAGCGAAGGGAACGGGGTGAGCCTTCCCTTGTTTTACCTTCGTCCTTTGAGTCCGATTTGAGCGGTTTTCTTTCTTGGGTGCAACTGGAGAAGGGTTTGGCCCGAAATACGGTGGACTCCTATGAAGCCGATCTGATCCAGTGTGCGAATTGTCTTTTTTCGCAGGGGGTGTCGAACTGGCGAGAGGTCCGGATCGAACATCTTTCCCAATGGTTGGCGTCGTTGACCGAAGATGCCTACGCGGTTGCCAGTTTGTCACGCAAGCTTTCGGCCGTACGGATGCTGGCAAAGTACATGGTTGGGGAGGGTGTTCTCAAGGAGGATTTCACCCAACTCATGACCAACCCCAAAAAACGTCGCCATTTGCCCGGTTGTCTTGGGATCGAAGAAATCGAGTCCTTTCTTGCCGCTCCCGATCTGAATACTCCTCTGGGAAAAAGAGATCGGGCCTTGTTCGAATTGACGTATGGGAGCGGACTCAGGGTTTCGGAGATTTGCGCTCTCCCGATGAACGCAATTGATGCGGAGGAAGGTTTTGCCCGGATTTTTGGCAAAGGCTCCAAGGAGCGTGTCGTCCCTGTTGGCAGACACGCTTGCGATGCCATACGGAATTATTTGCACGGAGGACGTCCTCATTTGGTCAAGGACGGAACGGGAGGGGAGTTGTTTCTGAGCATGCGCGGACGGGGCATTTCGAGGAAAATGATTTGGGTTCTGGTCAAGAGTTACGCCAAGAAGGCGGGCATCGAGAAGAACGTGACCCCTCATGGGTTGCGCCATTCCTTTGCCACTCATTTGCTGATGGGAGGAGCGGACGTTCGGGCGGTTCAGGAAATGTTGGGCCATGCGGACGTCGGGACAACCCAAATCTATACCCAAGTGGAGGCGGAACGCCTTCTGGACGAGCATGCGAACTTCCATCCTTTGTCCCGTTCGGCAGGCTGAAAAAGCAAACTTTTTTCAAACGTGCGCAAAATAAGGTTGAAAGGATTGAGGATGACCCTTCTTTAAGATGTCCTCGTGAAGGTAACGGTTTTTGTTTCGCCCAAGACAACGGTCTTGGATCCTCAAGGCGCCGCGGTTGAACAAGCGATGAAAAGCTTGGGCCACGCATCGGTCGAAGGTGTGCGGGTGGGCAAGACCGTGACGTTCGAGATGTCCGGTGAGGATTCTCCCGAGATGCGGAGCAAACTGGATGAATTGTGCGATGGCTTGCTCAGCAATCCGGTAATCGAGGATTATCGTTTCGAGATCGAGGAAGGGTGAAGATCTTCCGCTACCTGGATCAAGCCGGGACCATGGGTTTCGGTCGCTTTGACGAGCAGGGCCAGACTTTCCTCATCCTCAAGAAGGATGATGGAGATTTTGAGGTAACCGATCAAAGGATCACTCCCTTTCGCCTGCTTACCCCCATTGACTTCAGGTGCATATACGCGGTCGGGCTCAACTACAGGGCGCATGCGGAGGAATCCGGTCAGGAACCGCCCAAGTATCCCATGATCTTCATGAAGGCGCCTACCTCGATTCAAAACCCGGGAGATCCAATCGTCCTCCCGCGTTTTCTCAGGAGTGACAGGGTTGATTACGAGGGTGAACTGGGTGTGGTCATCGGACGGCCTTGCAAGAACGTGAAACCGGAGGAAGCCTTGTCCTACGTCTTGGGCTATACTTGTGCCAACGACGTGAGCGCTCGGGATTGGCAAAAGGAAAAAGGGGGTGGACAATTCTGCCGGGGAAAGAGTTTCGATACCTTTTGCCCTTCGGGTCCTTGCCTGACGACTGCGGACGAAATACCCGATCCATCCAAGCTTGTCGTTCGAACCTTTGTGAACGATGAGAAAATGCAGGAATCCTCGACCGACGATTTGATTTTCGACGTTCCCCACCTCATTTCCTTTCTCAGTGGGAGTACCACCCTTTTGCCCGGAACCCTGATCCTGACCGGGACACCTTCAGGTGTGGGGGATGCCCGAGATCCCCGTCGATATCTCGTTCCAGGGGACGAAGTTACGGTCGAAATCGACGGAATCGGTATATTGACCAACCCGGTGGTCGAAGAAGTTTTTGGAGAAGAACCCGAGGATAAGGAGTCACCAGAATAGCCTCACGACAAATTCATGAAAGTAGCGATCTTACAATTTCCCGGTTCCAATTGCGATTGGGATGCAGAACATGCCGTGCATGACGTGTTGGGTATTCCGGCCAAGCGCATTTGGCATAAGTCCCGCCTCCCATCGGAGACCGAGGCCGTGATCGTGCCGGGCGGTTTTTCATTTGGCGACTACCTGCGTTGCGGAGCCATTGCCAGGTTCTCCCCGATCATGTCCGATTTGAAGGAATTCGCCGAGAAGGGCGGACAGGTTCTCGGAATCTGCAACGGTTTTCAGATTCTTTGCGAAGCCGGCTTGCTGCCGGGAGCCTTGGTAAGAAACGACTGCATTGAATTCCGCTGCATCAATCAACCTTTGCGCGTCGAGGATTCGAATGATCGCTTCAACAGGGAAAACCTAGGCCCGACCCTCAGTTTGCCCATTGCTCACGGGGAGGGGAATTACCGGGCGGATGATGCGGTCTTGTCCGATTTGGAGGCAAACGGACAAGTTCTTCTGAGATACGAGGGGAACCCAAATGGCTCGGTCAACGACATTGCCGGCATTCGAAACCCAAGCGGGAACGTATACGGCATGATGCCTCACCCGGAAAGGGCTGTGGAATCACACCACCCGACTCAGGATGGATTGCCTGTCCTCGCAGCGTTTGTCGAACCCATTCGAAAGACCCAGTCGGTCGAACTTTCACCATCATGACGGCCCAAGCTCCTTCCAGTCTTCCTCCGAATCCCGAACCCTGCCTGAACGTCGAGATTACGTCCGACCTCGTTGCCCAGCACGGTCTGCTTCCCGAGGAGTATGAAAACGTACTCAAGATTCTCGGCCGGGTACCCAACCTCACGGAATTGGGGATTTTCTCGGTGATGTGGTCCGAGCATTGCGCCTACAAGAATACCAGAAAGCTGCTCCGACTCTTTCCCACGGAAAAGGCGGACAAGGATGCCGTGGGGCAGGTTCTGGTCAAGGCGGGAGAAGAGAACGCCGGCGTGATCGACATTGGCGAAGGGTGGGGCGTGGCCTTCAAGATCGAGTCACACAACCACCCGAGCGCAATCGAGCCTTTCGAAGGAGCAGCCACCGGGGTGGGTGGGATCGTCCGGGATATCTTTACCATGGGAGCCCGTCCCATCCTGCTTACCAACTCTCTGCGTTTCGGTTCTCTCGAGTCCTCCCAAGTAAAACGACTTTTCCGCGGAGTGGTCAGCGGGATTTCCCATTATGGAAATTGCTTGGGGATTCCCAATATGGGAGGAGACGTCTACTTTGATGACTGTTATGAGGGCAATCCGTTGGTCAATGCCCTTTGCGCAGGCATACTCAGGCACGAAGAGATTCAAAAAGGGGCTGCTACCGGTGTGGGTAATCCCGTTTATTACGTTGGTCCGGGGACCGGACGCGATGGGTTGGGAGGAGCGAGTTTTGCGTCCCGCGAACTGACCGAGGAGAGTGCCGAGGATCGCCCCGCCGTTCAAAAGGGAGATCCTTTCATGGAAAAACTTTTGCTCGAGGCTTGCCTGGAGATGATGGCCATTCCCGGATTGGTCGTTGGCATTCAGGACATGGGTGCGGCCGGCTTGACCTGTTCGACTTGCGAAACCGCTTCGCGTGGAAACTCCGGAATCGAGATTGACCTGGACTTGGTTCCCCAGCGCGAGACGGGAATGAATTCATACGAGATCATGCTCTCCGAGAGTCAGGAACGCATGTTGGTGATCGCCAACCGTGGACGCGAGCGCGAGCTCGAGGAGGTGTTCGAAAAATGGGATTTGCATGCCGCCAGAATAGGTGAGGTCAAGGAAGGGGATCGCATGGTAGTCCGCCACAAGGGTGTGGTGGTAGCGGATTTGCCTGCGAAATCTCTGACCGACGAGGCCCCGGTTTACGACCAACCGGCTCAGGAACCCGTTCATATTGCGGAGGCTCGTGAGTGGAGTGTCGACTCGGTTCCGGATTTGAAGAGCGATGGGGTGGGGGAGGCTTTGGGGAAACTGTTGGCCCATCCCACCATTGCCTCGAAAAGATGGGTTTGGGAGCAGTATGACCACATGGTCATGTCCGGTTGTACGGTTGAACCGGGAAGCGATGCAGGTGTGGTGAGGTTGAGCATCGCGGGTATCGACAAGTACTTGGCCATCGCCAACGATTGTAACAACCGCTTCTGCTACCTCGACCCGTACAAGGGCGCCCAGATCGCCTTTGCGGAGTGTATGCGTAATTTGGCTTGTTCGGGAGCCCGTGCCTTGGCGGTAACGGATAACCTGAACTTCGCCAACCCGAACAAACCCGAGGCCTATCATATGCTCAAGGAATGCGTCAAGGGCTTGGCCGACGCCTGTTCTTTCTTCGACGTTCCGGTGGTGGGAGGGAACGTCAGTCTCTACAATGAGCACGGGCAGGGCGCCATTGATCCGACACCGGTTGTTTCCATGATCGGCTTGATCGATGATGCGAATCAAGTGACCCGAAGTTTTGTCGCTCAAGCGGGAGAATCCGTCCTTCTCCTCGGAGGCCTTCCCCATGAACTTGGTGCCAGTTATTACCTCCAGACTCAATTCGGAAAAAAGGAAGGTCGCGTTCCCGAAATCGACTTGGCGGCAGAGAAAAAAGTGCAGGACTTCCTGCTTGCTCAAATCTCGAATGAATTTGTCCTCGCCGCTCACGACGTTTCGGAGGGCGGCCTTTTGGTTGCCTTGGCGGAGATGCTTTTTGGGGAAGCCGACCTTGGGTTGTCTCTTGCCTTTGATTCTCGCGGGCCTTCCGGACGATTGGATTCCTTGTTCTTCGGAGAAAGTCAAGGCCGCGTGCTGATTTCGGTATCTGCCGAAAGGGAAGCAAGCGTCCTGCTTGCCGCCAAGGAGTCGGGCTTGGCGGCCCAAGCGCTTGGCAGTACGGATGAATCGGGCCGTTTCAAAATCTCGATTGCGGGGGATGAGATTTTCGATACGGCAGTTAGCTCTTTGCGTGAATCGTGGAGCCAGGCGATTCCGAATTACATGAAATGAACGCAATTGAACGATGAGTGACGACATAGGGCATCATTGCGGCATTGCGCTGATCAGGTTGCGAAAACCACTTGCCTATTATGCGGAGAAATACGGTACGCCGCTGTGGGGCTTCAATCAACTTTTTCTGCTTATGGAAAAGCAGCACAATCGTGGTCAGGATGGCGCCGGCATAGGATCCATGAAGCTTAACATGCCTCCCGGGGAGGCCTTCATGTTCCGGGAAAGGAGCACGAGCAGCAAGGCATTGTCGAAGATATTCGGAAGCCAGCACAAGCAACTGGACAAGATGATCGATGCCGGTACCGCTTTCCCCGAGTTTCCCGACACCATAAAGACACATTTCGATTATGGTGGTGAAATTCTCCTCGGTCATTTGCGCTACGGAACTTCCGGAGAATATGGATCCACCAGTTGTCACCCCTATTTTAGAAAAAGCAACTGGCCGGGCAAGAACCTGATGGTTGCGGGGAACTTTAATCTTACCAATGTCGATGAACTGAACCAAAAACTGGTCGAACGCGGTCAACACCCGGTTTTCGATACCGATACCCAAGCGATTTTGGAGGAAACCGGTTACCACTTGGATGCAATCAATGACAAGCTTTTCGCCCAAGCCACGGAGGAGGAAGTCTCGGGCGAGGAACGAACGCGCTGGATTGGCGGGCAAATCGATCTTTCCTCCGTATTCAGGGAAGCCTCCGAACATTGGGACGGTGGTTACGCTCTCGCCGGGATCATTGGTAACGGTGATGCTTTTGCGATGCGCGATCCCTTGGGCATCCGTCCGGGTTATTACTTTGCCGATGACGAGGTCATTGCCGTGGCATCCGAGCGGGCTCCGCTCATGACCGTGTTCGAGAAGAAGATCGACGAGGTAAAGGAGATCAAACCCGGAACGATTGTCGTGGCCAAGGCGAATGGCGAGCTTGCGGTCGAACGTTTCGCTGATGATCCGGCCCGCGAAACAGGCTGCTCTTTCGAGAGAATTTATTTTTCAAGGGGGAACGATCCGGACATATACGCCGAACGAAAGACTTTGGGCGCATTGCTCGTTCCGTCTGTTATCGAGGCGGTCGGCTCCGACTTCTCAAAGAGCGTATTCAGTTACGTTCCCAATACCGCCGAGAGTGCGTACTACGGCTTCATGGAACAACTTCGCTTGGTTCGTCGGGCGGAAGTAAAGCAACGATTGATCGACTCCCACAAGGCCGGTGAACTCAACGAAAAGTTGATTGATGATCTGGTTATGGACAATTGGCCAAGAGGGGAGAAGATTGCCAACAAGGACATCAAGTTACGAACCTTCATTAGTCAGGAATCCGGACGAGCCCAGTTAGTATCGCATGTCTATGACATCACTTACGGTGTGGTTCGGGAAAAGGACGATGCCTTGGTCTGCATAGATGATTCGATTGTGCGTGGAACTACGCTCAAGCGGAGCATTCTCAAGATTTTGGGCCGAGCCAAGCCACGTAAACTCGTTATCGCTTCGACCGCTCCTCAAATCAGGTATCCCGATTGTTATGGGATCGATATGTCCGAGCTTGGCAAGTTCATTGCCTTTCAGGCTGCCATTTCCTTGGTTGAGGAACGCGGTTACGATGGTTTGCTCGAGGAGGTCGCGGTCAAGTGCAGGGAAGCCTTGAAGGAAACCAAGCCCGTGCTCGTGAATCAGGTCAAGAAGGTCTACGAAAATTTTACCGCGGCCGAAATTTCAGTCAAGGTCGCGGAATTGGTTTGTCCCGACAATGGCAATGGGAAAGTACCGGTTGAAATCGTCTACCAAAGCATCGAGAATCTCCATGATGCGCTCCCCGATCATTCGGGAGACTGGTATTTTACGGGCGACTATCCGACCCCGGGCGGGTATCGAGTCGTCCATAAGGCCTTCCTCAACTTCTACGAGAAAAAAGAGGGCCGTAGCTACTGAGTTAGCAGAATTTGATTGTACTCGTCTCATGGCATCATCAGGTTTGCATCATGACCCGATGAGCAATGAAAGAGAGCTGATCAAGAGATTCATCGGGATTAATGAATGTGCTTCGAAAGCTTCCCGTAAATCAAATCTTTCAACCAAACGCCTGGCTTTTCAGGATGAAGATTTTGATTTGCCTAAGTTATGCAGGATTTTTTGCGGCGATGATTTACTTTCTCTGACCTTATGTTGAGTTGACGCAAGAAATGGGAAACGAAATTGATATCGCCAAATTAGGCGAATGGAATCAATCCGAGTGGAATAAGGTTTTGCCAATCCTTAATGCCTCGGCTTATGCTTATCTTAATCGCAGGTTTTCGTTTTCAGAGTCGGATGCAAAAGAAGTTTTAGGGGATTCCCTCATACAAGTTGTCAATTCATTCAGTTTTGAAGATGGTAAAACTTTTGATGACTTGAAGCGTTTCGCAATGGCAGTTGCTTGCAAAAGAGGAATCGACTTGCTTCGCAAAGAAATTGCCCAAAAGCGCGGGGGAGGAAGAGTGCTGAGCTTGGACGAGGAAATAGGTGAAGGTTTGACCCGCTTGGACCAGATTGCCAACAAGTTGGGATCGATTGACCCTCAGGAACTGGCCGATATCTCCATTGCTCTCGAGGATTGCCAAAAAGAGTCCTTGAATGAGAAGGAAAAAGGTTTCTTTCACTCCTTTTACGTTCTTGGTGAAAATCAGCGTGAGATTTCGGAAAAACACACAATCCCGATTGGTAGTGTGGGGACGACACTTAAGAGAGCCTTGATGAAAATTCATAAGTGCTTATTAGGTAAAGGATACGAAAATCCTTTCTCAAGAGATTAATCGGAGAGTGGATTGTTGAAAATAATGTAAGAATTCATGTCGCGATTACGATTTACTAGTAGGAACAATCACCGCAGGACAACCTTCCGCACCCAATTTTCATGATCAAGTGAATATCTCAGAAAAATCCAATCCCAATAGACCAATATACCATGCGAAGCATAGGGATTGGAAAGATGATCGGGATCTGCTTGAGGAAATTGCCAGTGTCGTAAATAAAGCGGACGGTCCCTATGACTACTACGATAAGGGAGTTTTAAAGTTTCGTGAAATAATCAAATCCTTCCGGGAAAAAGGATATGATGATAACAAGCAAGCGCATTTATTGTGTCAATGGATTCGAAAAAAACTAGACGAACTGATTGCCAAGCATGGCAGTTATCACTTGGAGGTTCACACTTTGGGTTTTCCAGATGATTTTGACGAATTGATTACGGAAGACGAAGGCCTGGTTGATGAAGACGGGCATGTCGAAGCGATATCCACCGCGAATGAGGCAATCAGAAGCCTTGGGTTCGACAAGATCAAGGACGTCATTCCGACCTCCAAGGCTTTTGCCGGCAAGGAATCGGCGAAGCAGAACTTTTCAGAAGACGAATCCGATGAACGGGATGTCCATCATCTGCTTTCCGTTTGCTCGGGGATATCCGAACTGATGGACGAGGATTTGCTTTCTGATGCACCAAATCTTTCCGAGGAGCAGATGGGATCCTTGCTCGAGGGGGTAAGAAGCAGGAATCCAAAGTCTGCCATACGTAACTCAAGTCACAGGGTCGTAAAATTTTTCGACCTCTGCATTTCGAAGGGCAAGCTGTCGTTCGCAAAGATGAAACAGTTCTTTTGAGACCACGGATTTGTGGATTCCGAAATGGGCTCTTGGCATAGAGGTCCGAACCACATGGGACGAGTGTGAAGAACTTGTTATGATGAACACCCTGAGTAATACCAATTTTAGACTTCGAGGCAGACATTTGGCTGTCGTCGTAGCTGACGACTTTTCTGAAGACTTGTTCGATAACTTGCGGTTGATGGAGAAGGGAGGGGTATTTGAAAACCTCTCGATATTAAGAATCGGAGACTTGGGCAAGTATTTGGATAGATTTGAGAATTCGTAGGTCCGAATCCCTTTTTACCCTTTTTGCCGGGTTGAAACTATAGGAGTATTGAAACGGAGATGGCTCGTTGCCTTGCTCTTGTCAAAATGTCGAAGTTCGGTGCAAAAACCGCAAGGGTGCCGATTTGGAATTCCGATCCATTGCGGTTTCGTTTGGGGTACGGGTGGCTTTCTTCGAGCCCATGCGGTTGATGGTACTTGGTGGCAAGAATCTTCCAATCCGTATCGCTCATGGATTATCCCAATAAGTCGGACGGAAAGTTTAAAGCAGGAAGTTTGGCCGCTGCAAAAGAAAGAATCACTCATATTGGAGTTGCTTGAGCACCCTGAGCATCATTGCCAATGGAAGAATCCGAAACTTTTGGTGAATAGCCCATGGAAAAATGCGAGGAGGGGAGAGAAGGCGGCAATTTTCTGGGTCCGAACGAATTCTTGCGCCACCTCGGGGTCGACGGTTTTCCATCCTGGTTTGACGAAACTCATGCTGTAGGGATCGGGTTTCCATTCGCGTAATGGGCCATTTCCAGAAACTGGTTCGAAGGTGATTCCGGAGTCGTCCACCTTTGCATCCGAAAGAAGTTGATTGGCGATGTCCAAGCCTACTGCTTGCACCAAGAGGTTCATGCAGAGGCCCCGAGTGTAGATCGTTCTTTGTTCTTTGGTTCCGTTACGTATGATTTCTATGGTTGCGCGCCACCCCTTTTCATTACGGAAGGTTCGTTTTTTGGGTTTTGACTTGGGGAACAAGACTTTGACCTGACCGGAAAGGTAGCCTTTCTCATAATCAAGAACGCGAAATTTGATTTCCGTTTCCTCCAACGAGAGCATGGTCAAAGCCAAATCGATATCTTCTGGATCCGGTTCCTCGAGTCGCCTGATCCGTCTCTTGGATTTGGTTTTTTCCAAAAGCGTAAGGTTGCCTGGAATTGCCCGTTCTAGGGCCAATCCTATTTTGCGTTTGATGAATTCGTCGTCGGCGTTGCTTGCCAAGCTTTTGCCTTCGTTCGGTTTGTTCGTCCCGCCGAAACCATCGGTCTGAAGGCGGAGGTAGGCATGTTCGACCGCATTCAAGTCCTCGGGTGTGAGGAAGGCCCCGGTTTCGTCCTCCGGTTCGAGATCAATGAGGTAATCCAGCCAAAGATCGGTCTCGGATTTCATTAACTTGGTGCACTGGGTTGGAGGTCTGCGTTCGGGAAGCTCGGTTATCGGCGAATCTTGGTTAGGAATTTCAATCGATGAGCGGGCTGTTTTTTCTTTTGGATATGCCATTGTCTGCTGGATAGGAAAGGTGAGTGGTTTTTATACAAGCACTCATGAAAGGTGAGTAAGGACTACTTCCGTATTTATCGATTTAGGCGCTGAGCAAATCATCCAAAACCGAGCTTGGTTCTATTTCGGCAAGGATCTGGGGGGTCATTTCCTCAATCCTTTCTTGGCTTAAGGAAAGGCTGGCAAGGATTCTCTCAATTGGCTCGTCCACCGCAGAGTGTCCCGAATATCCGATTTTAAGCTTATTGGCCAGATGGTTGGATAGAATGACTATGTCAATGTAATCGTTTAAGGGATCATTTGGAGGAAAGGGTCTCAACTTTCTAGAGTAAGTGTGATGATAACGACAAACTGCTCGAAGGAATTCCGGTAAATTCCAATTTCGGCATATGGCTTCCCCAAGACGATCATGCCGGGGAGCTTGCGTCATGAGTTCCGCCTCAAGAAAAGACAACCGATGTTTTCTCGCCACTCGGGCAACCAAGAGCATTTTCTCCTCGTCCAGGCAAAAGGCCCCCATCTTGCCCATGTCGTGAAGCAGACCCGCCGTGTAGTATCGTTCATGATCTAATTTTCCCAAGTGCTTGGAAAGGCTTGAGGCAATCACGCCAACCGTGTTCGAATGTCTCCAGAATGCCTTCCAGTCAAAGCCATTCTTGTACGGGTCGCGATCAAGAAAATTACTTAGAAAACTTGAAGTCAAAGCAATATCACGCACTTTTTCCAATCCCAGAAGTTGAATTGCGTCGTGAATCGTATCGACCTTGACCATCCGTGCAAATGACGAGGATCTGGCAACTTTGAGTACGTTTGCTACGAGACTTTGATCCTTTCTAATGCTTTCTACGAAAACCGGAATATTGGTCCGGAACGTTTCTTCGACTGATTGCACCAATTCCACTATATTGGACCTAAGGGTGGGAAGGGTGGTTATGCTGTCCGACAAACTTTGGTAGTCATGGTCGA
>JABGWD010000309.1 GCA_018645725.1 Opitutia bacterium
GATGCCGAAAAAAAAGAAAGACAAGGCCAACCGGCGCAAACCCCGAACCCCGTCAAAGTAAAAGACCATGAATTCAATCAACTTCGCTTCAACCAAGCTTGCCTTTCTAGCTTTTGCCCTAACCAGTTTACTCCCGCTTTCCGGAAAAACCTCAAAGCCTGACATCCTTTGGATCACAAGTGAGGACAATAGCATCGAGTGGATCAGTTGCTATGGAAGCAAAAACGCCAAGACCCCAAACATAGACCAACTCGCCAAGGAAGGTTTCCGTTACCTGTACTGTTTCGATAACGGAGCGGTCTGCGCCCCTACCCGCTCCTCATGGATCACCGGTATGCATGCCATTTCAAACGGTACGCAACCGATGCGCAGTGGATTCGAAATCCCGGCCACGATACGCTTTTACAACGAACAATTGCAAAAGGTCGGCTACTTCACGAGCAATTGTTCGAAAACGGACTACAACCTGCGCGGACCCAATGGAAGGAACCCCAAGGATTTCTGGAATTATTCGGGCGGCGACTACGCTGGCACCTGGAAAAAGCGTAAGGAGGGCCAACCTTTCTTTACCGTATTCAACATCGGGCACAGCCATGAATCCCGCGCTTTCGGAGGCTTGAGCAAGGAATCCAAGAATCCGTCCAAAATGATTCTGGCTCCTTACCATCCGGACATCCCTGAGATGAAGGAAACTTATGCCAAATACGGAGGAGCAGTCGAAAACATGGACCGTGCCGTAGGCGAAGCGGTTCAACGCCTCAAGGCCGACGGACTCTACGAGGACACCATCATCGTCTACAACTCGGACCACGGGGGCGTGCTCGCCCGCAGCAAACGCTTTCTTTATTCCAGCGGGATCCACTGTCCCTTGATCGTCCGTATCCCTGAGAAGTGGAAAAATCTCTACCCCAAGGGCAAGAAACCCGGATCCACCATCGACCGTATCGTCAGCTTCATCGATATGCCCAAGACCTGGCTTAGCCTCACGGGCGCCAAGATCACGAAAAATTTCCAAGGCAGAATCTTTCTCGGCCCGGACACGGAACCCGATGCCCAGTACCATTTCTCCTGGCGCAGTCGGGCTGATGAGCGCTACGACTGTGTGCGGGTCATGCGGGACGAGCAATTCGCCTATCACAAAAACTACGCTCCCTTCGCGCCCAACGGACAGTACTTGGCCTACATGCACAACATGAAGGCAACGGGCGCCTGGGAGAGACACCATCAGGCAGGCAAGACCAATGCGGTAACCGGTCGATTCTTCGAACCCCGTCCTTCGGAAGAATTTTACGACAATTTCAAGGATTTCCACAATATCGACAACCAAATCGACGATCCATTGCATCATACCAAAATCAAGGAGCTTAAGAAGGAACTCAGGCGGCAACAGCTCAAGTACTTTGATTCCGGGCTCATGCCCGAGGAAATGAGAAACCGTATGATCAAAGAGAAAAAAACCACGGTTTATGCCTTCGTTCGAGACCCCAAACTCTATCCCCTCCCCAAGTACCTTGACTACGCCGACCTAGCCTTGACCAGAGATAAGAAGAACCTCAAAACCCTGACCAAGGAACTCTCATCCAAAGATCCTGTCATTCGCTATTGGTCGGTGGTTGGTTTGCTTCTTCTTGAAAAAGGAGCCAAGCCTGCCATCCCCGCACTTAAGAAATCGCTCGACGATCAGGACGAAATTCCACCCCTTGCCGCTTGGGCCCTTTACAAAGCAGGAGAACGTAAGCTCTCTGAGAAATGGATGCTTGAAACCATCACGAATAATCCGGGAAACAAGATGCTGGCAAACGTCCTCGACTGGATGGGTGAGAACGGTCACCCCATCCTCGCTAAAATCCCTGGGGGCAAGCTTCCGAAAAAGGGTCTTCTCAAAGACGTGGTAAAACGAGCCGAAGCCAGAAAGAGACGATAATCTCTTTACTTGATCGATTGATCCCCGTCCGGGGTTTCCGTGGAGACACTCCGGTAGTAGCGACCGCAAGCGGTCAGGTTTCCATTCTTGTCGTATAGGGAGGAAGTATGTCCGACCGCCTGGTTATGCTCGAAAGAGAACCAGGAGTAACCCGCCACCCAGTCCTGCCTCTCCAACCATGGAAGAACCTCTTTCATGAAGGCCAGCACGTATTCGGTCTTGTGTCGGTTCTGGGAGAGTTTGCGGGCCTCCCAATCGGCGGGAGCAAATTCGGTTATGAGGATGGGTCTTTCACCATACTTCTCGTAGATTCTCCTCATCTTGTCCTTGAAGTGCTGGACGTGGGTGCCGCCATACCAATGGACGCCCGTGTAGTCGATACGGTAACCTCTGCGGTCGGCCTCCTTCATGAAGTCCTTCATCCAGGAACCGCGCACTCCCTGGACACTGTTGTCGTTGATGCCCTCGGGGTTTGCGCAAGCGGGGCTACACAAGGGAACATTCAGGGTCTCTAGAATGGGCCAATACTTGAGAGCTGCCTGATAGGGCATGTTTGACTGCTCGGGTTTGTCGGGTTCGTTGAACCCGAAGAAGCGCTTGACCTTTCCCGACTCTATGTCGGGAACAACGCTTTTTTGGAGTCCTTTCCTCAAGCCATCAACCGACCATGCGCCCCAAGCCATTGGGACGAACTCAACATTGGCCGGTTGGTTGGGAACCTGGTCCCATCCCCAGGAATAACTCCAGTAAGGATTGACCTTCTTGAGGCGGGGCAAATTCCCTTCGGCCGATCCCTTTTCCCCGGCTTTTAGCATGGTCAGACAAATCCCCTTCTTCCCGGGAAACTTCAGTTGCTCATCCGTAAAGTGCTTCCTGGCAACCTTGAGCTTGTACGGGGTGGTTGCGGTTTTAAGTTTGGCCAAAGTCTTGCGGGCCAATTCGGCGGGTTTCCAGAACCAGCCCTTGGGATCCCAAACCTGAGCATATTGGTAGTTACGCAGAAGTAACTCATAGGTAGCGATCGCGCCCTTCACATCCCCCTTTTGCCGGA
>JABGWD010000310.1 GCA_018645725.1 Opitutia bacterium
AAGGGCAAGCCGGCCAAGCCCCCCGAGGGTTTGAACTACGAGCTTTGGGAGGGACCGACTCCCCACAGGCCCTACGTTGATAATTTAGTCCATTACAATTGGCATTGGCGCTGGCACTGGGGCGGTGGAGAAATGGCGAACAACGGGATTCATTCGCTCGACATTGCCCGCTGGGGCCTCGGGGTGGACTTGCCCGAGCGGGTCACTTACAATGGTGGCCGTTATTATCATGACGACGATCAGGAAACCCCGGACACCGGAGAAGCCGCTTTTCATTTTGGTGACTGCATGGCCTCGTGGAGCGGAAGCAGTTGCGATCCGCGCCGCGACGAGGATCTTCCCTTTTGCAAGTTTTACGGTGAGAAGGGCTCGCTGGTCACCAATGGGGGGAACGAGTACCGGATTCTCGATCGCGACGGAAAGGAATTGGAAAAGAAATCGGGTCCCGGTGGCGAACCTGCTCACTTCATGAACTTCGTGGATGCGATCCGGGACAAGAGCGTCAAGCTCAACTCGGAAATCGGGGATGCCCAGAAGAGCAGCAAGCTTTGCCATTTGGCCAACATTGCCTACCGCACCGGGGGCTCCTTGCGCTGTGACCCGGGCAAGGGCGGCAAGTTGATCGACAACCCGGCTGGTGAAAAGCTCTGGGGGCGCGAATACCGCAAGGGTTGGAAGCCCAAGGTTTAGGCCGTCCGACTACCTTCGATAGAAATCGACCCAACTTATTTTGATTTCCTTCACCTTCGGACCAAGGAGTGAAGGAGGGACGGTTGCTTCGTAGTATCCTTTTTTCTTCAGCAAATATTTGCCCTCCGCTGGGTTGCCTTTGTCGTCGAGCATGCGAATTTTCAGATCGCTGCGTTGGATGGTCTTCTTGCCGTTTGATACGCTGAATCCTTCCAAGCCAGTCAAGTGAAGACGTACCAAGACCTTATTCGGCCAATTTCCTTCCACCAGCTTGATCTTTCCCGAACCAATGCCAAAACCGCTCTTCACGTCGAAAACCACTGCCGAATCCTGCACGACAGCCTCGATGCCGTTGGGCGATCCGCCCGGTCCCTTCTTGCGGTACTCGAAATTGAACTTGGGCCCGTTTTCTAGCTTTATGCCTGAATGAGAGAGTTGGGACTTTCTGAGGGTCAGGCTGTACACTTCCTTGTCTTCCATCGTGATGCAACGGAAGGTCATCTCGGGATCTTTCTTGGTGAGATCGAAATCGAGCAAGCCGAAGAAGTTTCCCTTGTTATAGGAAAAGATTGCCTCCTTCTTTGTCCCGTGGGTGTGGTTGTTGGTTAGCTTGGAGGTCTCGAATTCGTAGAGATCGTATCCGGCAGGGCGCTTGATCCGGTAGACGTCCGTACGGTGCCGGTCGGCGGAGAGCAGGAACACGCCATTGATTTTTTCCTCCCCGATGAGGGAGAAAATTTCCTCCCTCTCCTCGGGTACGCCCCACCAGGAATCCTTGCCCCCCTTGTCCGCAGTTTCCGTCCAAAGAGTACCGGACGCAATCACCTTGAATGTCGCGGTCGATGCCCGGAGCTTTTCCTTGAGCCATTTCTTTTGGGCGGGTCCGAGCATGGTTCCTTTCTTGAAATCCCGATAATAGCGACCATCGGTCATGAAGAAATCAACCTCCCCGATGGAAAAATCGAACCAGCAACCCGGTTGTTTTTCGCCACCCCCAAAATAGGGGTTGGGCCAGTTTTCCTTGAAGACTTTCCATACCGGAACCTTCCATGCGGGCTTGAAGGGATCGAGCCCACCGGAGACGTCGTTGGCCCCGAAGTCGTGGTCGTCCCAGATCGCATAACAGGCGGTGGATGAAGACAACCGGACGAATTCCGGCCGCATTTGGCGGCGGTAGTAGTAGACGCGCTGGAGGTTGCGGTGGGTGGGCTTGTCCTGGTAGAGGTTGTCCCCGAGAAAGAGAAAGGCGTGCGGTTTTCTGCCCGCTATGGTTTCCCAAATTTTTTCCTTGGGCGGGTTGTACCTGGCTCCGCCCCCGAACGTTACCGAGAAGCGGGTCTTCTGGCCAGGTGCGGGGGAGGTTCGGAAACCCTGTTCCGGAAGGGCGAGAACTTTCCCGTTGTCATCGGAAATGGTTATCCGGTATCGGGTGAAAGGTTTCAATTCTTCCACGGTTAAAAGGAGGGTCAAGTCGTTGTTCTCGGTCGCCTCGCCCACGACCGAATGGACTTCGCTTCCACCAACCTCCTCCTTTATGGAAAGCTTGATCTTGCCCGGTTTGGTGGCCCGCAGCCAGAAGGTTGCCGAGGTTGAGGTGACCTTCCCGAGCATGGGGCCACCGAAGAGCTTGATCCCGTGCGTTCGTATGATCTTTCTGAGTTGCGGGTCGTTCCAGTGGTTGGCGATGGAGTCGTCCAAGTCAGCGCTCTTGAGGATGCGCTCGAAGAAGAATGGTTCGATCGGGCCGACGATCGGATCTTCTTTCGGTGTGGGGATCGGATGCTTGGAGAAGAGTCCCGGTATGAGGATGATCGCGAGGGAGAGAATGAAAAAAGTTGGGATGTGCCGGTTCATGAACGAATCAGTTTTCGGGGCTTTGGAGGGATGGTCAAGTTCGACCTTTCGCGATTTTGCAGAAACCAAGCAGGGCTCGGTTGACTCTGGGAGTAGATTCGGAGGAACTGACAATCGCTTGACCAGTCACTTGTTCTCGTCGTATCACATTACTTATGAAAGCTACCATCCTATTGTCTTTTTTCCTTTTTGTTTTTTCTCTTCCGGCTGCCGAGGAAAAAAAAGAGGAAGGCGAGAAATCTTACACCGAGCGGCTCAAGGAAGCCTATGATGAAAAAGTCAAGGAAGGGAAGAAAATCTATGACAAGGGCGTCAAGGGGGCGAAGGAGAAATACGGCGTGGGGGTGGAGGAAGGCAAGAGTTTGACCGAGAAGTCAAAGGAATGGCTGCTCAAGGATATCGAGAATATCGGGGATTGGGAATACAAGGTCGTTTCCCATGGTTCGAAAGATTTCAAGGCTTTGGAAAAAGACCTGAACGAATTAGGCAAAGAGCGGTGGCAGTGCTTCTGGGTTGAGGCTGCCGGGGAAGAGAAGGTTTTCTATTTCAAAAGGACGAAGATGAGCTATCTGAGCAAAATTCCCGCGGGCGCTCTTTTGCGAATCATCGCTGATTTTCAAAACAACTAATCAGGGTTTCTGCTCTTACTCTCCCTTGATACAAATCAGTTGATCGCCCGTTCTCAAGTAAAGGTCGCCGTTGGCTAGAGCCGGGGTGGATCGGCAAACTTGTTTGAGGTCGGTCACGCCCAGTTGCTTGAATTCGTCGCCGTCCGCAATCGCCACGACTTGTCCGAATGCGGATACGCAAAAGATGGTGTTTCCTGCACGCACGGGCGAACCGAAGAAGGTATCCTTGACCCCTTCGACCCTAGTTTTCCAGACTTGTTTTCCGGTTTTCGGACGAACGCAGGTGATGACGCCATTGTCTGCCCAGAGGTAGAGCCGGTTGTCCGATAACAAGGGGGATGGGATGTGGGGCATGGTGTTTTCGAGCCTCCAGATTTCCCGGGCTTTTCCGTCCTCGGATACGGAAGCCGGACGGATGGCCACGAGGTGCTTGTCCAAAGTGGTGAATCCGCATACTCCGAGGACCAAATCACCGGCCACGATGGGGGAGGAGATGGCCCTTTCGGAATGGGGTCGCCCGAAAACCGAGAGTTCCCACAATTGCTTGCCCGTCCGAGGTTCCAAACTGGTGAAACCGAGCCACCAGTTCGTGAAGATCAATTCCGGTTTTCCTTTGGGATCCGTGAAGACGCATGGCGTGGAATAGGTAAGCCGCTTGCTGCCCCTCGGGACTTTCCAGCGGATTTCGCCCGTCGAGCAATCCAAGCCATAATGGGCCCCTCCGCCTTTTTCCTGATCGTTTGGGACGATGAGCAGATCCTCGAAGACGATCGGTGAAACGGCAAATCCGTGACCGCCCTTTACTCCACCGAGATCCTTTTCCCAGAGCAGTTTTCCCTCGTGGGTATGGGCGCATACCTTGAGCTCGGAGGAATGACCCCAGACCGAGTAGACGTTCTTCCCGTCCAAGGCTGGTGTGCTCGAGGCAAAGCTGTTGTAACGATGGGTCTTGTGAGTCTTCGATGGATAGGAACGGGTCCAGTTGACCTTTCCGGTCTTTGCATCGACGCAGAGAACCTTGCGGGTCTGTCCCTTGTCCGCGGACGAGTTCAGAAAAACGCGGTTTCCCCAAACCGCCGGCGATCCATGTCCATTTTCCTTGAGTGGCAGTTGCCACCGGTAAGAAGATTTTTCCCAGACCGCGGGGATGGATGATTCGGCATTCCCTCCTCCATTCGGCCCGCGAAAGCGGGGCCAGTTTTCGGAAGCATGAGCTAGGCCCGATGCGAAGATGCAGGCAAGTGAAACAAAGAAAACTTTCATCTAGGGGGTCTTGATCGAGATTTTTCTAAACCATACCACTTGGCCGTGGTTTTGAAAACCGATTCGTCCCTTTCTCGAAAGATCCTTGAGCGCAGTCTTGAACTTGTTGGTCGAGCCGTCCGGGTTCTTGCCTGCTTCCTTCCAATCATCCAAGTTGATTTTGAAGGCGAGTTTTCCATTGAGATGA
>JABGWD010000032.1 GCA_018645725.1 Opitutia bacterium
CAGCTTGCCCAAACCGTCGAACCACCGGTCCCCAAGACGCCCGGTGCAAGGGAGTGTGACCCCAAGACGGACTTGACGCGTTTACCTGTGCTCCGCTCTCAAGCAGGAATTCGATGACTTCCACGTGAGCTTGCTCGCCCGCGAGGTGCAAAGGAGTGCCGTAAGAAGGATCCACGGCATCCGAGTCCGCCCCTTTTGAGATCAGCAATTCCACCATTTCCAGGTCACCGAGGTAAGCCGCCCAATGCAGGGGGGTGTATTCGAGACGTTTCCCTCCATGAAAAAGCTCGGCGGCCTTGGAGGCGTCTCTGGCATTGACGTCGGAACCGGAGTCAAGCAATTGCCTGACCCGCTCCGTGTTGCCATTGCGTACCGCATGATGAATCTGCGTCGAACAGCCGGCAAATGCGAGGGCCGCGGCGATGGCAAGTATCAGTCTATTCATTTTGATTGTCCTTTTTTTCCTCGTCCTTAAAGGACTTGGCCCCGGCCTTGATCAAAAGGGCTACGATTTCATCGGTTCCGTCATCCCTTGCATGATCCAACGGGGTCTCCCCTTCCTTGTCCCGTTCGTTGACCTTCGCTCCCTTTTCCAGAAGCATACCCACGATTTTCAGGTAATTCTCATTCAGCTCGGCCTCGGAAACGGTTCCCGCCTCACCCGCCCCAAGGTGTTTTCTCATGGCCACTGGCCCCCATGCCGCCCGATGCAAGGGGGTGTATCCCGACCAGGAACTCTTCACGTTCACTTCCGCTCCTTTGGAGATCAAGAACTCGACGACTTTCGGATGGCCCTGTTCTGCGGCAAGGTAAAGGGGAGTTGAATACGATGGATCCTCGGCATCCAGATCCGCTCCGCGGGAGATCAGGATTTCGGCGATTTCCAGGTGGCCATAATAAGCGGCCCAATGCAAAGGGGTGTATTGCAAACGGTCGTTGGAGGTTTCCCGGACGTTCACGTCGGCCCCGGCATCGAGTAATTCCCTGACCCTGTCGGCATCACCCTCCCTTGCCGCCTTGTGAAGATCGGGAGTGCAGCCCGCAAATGCGAAGGCCGCTGCGATGGCAAGGATCAGTCTATTCATTTTGATCATACTTTCCCTTGGGTCTCTACTTTTTCTGTTTCCCGATCCATAAAGTCGGCGTATAGGCCTCCTCGCCCTCGACCCCCGGACGGGGAACGAGGGTGCGGGGATTCTTGGCCACCCCTACGGGCCGGGAATTCTTCTTCAAGTCCTGTTCAAACTCCTTCATCAAGCCCTTGAGGCGCTTGACCACCCCCGGACGTTGGGATGCATAGTTCTTGGTCTCTCCCAAATTCTCCTCAAGATTGTGGAGGGGACCCTTGAGGAAGAGCTTCCACGGACCCGAGCGGACCGCCCGCAAATTGTTGCTGGCATTGTAAAAAAATCGGTCGTGCGGAGTCTTGGCCCCTTCCTTGCCCAAATACAAATCGCTCACCACCTTCCCGTCGATCACCCGGTCGGCGGGAACCTTGCCACCCGCCCACTTCGCAAAGGTCGGAAGCAAATCCATCGCGCTCGTCATCTCCGGACAGGTCGATCCCGCCGGTATGGTACCCGGCCACCAAGCTACGGTCGGGCCACGGAATCCGCCCTCCCACATGGAACCCTTTCCTCCACGCAAAGGTCCGCTGCTCAGTCCGCCGGCTCCCCCGTTGTCGGAAGTGAAGAGGACGAAGGTATCCTTCTCGATTCCCGCATTGCGGACCGCATCGAGAATCTGTCCGGCGCTCCAGTCGCACTCCTCCACCTGGGCCTCTTCCACCGTTTTGGCCTTGGCCATGAACTCGGGTCTGGCCTTGCGCGGACCGTGTACGAAAGCATGGGGGACGTAGCAGAAGAAAGGCTTGTCCTTGTTCTTCTCGATAAACTTGACCGCTTCCACCGTAAAGAGCCTGCACAAGTCGGCCTGTCCGTCCATGTCCTTTACTTGGTCGATCACCTTGGTCCCCCGCAAGATCGGCAAGTGAGGAAACTTCCAGCGCTTGAGCCCAGTCCACATGTCGTTCGAATACGGTATTCCCACGTACTCGTCAAAGCCCTGAGAGGTGGGTAGAAACTCCGGCTGGTCGCCCAAGTGCCACTTTCCGAAGCAACCCGTCGCGTAGCCTGCGTCCTTGAGCATCTCCGCTATGGTGATCTCCTTGGGGTGCAACCCGTGCGGATCGCCTGGGAAAAGCACGACGTGCCCGGAACCCTTGCCCAGACCGACCCGCCTCGGATAACTCCCCGTCATGAGAGCCGCCCGGGAAGGGGTGCAGACCGAGGAAGCCAGGTAAAAGGAAGTGAGCTTCATTCCCTCTTTGGCCATTCGGTCCAAATGAGGAGTCTCGTTCTTTTTCGATCCGAACGGACCGATATCGCCGTAGCCCATGTCATCGATGAAGATGACGATGAAGTTCGGCTTCCTCGCTTCGGCCAATGGACACAGAGCCATCAAGAGGGCAAGAAGAGCAGGGTAAATTTTCATGACCCGATCCTAAGCGAGGTTCCATCCCTTGCGCAAGTTCCGTAAACGGGTCCAAACAAATCCTCGCCCGGCACCCTCTTTTCCTTATTAATCCACCTATGAACCCGGCGACACCAAGCCCCCTGTCCCCACCCGCTTCTGCAGAGGCGGCTTGCCTGCGGTGAAGCTCCAGGCCAACTTGCTCCTCCTGCTCACCTCCGTGATCTGGGGATTCGGGTTCATCGCCCAGCGCCTCGGGATGGACCATATCGGGCCCTACTCCTTCAACGTCTTCCGCTTTTTGCTCGGCGCCCTCTCCCTCGTCCCGCTCGTCTATTTCCTCGGACGCAAAAAGACCTCAGAAGCCAAAGCGGGCAAACCCTTTTGGATCATC
>JABGWD010000311.1 GCA_018645725.1 Opitutia bacterium
AAGTCGATTGCCTCCGAGAACCGGATTTTGGACGGCAAGACCTTCCACCTCGCAGGCGATCTCTGGATCGACGACGATGCCCGGGATGACAAAGACAAAAAGATAGAGGAACTCAAATTTGCATCCAAGGAATACTTCGACTTTTTGGAAAAACATCCAGAACTGATCAAGTTCCTTTCTCTCGGTGCCAACGTGGACCTGCTCCACCAAGGCAAGATCATCCGTTGCCGGAGATAGTCCGTTACCTTTACCAACCAAAAGAATACGCATCATGAAAAAGCTAGCTCTACTGCTCACTGCCTGCCTGATCCTCGCCCCGCTCGCCGCGAAGGACGACGAAAAGAAGAAAGGAAAGAAACCAAAGAAGGAAACTATTGAGGTATGTTTCGTTCTCGATACCACCGGTTCCATGGGTGGCCTGATCGAGGGAGCCAAGCAGAAGATCTGGGCAATCGCCAACGAGATTCTCGCTAGCGAACCCACCCCCAACCTGCGCATCGGATTGATCGGGTACCGCGACCGCAAGGAAGCCTACGTCACTCAGGTTCACGACCTTTCCGACGATATCGATGACATCTATGCCAAGCTCATGAAGTTTCAGGCTCAAGGCGGGGGGGACACCCCCGAGTCGGTCAACCAAGCCCTCCACGAAGCCGTGACCAAGATCAAATGGAACAAGAGCAAGAAGGTTCTCAAGCTCGTTTTCCTCGTGGGAGACGCTCCCCCTCACATGGACTACCAGGACGACGTCAAATACCCCGAAATCTGCAAACTGGCGGCCAAGAAAAACCTCATTCTCAACACCGTGCAATGCGGAAGCATGGCCTCCACCACACCGATCTGGAAGGAAATCGCCAAACTCGCCGAAGGAGACTTCGTGGCTATTGCTCAAAGCGGCGGGGTCGCCGCCATCAGCACGCCCGTGGATGCTGAGATCGCAAAATTGAACCGGGAGCTAGGTATCACCGTAGTGGCCTATGGAGACAGTGACAAGCGCAGGGTCGTTCGAGGCAAAATCGCTCTCGCGGCAGAAGCCAAGGAAGAGGTCGCTGCCGACCGTCTTTCCGTCCTGTCCTTCAAATCAAAGGCTGTGGCCGAGGTTTCGGGAGTTGGGGCAGCAGACTTTACCTCCGCCTACGTCGATGGAGGAGGCGATCTCGTTGACGATCTCGCCTCTGGGCGGGTCGATTTCGATGAAGTGGAAAACGAAAAACTTTCCGAAGAAGTCAGGAAAATGTCCAAAGAGGAGAGAAAGAAATACCTCGAGGAACAAGTGGCCAAGCGGAAAGAGCTTCAGAATAAACTCGACGAGCTCCTCGCCAAGCGCCGGGATTTCGTAACCGCCGAGAAGAAGAGGTTGGCGGAATCTGGAAAGAAGGACGGGTTCGACGAGAAGGTCTCGGAGATCATCTCCAAGCGCCGCCGCTGATCCTATTTCTTTTTTTTCAGGAGGCGGACCATCTCCGCCCCGAGAGCATCCCCGATCAGAAAGTAGCTTTCCGCATTGCCGAACCAGTGGTGCCCATGCCCGACGTTCGGCGATTCATCCTTGGGACGGGCAAAAGCGGTGGTCTTGACGAAGGAGACCCTTCCTTTCCACTCCTTTCGTTCGCAAGTCTTTCGCTGGGCCTCCCGGATGACCTTCATGTTCTTGCCCGCATCCTCTCCCAAGTTTCCGAGTTCCCCCACCACCACTGGGAGGTTGGGTTGCTTGAGGTGAGCCCGCAAGTCCTTGATCAAATGGACGAGGTTTTGCTCATACTGAACGAGGGCATCCTTGTCGAACATGTCGTTCCAACCCTGAAACCAGACGAAGCCACCCCACTCAGGTTTCATGCCCTTGAGCGAAGGGAATTCCTTGCGGTAGTTCTTGAGGGCTTCGTCAACCTCCGCCAACATCTTTTGGTAGTACTCACCACTTTCCCCGCCCGCTGACGGGGAGCGGAAATCCTTGTATAGGCTTTTGCCTCCCCAAGCGGTCTTGATCAGAAGGACGGGTTGCTTGAGGTGATCGCCCAAGCGGTGCCCGATCTGGAGCTCCGGCCCGATATGGTGCCGGCTCTGCATGCTTCCGTACCCGGTAAACCCGATGCTCACTCCGCCCGCCATGACCCCCTGCTTGTTACGGAAGCGGATGAAGGCATCCGTGCGGGCAACCCAATTTCCTTTTGCGTCCTTGAGGTGAGCGTAGCGCTTGGAATCGGGCGCGTTCTTCATGACCCGCAGGAGCGTGCCCTTTCCTCCGTTGTAGTACATGGGGTGGTCCATGTCGACGACCCCCTGCCCTTCCATGTTGGACTGCCCGGCAAGGAGGAAGACCTTGAAGGTATTGGGCTCGGCTTTGGCCTTCGCCGCAAGCAAGGAGGACAGTGACAGGAAAAGGAAAGAAAAGGTTTTCATATTGTTTTATTTCATCTTGTCCATGGCCTCGGCAAAGGCTTTCCCAATACGGGCCATGGTCTTGGCACTTCCGAAATAGTGATACCCTCCATTCGACTTGGCAACCTTGGCATAGGCTTCGTCCTCTTCGGAAATCAATTCCCTGCGATACTTATCGAGATAGGCCTTTTGGGCTTTGGCGTCCATCGACCCGTCCTTGTTCGGATGATCCTTGTGCTTGCTCTTGAGGAACCCGGCCAACTGCTTGACCTTGCCCTGATTGTCCTCCATTTGCTGCAGGCGCCCGTCCCAGAAAGGAGCCGTCCGGACCGCCGCTACGTTACCCTTGAATTCAGACATGGATGCGGGAGCCGCCATCGCTTCGCGAAAACTTCCGTGAATGGGCACGTAGCGTTGACTGGCATACTTTTCCAAAGGTCCACCCACGCCCATTACGCCGATCACGAACTTCATGTCCGGAGCCTTCAGGTCCTTTCTTACGTCGCGGATGAAATGGGCCATGCATTCAGTGTAGGCATCATAGCCACCGGGTTGCCCACGGCTCGGATAAGTTCCCCCGGCGACCATATCATTCCAACCCTGAAACCAGGCAAAACCCGCAAGCTCGTAGCCATCCTTCGGGTTGTAACCGGGGTATACGCGCTTTACGTCCTTGAGCACCCGTCGGACGTGCTCGATCATCAAACGGTAATAGCGACCCGTTTTTTCCGCCTTGTCCGCCTTGACTTCATCAAGGTTCTTTCCCCGCTTTTTAA
>JABGWD010000312.1 GCA_018645725.1 Opitutia bacterium
CAGCGGGCCAACCTCCTCAAGTGACCACCGTGTTGAAAGATCCGTCTACCGTCGGACTTGATTCATCGGCTCCTTTGCAGGTTGTATTATCCGCTTATGATTCGCCTGGAGACGATGGTCAACTGGGCATAGCGGGCAAACTGGATGACGCGGCAAAATTCAAGACCGTATTGGGACTTCTTCCGGGATTTGGGAAACCGGAGGAGAAAGATGGATACGATTTTTACGTCGTTCCCGACACTTCCCTTTCCTGCATAGGCGTTGCAAAAGATTTTTTTGTCGTCTGGAGCTTCGATGGCGGGAATATCGACAAATTGGTCGTGGAGATGGAAAAGTTCATGCATTCGGACGGCTCTGACTCACTGGCGAAATCAAACGAATCCTTCAAGGCATTCACCGAGCAAAAGCACGATGCCGCGGTTTGGGCGAACTTCGAGGCGCTGGCCGCTCTTGCTCAGGAGGAGTCGGATGGCGAGGTCCCCGAGCAGTTCACCGACATATTCGAGGCTGGAACCGGTGTGATCACTCTTGATTTCGAGAACGGGGAAGCGGTCCTGACGGGCGAACTGCAGGTGCCAGAGGGTTTCGAGCAATTTGGAAAAGGCGGATTGTCCGAAGGCATGACCAATTTGATCCCTTCCCAGGCCTTGGCTGCGCTTTCTCTCTCTCTGGACATGAAAGCGGTGACGGATTACTTTGAAAACACCCTATTGCCCATTGCCGAGGAAGCGGGTGAAGAAATCGACTTGGATCAGGTGATTCCTGAGCTTGGAATCAAGCCCAGAGACGTCTTGGAGGCTTTTACCGGAGAGATCTCCTTGGCTCTCACCGAAGTTTCCATGGAAGGCGGTGGCCCTGTTCCTGGCGAAGATCCCCCAAACGAAGCCGAGCCTCAGGTTGATCCGTTTGGAGGGGGAGGGGACGAGCAACCCCCGGCAGAAGTCGATCCGTTTGGCGGAAGCACCGATTCTCAACCCAATCCTGGTCAGGACTCTCCGGGTGGCGGTCCTGGCATGGGCGGTCTGCCGGTTGAATTCATTGCCGCGTTGTCTGTGAACCCTGCGAACTGGGAAAAGCTCAAGGCGGCCCCACCTCTGGCCATGGCAATGGGATTGGCCATGCTCCAAGGCATTTCGGTTACGGGCAAGGACGACCGTCTCGTTATCGCGAGCAAGAAACATATGGCGGAAGCCATGGAAGGTTCCTTGAGCAACAAGGTTTCAGGTACCGAGCTCTCCTTGTTCAAGGAAAATGATTTTGTTCTGAAGTTTGATGTCGATGGCATTTCCAAGCTGGATGAAAGCCCGATACCTCCTCCTGCGATGGAAATTCTCAAGAAGGTCACTTACTTGGCAGTCACGGGAACCTCCGGCGAAACGGGTGGAGCCGGAGCCTTGAGAATCGGTATTGCGGACAAAGAAGCCAACAGCCTGAGGGTTTTGCTGGAGCTAGCCCCAATCTTGCAGATGCTTGGGGCGAACGCCTCACCAAGTTCCGAAGAAGGGCATTGAGCCCCTCTTGAACTCAGCCTGTGAAAGCAAGGTTTCCCCTGATGGCAGTCACTTGATTTCCTTGCCGTTGGACCAAATTGTCCGCTCGGTCACGAAACCGTTGGCATCGAAATAAACCTCTTCACCGTTCATCCATCCATTCAATACCTCGAATTCACCCAAGACGTTTCCATCGAGATCGGTGACTCTCATTTTACCGGAAAACGGGGTCTTGGTTTTCTTTTCGAAAATGGTGTCGATTCCATTGATCAGGTAGGTTGCGAAATGCAATTCCGCTTCTTCCTTGTTTCCTTCCCAAACGTTTTGATCTCCACCGGATCCCTTTGCCGCGGGAGGTTGTTCGGGTTCGGGAGGAAGGTCGGGTTCGGGAGGAAGGTCGTCCGGCTTGATTTCCGGAGCACCGGGTGTCACGGTGGGCGAGCTTTCCTGTTCTGCCGGGGTTGGCGCCAGGGCAACCGTTTCATCGACTGCGGAGCCTGGCGCACTCGGAAAAGCTTGCGGTGCAACAGGTGCAGGGGAGGAATCAATTGGTTGGTCAACCGAGTCTTCTTTGAAGGGAACCGCCTCGTTTGCGGTTTCTTCGTCTTTTGGAGCGGAAGCCTGTTGTTTCCAGCTAAGCTTGGGCTTCCCTGCCTTGGGCGGAATCACTGCAGGAACCGTGAGCAGTTTTCCGTTCCGCCAGATTCCCTTGACGACCGTCCCGTCGGAGCGGGAGAGCGTGCCTTCTCCGTGTTGCAGGTCGTCAAACCATTCTCCAACGTAGACGTCCCTGTCGGAACTGAGGTAGGTTCCTACACCGTGCCTTTTGCCGTTGAGAAAAGAACCTTCGTAAGAGGCGCCGTCCGGCCAGTTGTAAATTCCATGTCCCGTTCTTTTGTCACGGAGGTAATCCCCTTTGTAGCTTTCGCCGTTGGCCCACCAAAAACGTCCGTTTCCGTGCCGCAAGTCTTCTTCGAAGTCCCCTTCGTAGGTTGACCCGTCATGCCATTTGTAGATGCCCTTTCCGTTCTTCATCCCTTTCTTGTCGACTTCGCCCTGATAGGAACCGTCGGGGAAATCGATGCTGGAAGTCTTTCCCGAACGGCAACCCCCGACAAGGAAAAGGCTTAGAAGGACAAATGTTCCAATTGGCAGTTTAGGCATAAGCTTATCCAAAATAACTTATTCGATTCGGGCAAGCGCTTAAATCGTTGGCGAAATAGAGTATGTCGCCGAGAGCGGGCATAGGGAAGGGCTATGCGCTTCTGGTTCTCGAAACTGGAATGGGCGATTCCTAGGCAATCCAGTCCTTGATCACCTTGCCGGCGACGTCGGTGAGCCGGAAGTCGCGACCTTGAAAGCGGTAGGTGAGCCGTTCGTGATTGATGCCGAAAAGATGGAGCATGGTGGCATGAAGGTCGTTCGGGTGCACGGGATTCTCGTCTATGCCCCATCCGATCTCATCGGTTCTGCCGTAGACTTGGCCACCTTTTGTCCCTCCTCCTGCCATGAACATGGAAAAACCGAAGGGGTGGTGGTCCCGTCCCGTGTTCATTTTACGGCCACCCCGGTTTTCGCCGAGCGGTGTGCGGCCGAATTCGGATCCCCAAA
>JABGWD010000313.1 GCA_018645725.1 Opitutia bacterium
GGCGTAACCATGGAAGCCCCCACGGTAAACACTAACTTCACAAGCTCACCTATTCTGTTGCGGGCCGCCCCCGACGCTCCTTTGGCCAACTCGCTTGTTGACCTCCGCCTCAAGTACGAAAACCCAGAGAAAAAACAGCTTGTGGAAGGAAACTTCGTCCAGAACGTCGCTTTGGTTTACGGTCCGCCCAACAATAGGACCTATTACGATACAAAGGTCGACCGTCTCGCAGTGGCAGTCGTAGAACCCCTGCCCTACAAGGTCAAGCTTCACCAACCTGTCTGCCCTATCGTCAAGAGCGGATCGCTCAACTTGAAGGTCGAAATCATCAGGGATGCAAATTTCACCAATGCAGTGACCGTCCGCATTCTTACTCGCCCTCCTGGAATCGGAGCGAAGAGTTCATTAAGCATAGCCACCGGCAAAAGCATAGGATACTACCCACTTACAGCCAGTGGTGGTGCTGCCGTTGGCGTTTGGAAGATTGGAGTACAAGCTGAAACATCTGCTCCCGGCGGTGGCATTTGGCGCTCCGCTTCGGATTTCATCGACTTGAAGATCGAGGAACCTTACCTGTCTATGAAACTCAATTTGACTGCCGTTCAACGCGGGCAAGAAGGCGAAATGCTTTGCGACCTGAGCGTAAAAAGGCCATTCGCAGGTAAGGCTACCGCTGAGCTCAAAGGACTTCCACCGTTTTCCGCGACTACCAAGGTCGAGTTCGACTCCAATGCCTCGCAAATCAGTTTCCCCATACAGACCGAAGACAAATCCAGAGCCGGTTTGACCAAGAACCTTTTCTGCTACGTTAAGATTCCCTACTCGGGTGAACTGATTTCTCACTCAGTTGGCCAAGGTGGACAAATCCGCTTGGACAATCCTCCGCCAAAGCCGAAGGCACCTGCAAAAACAAAACCCAAGGCTGTCGCAAAAGCCCCGACCAAACCAGCGAAGAAAAAACCGCTTAGCCGGCTTGAGCAACTTAGATTGGCCGCTCAAGGAGGCGCGAACTGAATAAGGCATGAGAATTTTCTGCATATTTTTCCTTTTCTCCGGGGCGTTTGCATGGAGTGCCGAAGAGGTACCCAAGCCTCCGATCAAAACCGAACCGACTCCCGCCACAACCGAGGCCAAACCAGAGGTAGGTCCTCCTCCTGCCCTAACGAAACCGGCAATACCCCCCGCTCAAGCACCTGCACCAAAACCAACTGCAGAAAAGGTCGTCCAATCGAGCGCTCCCCCACTCCCGCCCGTGATTGCCCCGGACTTTCATCGGGAAGTACGTCCCATCTTGGAAGCAGCATGTATCCAATGCCATGGGATCGAGAAGCAAAAGGGAAAACTTCGTCTGGACACCCTTCATTTTGCAAGGAAAGGAGGGGATTCAGGCCCTTCACTCGTACCCAATGATCCCGCAAACAGCCTCCTGCTCGAAAGAGTAAACCTCCCTGCCGACGACGATGACGTCATGCCCCCTAAGGACGGTCCTCTGACCGGTTCTCAGAAAGACATTTTGACGAGATGGATTAAAACAGGAGGGAAATGGCCTGTCGGATCCCAACTTCACCCTCGGTCCGAACGTGAATTGGCCTTGAGAAAAAAAGCGGTGGCAAAAAAATTAATCCAGATCGAGGCTTATCCCTCGAAAATTCTTTTGCAAACAGAGGAGGACTTCAACTCCATCGTGGTGCAAGCCAAATACGGTGACGACGTTACACGGGACGTCACCCGAGAATCATCCTTTTCTCTCAGTCAAGCCGGAGTAGTTGAGTGGAAAGACATGATTCTTCACCCCTTGAAGGACGGTAAAACCGAACTGAAAATAACTTTTCAAGGACTGTCCAAAACTATTCCCGTCGAAGTCAAAGGGGCTGCGACCGAGAGACCGGTAAGTTTCAAACTCGACGTCATGCCCATATTCATGAAAGCGGGTTGCAACACTGGTTCCTGTCATGGATCCGCAAGGGGTCAGGACCGATTTATGCTTTCGCTATTTGGCTACGATCCGAAAGGAGACCATTACAGAATTACCCGAGAAGAAGGCACCCGTCGTATCAACTTGGCCATCCCCGAGGAAAGCCTGCTTGTGGAAAAAGCAATCGAGGCAGTCCCGCATACAGGCAGAAAACTTTTTGAGAAGGAAAGCAAACACTGGAAAACCCTTGTGGGATGGCTGAGCGATGGAGCCCCCAAGGATCCCGAGGACATTGCCAAGCCGGAAAGGATTGAACTGTTCCCCCCTTCCGCCTTGCTTGAGGGTGCAGGCTCCTCCCAGCAAATGACCGTGCTTGCTCATTACTCCGACGGCACCACCCGAGACGTCACCCCATTGACTGTCTTTCAATCCAGCAACGAGGTTTCGGCCCCCGTCGACAAGAAGGGATTGGTGACTGCTGAGAAAAGAGGAGAGTCCTTCGTCATGGCCCGATTCAATGTGTTTACAGTGGGCGTTCAGGTAGTCGTCATCCCTGAGGGTCTCAAGTATGAACGTCCCTCATTGCTGGCAAACAACTATGTCGACTCTCTCGTGCACGACAAACTTCACAAACTTCGCATCACTCCATCGGATCTGTGTACGGACGAGGTTTTCGTACGTCGTGTAAATCTCGATATCACGGGAACCCTACCAGACAAGGAAACCTTTGAGGGCTTCATTGCCGACTCCTCTCCCGACAAGCGATCGAAGCTGATTGACCGTCTACTTGAACGCAAGGAATTCACCGAGATGTGGGTAATGAAATTTGCCGAACTCCTGCAGATCCAAACAGATGACAACCAAGGCATGAGCTACAAGGCAACCTTGCTCTATTTCAACTGGCTGAAGGATAAGATCGCAAACAACGTTCCTATGGATCAAATCGTCCGGGAATTACTGACCTCTACCGGAGGAACATTCGTCACTCCCTCAACCAACTACTATCAGGTTGAACGGGATGGCCTTAAGATAACCGAAAACGTTGCCCAAGTCTTCATGGGCATGCGCTTACAATGCGCCCAGTGCCACAACCACCCCTTCGACCAGTGGACGCAGGACGATTACTATTCCTTCTCCTCTTTCTTCAGTCA
>JABGWD010000033.1 GCA_018645725.1 Opitutia bacterium
AAAGTTCCTGACTCCAACCCCCGAGGTTGACCACCCGGACGGTTTCGCCGTACTTGTCCCCGAAGAAAGCGATGACGTCGTCCGGTTTTTCGGAAAAAGGGGTTTCGTAGGCTTCGAGGGGATCGTTGAGGAGGAGTTTTTCGTTGGATATGCGCTCAATTTCGGCGAGTTGCTCGGGTTTGACCCCTTCGAAATGGGAAAAGTCAAAGCGCAAACGGTCGGGTTCGACGAGCGAGCCGGCTTGGCGGATGTGATCGCCCAAAACCTCGCGCAGGGCCCAGTGCAGGACATGGGTTGCGGTGTGGTGGCGCTGGATGGCTTTTCTTCGCTCGAGGTCGACGTTGAGGATGGCTTGCTGACCGGAAAAGTCCGCTCCTTCGGGTTTGGATTTGAGCTGGTGCAAAAAACGCCCGGACGAATCCTTGAGCACGTTTTCGATGACGAGGGTTTGGTCGGCCACGAAGACCGATCCGGAGTCTCCGGTTTGTCCGCCCATCTCGGCATAGAAAGGAGTTTTGTCGAGTACGAGGAAGGCGTTTTCGTCCTGCTCGACCAGATCGATACAGGAGGCGGTGAAGGCTTGCAGGTTGGCGGGGTCGTAACCGACGAAGGCGGTCGCATCGGCCCCGTCGGAATCTTCGCTGACCAGGATGTCGACCGATTTGTGGGCTTCGCGGGCCCGTTGGCGTTGCTTTTCCATTTCGGTTCCGAATGCGTCCCTGTCGACGGTGAGGCCCCGTTCGCGGGCCATCAATTCAGTGAGGTCGAGCGGAAAGCCGTAGGTGTCGTAGAGCTTGAATGCGAATTCGCCCGAGAGGACGTCTCCGTCCGCAAGGCCATCGGCTTCGCGGGGAAAGAGTTCGATCCCCCGGTCGAGGGTCTTGTTGAATGATTCCTCTTCCGAGCGGAGGGTTTTTTCGATTAGTTCGGCCCGTTCCCCGAGTTCGGGAAAGGTTTCCTTCATCTGTTCGATCAGGGAGGGAGCGAGTCGGTGAAAGAAAGGGTCGGAAAAGCCGAGGGTTCGCCCGTAGCGTATTCCCCGTCGGAGAATCCGGCGGAGAACGTAATTGCGGTCGCTGTTGCCGGGCAGGATGCCGTCCGCAATGGAGAAGCAAAGGGCCCGCAGGTGATCCCCAATGACCCGGAAGGCAACGTCGATTTCCTCCTGCTCGTTAGCCGGTTTCCCGTCTTCGGGCAGCGTCGAGGCATAGGTTTTGCCGCAAAGTTCCTCCAGTTTGGAAAAGATGGGAGAAAAGACGTCGGTATCGTAATTGGATACGGGTTTTGAGAAATCGGTGAAACCGTTGGTCGATTGCACGACTGCGGCGACCCGCTCGAAGCCCATCCCGGTATCGACGTGCTTGGCCGAGAGGGGCGTGAAGTTGCCGTCGCGGTCGGCGTTGAATTGGATGAAGACGAGGTTCCATATCTCGATGCAATGGTGAGAATCGGCATTGACGAGCTTGCCCGCGCTGTTTCCGTCGGGGGTGAGGTCGATGTGGAGTTCGCTGCAGGGTCCGCAGGGGCCCGTCTCGCCCATCATCCAAAAATTGTCCTTCTTGTTGCCCATGACGACGTGAACAGCGGGATCGAGCCCCGCTTTCTCGAAGATGTCCGACCAGATGGCATGGGCTTCCTCGTCAAACTCGGCGGGATCGCCTTCCGCGGGTTGGTATACGGTCGCATAGAGGCGTTCGGGGGGGAATTTCCAAACCTCCACGAGCAGTTCCCATCCCCATTCGATGGCTTCCTTCTTAAAATAGTCTCCGAAGGACCAGTTGCCGAGCATTTCGAAGAAGGTATGGTGGTAGGTGTCGAAACCGACGTCTTCGAGGTCGTTGTGCTTGCCCCCGGCCCGGATGCATTTCTGGGTGTCCGCGGCCCGGGAGTAGGGGGCTTGTTGATCGCCGAGGAAATAGGGGACGAATTGGTTCATCCCGGCGTTGGTGAAGAGCAGGTTAGGGGATTCCGGGAGGAGGGAAGCCGAGGTTACGATCTGGTGTTCTTTCGACTGGAAGAAATCAAGAAAGGATTGACGGATTTCCCGGGCTTTCATGCGAATTTCCCCTTAGGTCAGGCGTTCGAGGATGGCTTGTCCCATCTCCCCGGTTCCTACGGATTCGCCTCCTTGGGCGAGATCGCCCGTGCGGAAGCCCGCCCGGATGGTTTCTTTGACTGCTTGCTCGATGGAAGCAGCGGCTTCTTCGAGTCCGAAGCTGTATCGGAGCATGAGGGCAGCGCTGAGAACCTGAGCGCAGGGGTTGGCCAGGCCTTTGCCGGCGATATCGGGAGCGGTTCCGCCGGCCGGTTCGTAGAGCCCGAAAGGAAGGTCCATGGAGTTCTTTCCGGTTCCCAGGCTGGCCGAGGCGAGCATGCCGAGCGATCCGCAGATCACGGCGAGTTCGTCGGACAGAATGTCCCCGAACATGTTCTCGGTAACCAAAACGTCGAATTGATTGGGGTCGCGGACGAGTTGCATGGCCGCATTGTCCACGTACATGTGGGAGAGTTCGATCGAGTCGTCAAGTTCGCGGACCCGTTCGGTCACGATTTTTCTCCAAAGAACGGAGGTCTCGAGGACGTTTGCCTTGTCGACCGAGCAGATCTTGCCACCCCGGAGGCTGGCGGCCCGGACCGCGATCTCGATGATCCGCTCGATTTCGCCGCTCCGGTAAACCATGGTGTCGATGGCTTCGAGTTCACCGTTTTCGAGGGTTTCGGTTCGCTTGGGTTGGCCGAAATAGACCCCGCCGGTGAGTTCGCGAACGCAGAGCACGTCGATTCCGTTGGCCACGGTTTGAGGCCGGAGGGGGGAAAGGTCGGCCAATTCGGGGTAGAGGTTGCCCGGGCGGAGGTTGGCAAAGAGCTCGAATGCCTTGCGGATGGGCAAAAGGGCGGCCCGCTCGGGCTGTTCTTTGGGCGGAAGGTTTTCCCACTTCGGACCGCCGACCGAACCGAAAAGAATGGCATCCGCTTGTTCGCAGGCGGACAGGGTGGAGGAAGGCAGGGCTTCCCCGTGGTTGTCGATTCCGATTCCACCGACATCATGGGTCGTGCTCTCCGTGCAAAAGTCATGCTTCGAGCCAAGGGCGTTGAGGACTTCCAGGGCGACCGCCATGACCTCCGGGCCAATGCCGTCACCTGGTAAGGTTGTGAAACGTAAGGTTTTCATAACGAGAGAGCATCCATAAGGGATCGAGCCCAGTCTGCAACGATGAAAAAACACGGCGTTCGAGGATCACACGAATTCATTGACATTTTGCTCGGTTACAATATAAGTAATTACCTTCAAATACAGTCTTATCCGAAAAGGAGCGGGCATTGCTCGCTTTTTTTTTTCCTATTTTCCAAAACCATACAAAAAAGCCACAGTCATGAGTAGCGAAATTCTCGCAGTTCTTGAATACATGGAGAAAGAAAAGGGCATCAGCCGAGAGGACATGATCGCCACGATTGAGGGTGCCGTCAAGGCGGCAGCCGAAAGAGCGATCAATTCCTCGGGAGACATTCGGGTCGAAATCAGCCCGAAGACCGGTGCCATGGAAGCTTGGACCCAATTGGAGGTGGTGGAATCGGTTGCCGACACGTCCCGGGAAATTCACCTGGACAAGGCCCGTTTGTATGCTGAAAGTCCACAAGTCGGAGACGTGGTGGAGCGACCAATGGACCCTTCTTATCTTGGCAGGATCGCCGCCAAGACCGCCGAGCAGGCAATCAAGCAAAGGCTCCGTCAGTTCGAGAAAGAACACATTTACGATGAATTCCGCGATCAAGTGGGAAACTTGGTTACGGGAATCGTTCGACGCAAGGAAAGGGGAGACCTCATTGTGGAGGTTGGCAAAGCCGAGGCCTTGCTTCCCTGGCGCGAACGCGTACCTGGCGAGGATTGGGTTCCGGGTGAGCGTATCCGGTGTCTGCTGACCAAGCTCGAGCAGCATGGTCGTGGTCCCGAGTTGATTCTCAGTCGTTCGAGTTTGAATTTTGTCCGCAAGCTTTTTGAAATGGAAGTTGCGGAAATTGCCGACGGAACCGTCTCATTGGCGGCCATGGCCCGTGAACCCGGTTACCGCACGAAGGTGTGTGTGAGGAGTTCCGATTCCAAGGTTGATCCGGTTGGCGCTTGTGTCGGGGCCCGGGGAGCCCGGGTAAAGAGCATTGTTCGGGAAATGAACGGTGAAAAAGTCGATATTGTTCGTTGGTTCGAGGATCCCGTGGAGCAACTTGCCGAGGCGTTGAAGCCCGCGGTTCCGCAAAACATAAGCCTCGATCGTGACAAGAGAAGGATGTATTTCGAAGTGGTTGAAGACGACCTGTCCGTGGCCATAGGCCGAAAGGGCATCAATGCCCGGTTGACTTCCCGCTTGCTTGGCTGGAAGCTTGATATCGGGAAGGTCGTGGTGAAGGAAGTTGGCTTTGACGAGCGCAAAACCAAGGCTGCCGAGGCATTGACTTCCGTCGGGATCGAATTCGAGGTTGCCGACCGTTTGGTAGCTTTCGGTTTGGTCAGTCCGGAAGCCTTCGAGGGTGTTACTGCAGAAGATTTGGTCGGATTGGGCTTTGAGGAGCCGGTCGCCCAAGACGTGTTGTCAAAGGTTTCCGTTGGGGCGGAAGAGACGGAAGCCGATGTGCCTGACTCCGAGGAAGAGGACGCTCCTGAGGAACCTGTGGCATCGCAGGAAGAAGAAGCTGCCCCCGACGAGGAGGAAGAAACCCCCGCCGAGCAAAAAGACGCATAATTTTAAAGAGGGTTTAGGAATCTACGTTTTATGAGTGTTCGTGTTCACGCAATCGCCAAGGAGGTCAACAAAACCAGTAAGGAAATCGTTGAGATTCTCAAGGAGCGCGGATACGACATCAAGAGCGCGTCTTCCACTTTGGACAACATTACCGCTCAGTCGCTCATCGAAGAGTTCAGTACAAGCGAAGAGGAAGCTCAGCCTGCCGAGGAAGTTGTCGAAGAGCAACCCGAGGCGAGCGTTCAGGAAAAAACGGAGGATTCCCCACCTGCTTCAGAGGATCGAAAGATTCCCATAGTCAAAAGCAAGGAAGACTTGGAAAAGGAAAGAGTCGAAAAGGAAGAGGCAGAGAAACAGGAAGAAAACGAAGAAGCCGTTTCCGAGGCGGAAGCGGAAGACAAGCCCAATTCAATGGCACCGGCGCCACCTTCCTCTTCTCCATCCGTTCCGCCGCCCCCACCTTCCAAGATGGCATCGGCTCCACCACCTCCCGCTTCTGCGGGCAAATCGGCGATCCCCGGACCGCCTGCTTCCCCACCTAAAGGAGATGCGGAAGAAAGTGGCGTGGTGGAGGGAAACCTGATCATTATAAAGCCTCCCATCGTTGTTCGCGATTTCGCCGGTTTTATCGGACTCAAGCCCTTTCAATTGATTTCCGAACTTATGGAAATGGGCATCTTTGCCTCGATGAACCAATCGATCGAGGAGGAAGTGGCCAGAAACATTGCCTCGACCAAGGGGTTTGAACTTGAAATCAGGCACAGAGGGGAAAAGACGGAAGCCGTTGAAAAGAAAGCCAAGGTCGAGATCGATGAAAACGATGAGAAATTTCTCAAACCACGCCCTCCCGTTGTTTGTATTCTTGGTCACGTGGATCATGGCAAGACGACCTTGCTCGACACGATCCGCAAGGCGAACGTGGTGGCTGGGGAAGCCGGTGGGATTACCCAACACGTGGGAGCCTACCAAATCGAACACGGTGACCAGAAAATCACCTTTCTCGACACACCGGGTCACGCCGCCTTTTCCAAGATCAGGGAAAGAGGAGCGAATCTTACCGATGTGTCCGTTTTGGTCGTAGCGGCGGATGATGGTTTCATGCCCCAAACGGATGAAGCCTTGAAATTCGCCCAACGGGCCCAAGGGACTCTGCTTGTCGCCATCAACAAAATGGACGTCAAGGGTGCCGATGCGGAAAAGGTGAAAACTCAAATGCAGGAACGCTCGATCGCTCCCGAGGACTGGGGCGGGGAGATTGTCACGGTTCCGGTTTCCGCCCTCAAGGGTGATAACGTGGACGATTTGCTCGACATGATTTTGCTTCAAGCCGAGGTGATGGAATTGAAGGCCAACCCCGATGCCGCTTCGGAGGGGGTCGTGGTGGAAGCCCGCCAAGAAGTCGGTCGGGGAGCCACGGCCGTTGTGATCGTTCAAAAGGGAACTTTGAAAGTAGGCGACTCCATTCACTGCGGATCGGTTTATTGCAAAGTCAAGGCGATGATCGACGATCAGGGAAATCAGGTTAAATCGGCCCCGCCGTCAACCCCCGTAAATATTCTCGGTTGGTCCGGAGTGCCGGAGGCAGGGGCCATTTTCAAGGGTGCCAAGAACGAGCGTGCGGCCCGAAAGGAATCCGAAGAATTTCAATTGACCGAAAAACAGGTGGTCGCTTTGCCCGCCGAGGAAACAGAGGAGGCGGTTTCCGGAGTCGATGCCCTTTTTGCCGCAATATCCAAGAGCAAGAAAACCTCATGCCGGGTCATCCTTAAGGCTGACGTGCGGGGTTCTCTGGAGGCTTTGGAAGAATCGCTTGGCTTGATCGAGAGCGAGAAGGTTATTCTTGAGATTCTTCAGGGTGACATAGGTCAGGTCACGAAAAACGACATAAAGATGGCCAACACCTCGGAGGCGGACGTGATTGGTTTTAACGTCAAGTTGGAGAATGGCGTCATAGGGGAGGCCAAACATCTGGGCGTCCGTGTTTTCCAAAACAACATCATTTACGAGATCATCGATTTGGTCAGGGACAATATGGCTGATATGCTTGAACCGGAGTTGGTGGAGAAAAAGACCGGTCGGGCAGAGATCAGGCAAGTTTTCAAGGTGAGCAAAGGGCGGACAGTTGCAGGTTCCATGGTGATGGAGGGTTCAATCGTAAGAAACAAGGGGGCTCGATTGATTCGCAATGGCGAGGTTTTGGCGGAGGGCAAAATCGATACCCTCAAGCGTTTCAAGGATGACGTCACGGAGGTAAAGGCAGGTTTCGAGTGCGGTATTCGTCTCGATTCCTTTGACAGTTACGAAGAAGGCGACGTCCTCGAAACTTTCGAAGTGGAAAAGATTCGTTCCTCCCTTTAGGGGCAGAGCAAATGAGCCTGAGGCTTGCTCGAGTAAACGAACTGATAAAGCGGGAAATCGGTAACTACCTGCGGACCCGCTACCGTTCGGAAAGCGTTTGTTGGACGATCACTTCAGTTGACGTTGCCGCCGATTTGCGGAATGCAACCGTCGCCTATTCCGTACTTGGAGATGAAATCAAAAGTCGGGAAGCGCAACTTTTCTTTCGCAAGCATGCGGGAGAAATTCGAAAGGAAGTAAGCACCTACGTCATACTGAAGTATTCGCCAAAGCTTCAATTCGTCAGAGATTACGGAATCGAGCGGGGAAACCGGGTGATGGAAATCCTGGACGAACTGGAGGAGCAGGACGATCCGAATAAGACAGAAGAGACATAGGGTGTGACACAGGTGTGGCATCCTGTCTCGGTTTCGGGTTCATGATTGGGTTTCTGATGGTTGAATAGTTTCGCAAGGGATTACCTGTAAATAGCTTAAGTAACTTTCCTTAAGAGGCATGATAGTTGCATAAACTATTCCGTGAGTAAAATAATCGGTATTGATCTTGGCACGAGCAATTCGTGTGTGGCAATCATGGAAGCGGGCGAACCTAAGGTGATTCCCAATTCCGAAGGTTTTCGAACGACACCTTCCATCGTTGCGTTCGGCAAAAACGGGGAAAGGTTGGTCGGTCAGGCTGCCAAGAGGCAAGCCGTTACGAATCCGGCCAATACGATTTTTTCGGCGAAGCGTCTGATCGGGAGAAAGTTTTCGGAGATAAAGGACGAAATCGGAACTCTTCCTTTCAAGGTAGTCGAAGGCAAAAACGGGGCCGCCACAATCGAGTGCGAGATTGAAGGAAAGGCCGAAACCTTCATGCCCGAGCAGATCTCCTCCATGATCTTGGGCAAACTCAAGTCGGATGCCGAAGCCTATTTGGGTGAACCTGTCACCAAGGCCGTCATCACCGTCCCTGCCTACTTCAACGATGACCAAAGAAGGGCGACCAAGGATGCGGGAGCCATTGCCGGACTGGAGGTCGAGCGAATCATAAACGAACCAACAGCTGCTTCCTTGGCCTACGGTCTTGATAAAAAAGGAGAGGAGACCATAGCCGTTTATGACCTCGGAGGAGGTACTTTCGATATCAGT
>JABGWD010000314.1 GCA_018645725.1 Opitutia bacterium
CGTTCTGCCCGATGACAGTCCTTCTCATGCCGGAATGCCCAAGGATGAGGATCTGTTCGATCAATTCGGGCATCGTCTTTTCCGCGATGCTTACCGAATCCGTTCCGAGGACACTTTCGATTTGCGGTATCTCACCGAGAACAAGGGTTTGCAACGCCTGCAAGAGATTGCCGACCGCATCGTGAACGACCATCGACACCTTGTGGAAGCCTATCCGTATGAGAATTTTGCGAACGGTGCGGTTCCCGGTGAGGACGCCCTTGTGCGTCGGCAAATCTACGAAGTTCTGAAGCGACAAAAAGCAGCGAAAGTACTTGATGAAGAGAAACTTATTGTTTTCAGGAGAGACGATGCCCTGGGCTCGGGATTCAAGGTGCGCTTTTTGACTGATTATTTGCGTAAGGAAGCACCGTTCGTGTTGACTCAAAAGGGCGACGGGAGAGCGCTTGGTCTTTGTTTTCGAATGACCCGCAATGCAACGGGGGCCGAAGAACTGCTGGACGAGCCCGTCCCCGAAATGAAGGTGGTTTCATGTCCGGACGAGAAAACCTGGAGGCAGTTGCTTATGGCTTCGAACAAGCGAAAGGGTTGGGCGAGCCAGAAGCAGGTTATCTTCCTGCGGCACCTTGGAGATCTCGACCGTCTCAAGAACGCCGTTCTGATGAAAAAAATCATTTCCCTGAACACGGCCGATTATATTCTCAAACTGAAGAACTTTACCCGGGGCCGACTCTTGCGCATGCCCACCGTGAGAGAGGAAGACGTAGAGCTCGTCGATGCAGACGTTGCGATTTGCTTCTATCATTCCGAATTGTACTACCCGGCCTTGCAGGAAGCCCTCCAAGCAGACTATCAGGTCTTTCGGCAAGCATTGCAGGGAAGTCCCTACGGAGAGGGAATCGTCAGTCCCTGAAGGCATAGGTCGGGTGCTTTGTGAAACCATCTAGGGTGGTTTTCTTAAGTTTCTGTTTGGCAGAGGACTAAGAAATTGGCTAGCTGACTAGAGAAGGTATTGGAAGGGCGTCCTCCACATGCCTGATAATCTCTTGCGGGATGCCTTGGGCAATGCGTAACTGCCCGAAGTCGAAGAGCGTGCGCAGGATGGTACCCATCATCATGCTGGGGGTGACCGGGTTGTCGGAGGGTTCCCCGTTTCGACGGTCGGCCCGGCCAATTACCTGACCCATGGGCAGGCCACCGCCGGCGAAGGCGAGCGTGCCGAGCTTGGCCCAGTGATCCCGTCCCCCTTTCTTGTTTATTGTTGGGGTTCGCCCGAAATCTCCGGTCATAACCAGGAGCACTTTTTCGGAGAGGCCGCGGGCTTCCAAATCTGCCAGGAATGCGGATACGGCCTTGTCCACGGTCCAACCCAGCATGTTCATGCCCTTTGCCATACCGGGATTGTTACCATCCGCATGCATGTCCCAACCGGCACTGTGAACCGTTACGAACCCGGCGCCTGCTTCGATCATGCGCCTGGCGAGCAGCATCTGGTGCCCCAACGTGGATTCGCGGAAAACTTTGTGACCGATCTTCATGGCCGCGGTGTCGTAGGATTCGAGAAGTCGTGGATCCTCTTGGGAAAGATCAAAGGTATTGGCGGCTGATCCCAGGATCAGGTCAAGGGCCCGTTGTTCGTACTCGTCGGTTGCCAGAACGTTCTCGTTTCCGTCAAGCTTGCGTCTCAACCCATCGATCGAGTTCAAGAGCCCTCTGCGGTTTTCGAGGCGTTCGCGGGGAAGGTTGAGTGCCATATCCTCGGCAACCGAACTTCCCTCGGATGATCGGCTGTCCTTGGCTTTCTCGTTCGGATCGGTGTCCTTGCGAACAAAGGGGCCGTGAATGCCTCCGAGGTCTCCGGGGCGGGAGCCCTTGAGGACTCTTCCGAATTCCTTGCGGTACTGACCGTCTGTCTCGGAATGGCCAAGGAGTCCGTAGGAGGGAAACCCCGTCTTGGCGTGGTTGGCTCCCCGCAGTCGGGAGAAGAGCGAACCGATACTCCGACCTTCGCTTCCCGTTCCTTTTGTATCGGTGCCTCCCGAGAGAACGTGGACGTGGGCTTGTTCATGTCCTCCGATCGGGTGAGTGAAAGAGCGGACGACGGCCATCTTGTGGGCCCATTTGGCAAGGTTCGGGAAAGTTCCCCCGAAAGTCACCCCGGGCAAGGACGTTTTCACTTCGCCCGTAACGCTATTGAAAGGGGAGGGGGCATCCATGTTGGGGTTGAAGGTTTCTATGTGACTTGCTCCGCCGGACATGTACAGGAGTACCACTGCCTTGTCCCGGACGAATTTTGCCTTGGACCGGGCGGCGAGGGCCTGGCTTGCGAGAACGTCGGAAAGGGAAAGGCCGGCCAGTCCCAATCCCCCGACCCTCATGAAATCCCTTCGCGAAACTCCACTGCAATCGCGACTTCCCGAGGATGACATATCGATCCTCAGCATATTTCGTAAGGCTGCCCTCTCATCACGACTTCATCTTGCTTCCCGAAGCATTCTTCTGCGAGTAGAAAATGGTAATAAAATAGTTTTGCTCCGGCAGGTGCCTTATTCCCCGGATCGGGTACTCAAGGGACGTACCCAAGGAATAAAAGGACGAGAATTTGGCGCTTCGCACATTTTTTATACGTAAAAAGGGGCATTGTTTCGATTGCCAAGCCGATTATCCCGATTCAGAGTGGTGTCATGCTCGATTTATTCGGGAAAAAGTACGTTGGAAAAGAAATGGGTTCCGGGCTTACACGCAGGGACGTTCTTCGTATTGGTTCCATCGGGGCGGGGGGCTTTGCCTTGCCTGAACTTCTGAGGGCCGAAAAGTTGCAAAAGATCGGCTCGTCCAACAAATCCGTGATCATGGTCTACATGGCGGGCGCACCTCCTCACCAGGACTTGATCGACCCCAAACCTCATGCACCCAAGGAGGTTCGCAGCGCATTCGATCCCATTCGCACCAATGTTACGGGTATTCACGTCAATGAATCCCTTCCCATGCTAGCCAAGGTCATGGACAAGTGGACTGGGATCAGAACCATGGTTGGGGCTCCCAGCGGGAGTCATGATTCCTTCATGTGCTACACCGGTCGGCCCGGATCCGCCTTTTTCGATCGTCCCTATCCAAAGCCACCGGGTAACTGGCCCAGCATGGGCTCTTCCTTATCCAAGTTGGTAGGTTCCGGTACGCGGGGCATGCCTCCTTTCGTTGGCCTTGCACCCAAGGCCGGACATCCGCCCTACGGTTCCCCTGGTGAATCCGGTTTTCTCGGTACCGCCCACGGGCCTTTTCGACCGACCGGGCCTTCCTCTTCCGACATGAAGCCGGTTTGCGACCCGGGTCGTATTGATCGCAGGCAATCCCTCTTGGCCGGATTCGATTCCTTCCGCAGGTCCTTGACCGTAGGGAACGACCTCGAACAAATGGATTCCTTTACGCAGGAAGCCTTTGGCGTGCTCGGTTCCTCCAAATTGGCCGAGGCTTTGGACTTGGAAAAGGAGGATCCCCGGATTCGCGAGAGATATGGCAAGGGGGATTCCAAAAACGTTGGCGATGGCGCGCCCCGTAACAACGAGCATTTCCTGATTGCCCGCAGATTGGTCGAGGCAGGAGTCCGCATGGTAACCCTCAACTTCGGGCGCTGGGACTTTCATTCCAATAACACGGCGGGAGTCAAGGGACACGCTCCCATATTCGATCGCGGGTTGAGCGCGTTGATCGAGGATCTTCATGAACGGGGGATGGATAAGGACGTCGCCGTGGTTGCCTGGGGAGAATTTGGACGGACGCCGGTCATTAACAAGAACGGTGGACGTGATCATTGGTCGCAGGTCGGTTGTGCATTCGTTGCGGGGGGAGGCATGAATCACGGGCAGATGATCGGGGCAACCAACGCCAAGGTTGCCGAACCCGTCAATCGCCCCGTGCATTTCGGAGAGGTTCATTCGACTCTTTATCATCACTTGGGAATTGACCCGAATGCCGTCACCTTGTCCGACCTTTCCGGACGTCCTCATTTCTTGGTCGATGGTTGGAAACCAATCCCCGAACTTGTGGGATAATTGCCAATTCTTTTGAATTCTTTTGAATTAATTTCTAAAAAAATATTAAAAAATAGTAAAAAAATAGCAAAGAAGAGATATAAACCTCTAGTAAGTCCGCTCGCGTGCACGTGAGGGACAAACCAAATTTTCACAAACTAACGCAAAAGAAGGACAGCCCATGATAACGAAACTCGACCGAAATTTTTTTGATTCCTGTGATGGAATCGCCCGACGGAACTTTCTCAAAATCGGCTCTATCGCGGGTTTGTCCCTTCCGCAGTTGCTAAAGGCTGAAAAAGCCCTCGGTACTGGATCCTCCGACAAGTCGATAATTATGGTTTATTTGGCCGGCGGACCTTCCCATATCGACACCTTTGACCCCAAGGACGATGCTCCTTCCGAAATACGAGGCGAATTCGATTCGATTTCGACGGCTGCTCCCGGGGTGCGGATTTCCGAATGCTTGCCTGGCATCGCCAAGCAAATGGATCAATGTTCGATCATTCGCTCGATTGCGGACACCCACAACAGTCATTCCTCCTTTCATGTCATGACGGGGCGATCCAAGAAGGAAATGCAACCTGTTGGAGGTTGGCCTTCCCTGGGTTCGGTTGTCTCCAAGGTTCAGGGGTCCAGACTCGGTACTCCGGCCTACGTCGACTTGGGTGGCGGAATTTCCGGGGGCGGATTTCTCGGAACTGCTCATTCCGGATTCAAGACGAATGGGAAGGGGCGGTACGACATGGCCAAGCAGAGCCGTTTCGACAAGCGGTACGCTTCCCGTGAAAACTTGCTCAAAAGTTTCGATTCTCTCCGCAGGGACTGCGATCAGTCGGGATCGATGGAGGGACTCGACGCCTTTAATAGCCAGGCTTTTGATCTCATCAACTCCGAACGGTTGGCCAATGCGCTGGATCTTAAGAACGAGAAACCCGAAACCATCGAGCGTTATGGCAAGAAGGGGCAGAATTTCCTGCTTGCCCGCCGGGTCGTCGAGGCTGGAGCCCGTTTCGTAACCGTCAGCACAGGAGGTTGGGATACCCATCGTGATAATTTCCAGAATCTTCGCGCATCCAGGCTGCCTGAACTCGACCGGGGGGTTTCCAATCTTATTCGGGATCTGCGTGATCGTGCCATGCTGGACGACGTAACGGTGGTGGTTTGGGGAGAATTCGGCCGTACGCCCAAGATCAATGGGAATGCCGGACGGGACCATTGGAATCGCGTGATGTCCGTCTTTCTCGCAGGTGGGGGCATGAAAAACGGGCAAGTCATCGGCGCTTCCGATCCCAAGGGTGGCGAGCCTGCCGACCGTCCCGTTTATCTCGGGGAGGTCATGGCTACACTCTACAAAAACCTTGGTATCGACGTCTCCAAGCAACAACTGACCGACCTGTCGGGGAGACCCCAGTATCTCGTCGACAACGGATTTGGCCCGATCTCCGAATTGGTCGGGTAACGAACTTTTACGAAAACGAAAAAACCTTGGAACGCCCGAATATGATCAAGACAAACTGTTTCCTCTCGTTACTTCTCTGTAATGTAGCCCTTGGGGCGAACTTCGACGAACCCAAGGGAATCGAGGTCAGGTTTTCGGCCTTTGCGGAGGATGAACTTTCCCTTCGGGGAATTGGGGCAAGAAGGCAGATCGTGGTCACCGGCAAGTATCACGATGGGGACGAGCGCGACTTGACCCGAGAGGTCAGGATGGAGGCGCAACCTGCTGGGATTGTCGAGATATCGAAAGACGGTTGGATCAAGCCTTTGGCGGATGGGGAAGCCACCGTCACGATTCATGCCGCCGGCAACCTGAAGAGTTCGGTCAAGGTCAGGACTGCGGAGTCGGGCAAGATCCAACGGGTCAATTTCCCCAATGAAATCACCCCGCTTTTTACCAAGTACGGATGCAATTCAGGGGGCTGTCATGGCAAGTCGGGTGGCCAAAACGGCTTCCGGCTTTCCTTGCTCGGATTCGAACCGGACGAGGATTACGAATATATCGTCAAGGAGGGTCGCGGACGGAGAATCTTCCCTTCTGCTCCTGATCGCAGTTTGCTCCTGACCAAGGCGACCAACGAGACCCCCCACGGGGGAGGATCGAAGATTTCCAAGGGTTCCCTCGATTACAACCTGATTTACTCATGGATTGCTCAGGGCATGCCTTACGGCGAGAAGGATGATCCCGTTTTGGAGGAGGTCGCTGTCTTTCCGTCCCAGCGAGTCATGGACATGAATGGCGAGCAACAGCTCGTGGTAACTGCGAAATATTCGGATGGGAGCTTGAAGGACGTCACGCGCTCCTCAATCTTCGAGGTGAACGACGAGGAGGTCGGGGAGGTGAATCTGAACGGGCACGTGACGGCTTTCGAGCAACCAGGCGATCTTGGTATCATGATCCGCTTTCAGAGCAAGGTGACGGTTTTCCGGGCTATCGTGCCGTTGGGCGCTCCGGTCGATCATTTGCCCCCTCCCGCGAATTACGTCGACAAGCATATTTTCACCAAGCTCAAGGCCGTGGGAATGCCACCCTCCGAGATCTGTTCGGACTCGACTTTTATCCGGCGGGTCTCCCTTGACATCACGGGGCGGTTGCCAACGGTCGAATCGACCAAGGCCTTTCTTGCCGACAAAGACACGGCCAAGCGTGACAAACTAGTCGATCAATTGCTCGACAGTCCCGAATATTCGGACTTCTTCGCCAACAAGTGGTCCGCCTTGCTCCGCAACAAGAGGACCAAGACCTCGTACCAGCGTGGAAACTTTGCCTTTCACGGATGGATTCGGGACAGCTTGGATCAAAACAAGCCCTACGATCAATTCGTTCGCGAAGTGGTTGCAGCTTCCGGTGAAGTCGAACAACACCCCCCGGTCGCCTGGTATAGGGAGGTCAAGACCGTCCAGAATCAACTCGAGGACGTTTCCCAGTTGTTCCTCGGTACCCGCATCCAATGCGCTCAATGCCACCACCATCCATTTGAGAAATGGAGTCAGGAGGACTATTACAAGCTATCTGCCTTCTTTTCCCAAGTCGGTCGCGAAAAGACCCGTTTTCCGGATGAGGAGATGATTTTCCACAAGCGGGGCGCCGCAAAGGCAACCAACAAGAAGAACAATCAACCGGTCCAGCCCGCCGGCCTGGGAGCCGATTCTCCCGAGCTCACGGTAGATGACGACCCGAGGCATGCCTTGGTCGACTGGATGTCCACAAAGAACAACCCGTTCTTCGCCCATACTCTGGTCAACCGTTATTGGAAGCATTTCTTCGGGCGCGGACTGGTTGATCCCGAGGACGACATGAGGGAGACCAACCCGTCGGTCAACCCTGAGCTTCTTGAGGAACTAGCATCTTCGTTCGTTGCCAACAAGTTCGACATGAAGCAATTGATCCGGGATATCTGCCGATCGAAAACCTACCAGTTCAGTTCCATTCCCAATGACTACAACGTCAAGGACAAGCACAACTTTGCCCGGCACTATCCGCAGAGACTCCAGGCGGAGGTTTTGCTCGACTCGATTGACGACCTGACCATGGTCCGGACGGGCTTCACCGGTTTGCCTCCCGGAACCCGGGCAACCATGCTTCCCGATAACAGTTATAACAACGGGAGTTACTTCCTGTCCGTTTTCGGCCGACCGGACAATGCCAGTGCCTGCGAGTGCGAACGATCGGGCGATGCCAGCCTTGCCCAAAGCCTTCACTTGATCAATTCCAAGGACATCCAAAGCAAGCTTTCCAACGGGGTGGGGCGTGCCCAGAAGCTAGCCAAGGACAAGGATCGTACGGACGCCGAGAAAATCGGGGAACTTTATTACGTCGCCTTCGCCCGGTCCCCCAAGAAGGAGGAACTCAAGCTTGCCTTGGACTACTTGGCCCGTGAGGTCGAAAATGCCAAGGGCGAAAAGGTGCCTGCGGACAGGGGGAAATCATACGAGGATATCGTGTGGGCTCTCTTCAATACCAAGGAATTTCTCTTCAACCTGTAAGGAAGGGTAACTCGTTCCCCGAATTAGAATGAGTCAGGCGAACCGATTCGGTTGCAGGGAATTCAGAAGGAACTTGCTTACTGATCGTCGGGGATTCGTTAAGGCGGGTGCCCTCGGGCTGGCCGGGCTTACCTACGGCGATTTGCTTCGGGCGGAATCCTCCTTGAAGCCGGGCGAGCGTAAAAAGACCAAGTCGGTCATCATCCTTTGGCAACGGGGAGGTCCCAGTCAGCACGAGACTTGGGATCCCAAGCCCGATGCCCCCCAGGAATACAGGGGAGCGTTCGGCTCCATGCCCACCAAGGTCCCGGGTATTCATATTTGCGACTTGCTCCCGAAGTGCGCCGGGGTGATGGACAAATTTTCCATCATTCGCAGCCTTTATCATGGAGACGCCGGGCATTCCGCGGGTGACCAGATCATGTTCACGGGTTACCCACCGAACAAGGGAAACCCGAATGAGAACGCTTATCCGAGTTGCGGATCCTACGTAGCCGAGCAACTCGGGCACCTCGACCGGGATTTGCCACCTTACGTTATGATCCCACGTACGCTTCCGGGCGTGGACCCAGCCTATCTGGGTAAGAAATTCGCGCCCTTCGAGACACAGGCTGACCCCGCGAAGGAAGGTCCTTTTGAAATGCCCAACTTTTCACTCGGGGATTCGCTTTCCCTCAATCGCTTGGATTCGCGCAAGGACTTGCTCGGATCCTTCGACCGCTTGCGTCGGGAGATTGATTCATCCGGGGCAATGGAAGCAGCCGACGGCTTTACCCAGCAAGCCTTTGACGTGTTGACCAGTTCCAGGGCCCGTGATGCCTTCGACTTGGATGCCGAACCGCGGGCCATTCGCGAGCGCTACGGGTTCATGCCCGAGTACAAGGCGCCGACTCCCGACCGTTGTGGAGTTCCCGCATGGAGCCAACGAATGCTCCTGGCCCGGAGACTGGTCGAGGCCGGAGTGCGCCTAGTGACGGTGGACTTGCGCTGGTGGGACACTCACGTGAAGGGCTACGAGTCGATGCGCGATGGTTTTCTTCCGCGCTGGGACCAAGCTTACTCCGCCTTGCTCGAGGATTTGGATCAGCGCGGACTGAACGAGGACGTCATGGTGATCGCCTGGGGGGAGTTCGGGCGTACGCCCAAGGTAAATTCGACCGGTGGTCGCGATCATTACCCGAACGTATTCAGCGCATCTATTTCAGGCGGTGGGATCGTGGGTGGTCGGGTGGTGGGCGAATCCGATTCCAAGGGTGCGGAACCGAAGGAGCGACCGGTTCGACCACAGGACGTTCTTGCCACCATGTACCGTCACCTCGGAATCGACGTCACCCGCCATTACACCGATCATGGCGGTCGCCCGAACCCCGTTCTTCCCTTCGGTTCGCCCATTGATGAACTTTTCAGCTAATCCATCCTTACCATTCACATGAACATGCGTTTGCTTCCCTTCAAATTACTCTGCATCCTGATTTTTTCGCTCGGGCTTTGCCAAGCCAATCAATTGCCTTCGGCCTTGCTCGATTCCATTTATCCGCCCTCGGGTACCCGGGGAACCGAGATCGAGTTGACGGTCAAGGGAAAGTATCTTGAAGCTGCCGACTCTCTGCTCTTCAGCGATCCTTCCCTAAAGGCGAAACCGAAGAGGGGCGGGGATGGAGAGATCGTTCCGAACACCTTCCTCGTTCAAGTGCCGGGCAACTTGGCAACCGGCCGTTACACGGTTTCCATCAGGGGGGGGAAGTTCGGGGTTTCCAACGAAAAATCCTTTGTCGTGAACGACCTGCCGGAAATCGATTTGGGCGAGATTGGAGATACCATGGAAACGGCCGATGAAATCAAGTTTGGCCACACCGCTGTCGGTTACCCCAAACTGTCCCGGTACGGGTGGATACGGGTGGCCCTGCAAGCAAATCAAAAGGTCGTGATTGAGTCGGAAGGCGAACAGATTGATTCGAAGTTTTCCCCATGCCTTGCCATCTTCGATCAAGATGGACGAAAATTGAAGTCATCCACGCGTTCCGACGTTCTCGTTTTCGAACCCAAGCAGGAAGCCGAATACTTTCTGCGCGTTCACGACTTTCTGTTCAAAGGAGGAGCGGACTATCTTTTTCGGATAAGCGTGACTACGCGTCCCCGCATTCGTTTTGTCGATCCTCCTCTCGCCCGCATCGGCGTGCCCCAAAAACTGGTGGTCTACGGATGGAATTTGCCGGGAGGGCAACCGGCTGGGTTGAAAGTTCCCGGGTTGGATAGGTTGGAACGCAAGGAAGTGAACCTTCATCTCCCCAGCGAGAAGGAAATTCAAGACCCTTTGCAAACCCGCAACCCGATCGAATCCACTCAAAGAAGGCACGACTACCGCATTTCTTCCCCCGAGGGGAAATCCTTGCCCTTTTCTCTTGCCGTTTGTCCTGCCGAATGGGTCAAGGAACACCCGGGAAGCGAGGAGATCGTCAAACTTTCGCCTCCTTGCGAATTCGTGGGAAGTTTTTTCCCTGCCCGTGATCGTGACCGTTTCCGTTTCGAGGCAAAGAAAGGGGATGCTTACAAGATCGAAATTCAATGCGAGCGCCTGGGGTTCCCCTCCCACTCATATATGCTGGTCGAACAAGTTACCAAGAAGGACGACGGCACCGAGACGCGTAAGACGGTTGCCCAGTCGGACAAGACCGATCACCCCTCGACCAACTCCTATGTCTACCTTTCTTCCCGCGATCCGTCCCTTCGCTTTACCGCACCGGCAGACGGGACTTTCGAGGTCTTGGTTTACGATATGTTCAGGGCCAATGAAAACCCGTTCAAGAGTTACCGTTTGTCAATCCGCGCGGAATCCCCGGATTTCGACCTGATCGCCCATCCTTTCCTCTCCCCGCCCGTCAGCGCGAACGATAGTCCGATCTACTTCAAGTCTCCAACCTTGAGTGCGGGCGAGACCTTTGCGGTACGGGTGGCGGTTGACCGCAGGGATGGATTCGAGGGAGAGGTGAAACTCGAGTTCAAGGGACTGCCTGCGGGCATTGATTGTTTCCCCAAGGCAATACCCGAAGGTTCGAGTTCCTCCGTGGTTCTGCTTCGAACGGATAAGTTTTCCGGCAAGGGTGAATGGAGCGGGAAATATTCGATTGTCGGCACCGCGAAGATGGGTGACAAGTCGGTCGTTCGTACCTGCAAGTTCGCGAAACTGTGCTGGAGCGACTACGACAAGCAAGCCAAGAAGACCCATTCGAAAATCCGGATGAGCGAAGCGGGGAATTTGGCGATCTTGCCCAAGAGGGAAGCCCCACTCGACTTGGCCGTGAATTGGAAGAAGATGTCGGAACAGGTCGCTGAACTGATTGAAAAGACGGAGAAGACGATCAAGGTATTGAAGGATTCCGAGGCCAAGGCCCTCAAGGCGAAGGCGGACAGCGAGGTGAAAAGGTCTGAACTTGCCAAGTCCATGGAGGCATTCGTCAAGGAGAAGGAGGCCAAGGAAAAAAGACAGAAAGTTCTGAATGAAAATGAGATTCCAAAGGCCAAGGAAGTTCTCAAGCTAGCGGAGGCGGACCTCAAGGCAACCAAGGCCAAGAAGGCGGAGAAGGGACTTTCTCCCGAACAACTTGCCACGATCGAGGATTCCCTCAAGAAGGCGACCGAGAAGGTGAGCCAGGCCACCGCTGGCGTGAGTGCCTTTGAGAAGGAAGCCAAGGCGATTGCCACCTCACTCAAATCGAGCTACTCCGCAACCGAGATCAAGAAGCGGGAACAGGCATTGGCCAAGATCAAGTTGGAATCGGAAACCAACTCTTTCGCTTGGCAAAAGGAAAAAGCAAAGTTGGCCAATCGATCGAAGATCTTGGCCCGGGCCAAGAAAAAATCGGGCGAGCTTGCCGGGAGGATCAAGACGCCTAGTTTCGATCCCTTGATCTTGGAAACCGTGCAGGGGGGTGCCCTGAATTTGCCGGTATCCTTGGAAGCGAAGGACAAGAGTTTCGCCACCCCGACCAAGGTGCGGGTAATGGGAGCGGTCGCTGCTTCAAAAATCAAGGAGATCACCATTGACCCGAAGAAGAAGAAGGATGGCGATCTGGCGATCAACCTGACCCAAGCGAAGTTTCCGGCCGGTGAATTCAATCTGATCTGCCTGGCCCGGGGAAAAGGGAAGTACAGGTTGTACGACGAGCTTGAGAAAAACGCTACCGAGAAACAAGCCAAGGAGGTAACCGATTCCTTTGCTGCCTTGAAAAAGGAGACGGATGACGCCAAGAAGAAATTGGATGCCGACAAGAAGGGTCTTGCGGCCAAGGAGGCGGAGTTGAAGAAGTCGGATGCGGCGCTCGGTCTTGTAGAGAAGGAGGTGGTGAAACTTGCCGGCGAACTGAAGGCGGCGGAAGCAAAATTGACCAAAGCCCGGGAGACCCTGAAGAAGCAGGAGGCAGTCGAGTCGCCCGAGGAGGCCAAGCTTGCGGCCTTGAAGAAATCTCTGACCGAAGCCGAGAAGTCGGTCGCTTCCCTCAAGGAAAAATCACAAACCCAGACCCGGGACAAGGTTGTGCCCGCGAAAGAAAAAAAGGAAGAATTGACCAAGGAGCTGAAGGTTTTGCGGGATCGAATCGCTCTGGCCGAGACCAGCCAGTCGGGCCTGGCCGAAAAACTCAAGCTCATGGAGGGAAAAAAGAAAAAGAGCGATGCCCGCCTCAAGGTCGTAAAGGATGCCTTTGCCAAACCCATGGACTTGAACTTGGCTCACTTTGACCTGCCTTTCGTCCTGCGGGTCAAGAAAGCTCCCTTTGTCTTCGAGGAATTGCCCGCCCTTGAACTCAAGCCTGGCGAACCCGCCCTTTTGCCCGTCCAGATCGACCGGGAACATGATTTCGAAGATGCCATTACCTTGAAATTGATTCTGCCCAAGGAGGCCAAGGGCATAACCTTGAAAAGCCAGAATATCGACAAGAGCGAAAGCTTGGGCGAAATCAAACTGACCTCTCAAGCGCAAGCCTCTGCCGGGAAACATAGCTGTACCTTGGAAGCAAGCTTTCGATACAAGAACCAAAACCTCAAGCTCAGCCAGTCGTTCGAATTGACCGTCCTTCCCGCCCCCAAAAAACCAAGCTGATTTACCCATGATGACTTCACGCATATCTATCCTGCTTCCCCTTTTGGTTCTCTTTCCCATTGGCTCATGGGCGAAACTCGAGATTGCCGAGGTGAAGAGAGACAAGCCGGTCGATTTTCAGGAGGAAATCCTTCCCATTCTCCGGGCCAATTGCCTGGCTTGTCATAACCGGACTCGTTCGAAGGGGGAGGTCATCATGGAAACCCCGGATGACATTCGAAAGGGAAATGAGGGTGGGCCTTTCGTTGAGGCGGGCAATGCGGAGGACAGTTTTCTTTTCCAAGTTGCCGCCCATTCGGAAGATCCCATCATGCCCCCGGCCAAGAACAAGGTCGATGCCAAGAACCTGACCCCTGCCGAACTGGGCTTGCTTAAGCTCTGGATCGATCAGGGAGCGAAGGGGACCTTGCGGGCGAGGTTGCCCGTTACCTGGCGACAGTACCAGCATCCCAATCCTCCCATTTATGCCAGTGCAATCGATAACGGTGGCAGGTTCGCAGCTGCCGGGCGGGGCAACCGCATTCATCTTTACGACTTGGCTACCGGCGAAAAAGAACCCTTGAACCTGGCTGATCCTGCCCTTGCCCAATTCGGGTTTTACGGCAAGGAGGATGCCGCCCACCTGGACGTCGTGAATTCGCTCGCTTTCTCTCCGGACGGAAAAATCCTTGCTTCGGGCGGGTATCGTACGATCAAGCTCTGGAAAAGGACGCCCGTCTCGCGCAAACAAGGTTCGAAAATACCGGTCTCATTCGATACCGGATTGCAAGTGAGCCCGGTGAACAGCCTTGTTGTCAGCTTCGGCGAGGGGAACGGTTCCGTTCTCTGGAGCCTGCCTGCATGGAAAAAGGTTAGGGAAATAGGCAAGCAAATCGGCTTGGTCAACGCAGTCGCCTTTGACCCGAAAGCGGAGCGAATCGCACTGGGCGGAAAAAACGGTGAGCTTGTCCTTTACGGCGTTGGCGACGGAAAACGTCTGCTCGAGGGGAATTCGACAAACCGGACCCCGGTCACCGCACTAGCCTTTTCGGGCGGAGAAACCCCGGGTTTGATCGTGGCCCGGGAAAGCAAAGTGATCGAGGCTTGGCCGACCTCCCCGGCAGGGGGTTCGGCGGATTGGAAGCCCCTGCGCGAACTGAAGGGGCACACCTCCGTCATCCGTCACTTGGCCTTTCATCCCACCGACCCGAACGTTTTCTTTTCTGGGGCGGACGATTCGACCGTGCGAGTCTGGAAGTTCAAGGAGGCTACCGTGGTCAAGTCAATGAGCGTGGGAACGCCCGTCAAGCGCTTTGTCCTTTCCCCCGACGGGGCGCGTTTTGCAGTGAGCGGGACTTTGCCGGGGGGAAGCTTGTGGGATTATGCCACGGGTAAGAAAATCGCGGATCTCAAGGGTAACCCCGGGAACGTCTTGTCTTCCGGGCAAAAAGATCGGGAACTTGCTTTTGCCAAGACTGAGAAAACTTATTACAAGGCCGAATCAAAGAAGCGCGAGGACGAGAAGAAGAAGGTCGAGGACCGGCAAAAGAAAGTCGAAAAATCACTCAAGGATGCCGAGGCCAAGCCAATCGCGGAAAAGAAAAAGGCCATGGACAAGGCGCTGACCGAACGGGACGAGGCCAAGAAGGGGATCGACAAGCAGGAGGAAAGCCTGCCGGGCTTGGAAAAAAGGGTTCCGGAAGAAGATGCCCTGACGAAGACTCGAACCGAGGAACTGAAAAAAAGAACCACAACGCTTGCGGAACCGGAAAAGAAGGAGAAGGTAGCTTTGGCAGAAACCGTGCGGTTGGAAAAGGCGTTCAAGCAAAAGGAAGCCGCCCTTGCTCCCGTTTTGCGGAAAATCGAGCAGAACGAGAAGCAGACAAAACCATTGAAAGCTCAACTTGCCGAGGTCGAGAAGACGATCAAGCAATCGGCAGGCATGCCCGAGCAACTCAAGCAGGCCAACCAAAAGAAGACTGGGTTGGTTGCCAAGATGAAGCCCTTGCAAGAACAGCGGGTGGTTCTGGATAAGCAGGCCGGGGATTTTCGCAAGCAGGTAGCCGAATCGAAAAAAGCCTCCGACCAAGCCAAGGCCAAATCCGACCTTGCCGTGAAGGAAGCCGATCGGTTGAGGAAGGAAAAAAAGCAGACCGAGAATTCATTGGCCCAGGCCAAGACCAAGCTTGCGGAAACCCAGAAGGAATTGGCTGACCTCAAAAAGAAACTGACTGCGGCAAAAGCCGACTTAAAGAAGAAGGATGATGCCCTGCTCAAGGCGGAAAAGGAATACCAGGACTTGGAAAACCCACGCCTGCAATTTGTCCGCGATCTCGAGCGGGCCAAGGAGGATCTGGTCAAGGCGGACAACAAGATCAAGGAGTACGAGGCTCTTGACCTCCGTGCGGACGCAGATTTCAATAAGACCGAAAAGGCGAGCAAGTTAGCCAAGGAGAAGCTTGCGGAGGATGCCAAACGCGTGCTTGCGTCAATCGTGTTCTCCGGGGATGGCAAAGCCATCGTCACCTTGGACCAGTCCGGGTTGGTCAATCTCTGGTCGGTCGGGAATCAGGGAAAGTGGATCGAGTCTCATCAGGTTACCGGAAAGCCCGGACGTTTCTTCGGTCGGCTCGATCGGGAGCTCGGTTTTGTCGATCAAGACGGAGTTTCCTCGGTTATCGACTTGAAAAGGGAATGGGAGCTCGACCACCTCATCGGGGGAGATTTGGCCCAGACCCCGATCGTGCATCGGGTGAGCGCATTGGCCTTTGGTCCGGGTGGCAAGCTCTTGGCGAGCGGTGGGGGAGATCCCAGTCGGACGGGGGAAATCATAGTCTGGGACTTGGCCAAGAAATCGCTGCTCAAGCATTTTCCCGACATCCACAGCGACATGGTCAATTCGGTCGAGTTCTCCCGGAACGGAAAGCTCCTAGTCTCGGGCGGTGCGGACAAGTTCGCCCGGATCACGGACCGGGAGACGGGTAAGCAACTTCATGCCTTCGAGGGTCACACCAGCCTGGTCCTTGGTGCCAGTTTGCAAGCCAATGGGAGGATCCTAGCCAGCGTGGGTGCGGATGGGGAAGTCAAGGTCTGGAATCTGGTCAACGGTGACCGGGCGGGTAAACAGGCCGGATACAAGAAGGAGATTACCTCCATCCGCTTCATTGGCCTGACCGATCAGGCATTCGTGACGACGGCCGAGAACAAGGCCAGGATCTTGCGCGTCCCGATGGGGAATCCTTCCAACGTCCGTGAATTGGCGGGGGCCGTCGACGTTCTTCACACAGGTAGCGTGTCGGGAGGAGGAGGGCTTGTCGGAGCCGGAGGCGAATCCGGGGTCTTTCGGATCTGGAAGGTTTCCGACGGAAAGCTTTTTGCCAGTTTCGACCCTCCGGTTAAGGAAGAAGTCGCCAAGCTTGCCGAATAGCCCTTTTCGCAAGTTTTCCGTTTCGGGGTTGATGTTTCGGTTCATCACGTTCGAGAATTGATTTTATGAAAACCGCACTTCTCCCATTCCTTTTCCTCTCCATGCTGTCCCCCTTTTTCGCATCCGGTGGGGAAGGGGACGAAATGCTCGCGAAGTACCTCGAGCGCCGGACGGTTCAAATCGAAGACTCCTTCCTTGGGGAAGTCGGGAACAAGGAAGATTGGAACAAGCGCAAGGGCGAGTACAGGGAACGGCTCGGGTATATGCTCGGGCTTTCTTCCGACCGACCGCGCACCGATCTCAAGGCTACGATCACGGGAAAGCTCGAAGGGGATGGGTTTACCGTGGAGAACCTTCACTACCAGTCCAGTCCCGGGCTTTACGTTACGGGCAATCTCTACCTTCCGGCCGACAGGAAGAAGGGGGAGAGGTTTCCCGCGGTGCTCTACGTTTGCGGACACGGTCGGGTCAAGAAGGACGGCGTCAGCTATGGAAACAAGGTTCATTATCATCACCATGGATCCTGGTTCGCCCGGAACGGATACGTTTGCCTGACCATCGACACCATCCAGCTCGGTGAGATCGAGGGTATTCATCACGGGACTTATTCGAAGGACATGTGGTGGTGGGTTTCGCGTGGCTATACCCCGGCCGGGGTGGAGGCCTGGAACAGCATGCGTGGAATAGATTACTTGCAAGGTCGGCCCGAGGTCGATGCCGACAGGATCGGGGTAACCGGGCGTTCCGGGGGCGGGGCCTATAGTTGGTGGGTAGCGGCTCTCGACGAGCGGGTCAAGGCGGCCGTGCCGGTAGCTGGAATCACAAGCATGCGCAACCATGTCATCGACGGTTGCGTGGAGGGCCATTGCGATTGCATGTATCAGGTGAATTCCGAGCGCTGGGACTTCGCGATGATCTCGAGCCTGGTGGCCCCCCGGGCCCTTCTCATTTCCAATACCGACAAGGATCGAATCTTCCCTCTCGACGGCGTGCTCGAGGTTCACTCCAAGACGAGGAAGCTCTACGGCTTCCTTGGGGCGGCTGGCAAACTCGGGCTCCAGATCACCGAGGGTCCGCACAAGGACACTCAGGATCTGCGCGTCCATGCATTCTCCTGGTTCAATCGTTTTCTCAAGGATCAAAATTCACCTCCGCTCATTGACAAGCCGGCGATCAAGTACTTCGAGCCCGAACAACTCAAGGTTTTCAAAAGCATCCCTGCGGATGAGAAGACCTCGAGCATACACGAAACTTTCGTGCCCGTTGCCTCCGCGCCCCCGGTTCCGAAAGACAAGAGCGATTGGAAGAAATACCGCGACAAGGTCCGTGCGGAACTCGATGAGAAGGTTTTCGGAGCTTGGCCAAAGAAGAGCCCGGAGGCAAAGGGAGAAACCTTGTTCGACCTTTCGTCCGGGGGCATTGGTTTTTCCGTCCACCGGTTCGTATCTCAGGAACCTTGGGAGCTTTCGCTCTATCTCGTTCACCGCGAAGGCTTGGATCGGGAAGACCTCGACCTTGTCGTACTGAACGTCCTGGACGAGAAAGGATGGAATGATTTTGCGGGCACCTACGGGAAAACCTTCGGGAAGGGGTTTCCAAAGGGGCTGAAGCTGCCTGCCCATGATGCCAAGGCTTTCGATTCGGAAAGGAAGATGTTCAAAAACCACAAGTGGGCCATGGCTTACGTCGTTCCCCGTGGAATTGGGCCGACCGCATGGTCGGGTGATGCCCGCAAGCGCAACCAGATCCTGCGCAGGTTCTATCTCCTCGGGGAGACCCTCGATGGCATGCGGGTATTCGACGTCGTTCGCTCGGTCAGTTCTCTGCGGGCGGTCCAAGGGATGGGCAAGGTTCCTCTCTGGATGCAGGCGAATAGCCAAATGGCGACCAACCTCCTCTATGCATCTCTTTACGTGCCCGAGGTTACCCGCCTGGACTTGCATGATCTGCCCGAATCCCACAGGGCAGGACCGGCTTACCTGAACGTTCTTCGGGTGTTGGACCTGCCCCAAGCGGTTGCTTTGGCAGGTGAGCGGACCCGGGTCGTGCTTTACCAACCTGGTGCGAAGTATGATGATTTCCCCCTGCAGGTGGCCGAGGCCCTTGGTTTTGGTCCCAAGGCAATCAGCGTACGCAAGAGCATGTCGGGGAATTGATTCCCCGTCTTAGCTCAGTCCGGGAATGGGCTTGCCCGAGTGGAGAACCTGAGACACCTCCGCGGGAATACCCGCCATCGATCGGATTGCGCTCAAGTCGAGCAGACGGTCCATGATGGTGGTATAAAGATCGGGTACGTGAACGGGAATGTCCTCGGGTTGCTCGCCGTTCTTGTCCGAGGTTCCGATGACTTGGCCCATCTTGAGACCACCTCCGTAGATCAGCAAGGGGGTTGAGCCAGCCCAGTGGTCACGCCCGCCCTTTGGGTTGATTTTCGGACCTCTGCCCATTTCTCCACAGCAAACCAGAAGGACCTTGTCCTGCAGTCCCCGGGCTTCCAAGTCTTGGATGAGTACGCTCACGGCATGATCGAAAGGCTTGCCTACGTAATCCATGCCCTCGGTCATGGTGGCGTTGTTCTTGTCGGCATGCATGTCCCAGACGAAATTCGTGGTCACGCTTATGAAACCCGATCCCCGCTCGGCCAACCGGCGGGCGAGCAAGAGAAGTTTGCCAAGAGAATTTACGTGGTCGCGATAGCGCTCGTGGTTGTTCCAACGCTTGCTGATCTTGGTGACGTTCATCAATTTCGAGGTGTCGTAGCGCTCGATCCATTTTGGATCTTCCTTTGTGATCTCGAAGGCATCCGCCACCCCGGCAAGCAAAGTGTCGAAGGCTTGGCCGTGAAAATGATCAAGGCCGGAGCCTTCCCCCAAACGATCAACCGTTTTCTTCCACTGATCGACCGCTCCGAGCAAATGCCTGCGGTCATTGAGTCGGTTAGCTTCCATGCGGATTTTCAGGTCTTCCTTGAGCCCGCTGCTTCCGCTCGGGGCAAAAGGTTCGTTGGCCGTGCCAAGGAGGCCGGTGGCATTGAACTTGCCCAGGCTCATAATGGCCGGCATGGCCTCGGGTTCAACGGCCCGGGGATAGAGTATGACGTTGCGGGGGGTTCCTTTTTCCGGATGGCTTGAGCCCGCAACGTGAGCGTAATGGGATCCGATATGGGCGCCGGAGGAATGTTTCGGGTCGACCAAGGGGCGGGCGTCATGGCTTCCGCTTTGGGTCGAGAAGGAGCGCACGATGGAGAACTTGTCGTTCAGCCTGGCTAGTTTTTCAAAGGTCGAACCGAAGGTTATTCCGGGCAGGCGGGTGGGGATCTCTCCGGTCATGCTGCGGATTTCCGAGGGGGCATCCATTTTCGGGTCAAAGGTCTCGAACTGGCTGGGTCCTCCGTGCATGAAGAGAAAGATGACCGCCCGGTCCTTGACTAGCTTGGGGTTTTGGGAAAGGAGGGTTCGGGCTTCGAGCAAACCGGGCATGCAAGCCCCGCCAAGAGCGCCAAGACGCAGGAAGTTTCTCCTCCCGATCCTCTGGCAGCTCAAATTCAACATGGGTTGATTATAAGCTCTTATTCTCCGTCTTGTCATGCGGATAGTTTGTTTTTTTCCCTTTTTTTCCGACAACCCTTTTCTTGTCTTTGCCTTTCGGTTGACTGGAAGGAATGATAACCAGGCAAATCCGCCTTTTTGCCTAGGGCTTATCCCGTCTCGGGCATGAAGGTGGGCATAATCACGCCCTTGGTCGATTGTGGCTCGCCCAAGCACTGGGCGAAATGAATCTCGCAATTCCTCGCCCCCCATGAATACGCGGTTTTTACCGCATGGGCGGCATCGACCGGAAGCAGGAAGACTGGGCAGCGCCCGCGGAAAAAATCGAGTTGAGCAGCCAGCAAGGCGGTTGTGATCTCTTCCGAGCGGGCAACCCCCGGTCCGATCATCTGGCTCCCCGGGTGGTTGACCGAGGAGAGGAAGCCAAGCAGGCTCCCGTCTTTGTCCCGATAGGTTACCGTTTTCCAAATACCGTCCGCATTCTCGATGAAATGGGAAAAATCCTTGGCCCGTTCGATCCCGACCAGCTCGCGTTCCAGTTCGACCATGTCCGTAACGTCCCCAAGCTCAGCTTCCCGAACGCAATCGTTTTCGGGCAATTCGTCGTTCAGGCCGTCCTTGGGGACCTCGAGGTAGAGATCTTGAAAGCTCAGAAACGGGACGAATCCCTTTTTCGTGTAGAGGGAAAAGGAATCGAGGTTATGGGCGCTCGAGACCAGACGGAGCGGCAAGTCTTTTTCCTCAGCGTAGGCAATGATCCAAGAGAGCAAGGAACCTGCAATTCCCTTGCCGAAAAAGTCGGAATGGACGTTCATGATCCCGAGCGAGACGTGAGTGGAGCGGGGATGATAGAAGCACGACCCGGCAATTTTTCTGCTCTCCGGACAGACCGCAACGAGGCAGCAACCCGGATCGAGAGCCTCGTAGACCTCGCAGAAAAGACGGGCATCGGAAGTCGGTCCGGTAAAGATCGGGCTTTTCCCACTCGCAACGTACCAGGAATTCGTCGACTCGTGAATCAATTCAGCCACGACGTCCCACTCGTCCGTCTTCATCGGACGCAATTCGAAAGCAGGAGAAGGATTTGCCATCGTTTCGTCCTATCGTTTGCCCTGCACGTTATCGAGAAAGGCCTGACAGGAGAAGCCCACGAACATGGCCATGTCCTCGTCGCCGGGGAGCACGATCACGGGTGAGAGATCGGGAGGGCGGATTTTGTGGGCCCGCTTGAGGCAGGCTTGCATGGCAGGAACGGCATCCTTCGCTTTTTTGCCCAAGAGCTCGATCGTTCGGGCGGCATGGGTTACCACGATCAGATTCTTGTGCTCGAGTTCCTTGATCAGAACGGGTAGAGCCGATGCGATCTGTCCCTGCCGGGCCAAGGCGTTGGCCGCCTCGATCCGGACGGATGGCGAAGAATCTTTCAAGGCCTTGCCCAAGGCGAGTCCTGCCTTTTCGCTGAGTTTTCCCTTCCGGGCGCCGAACCCGATCGCTCCCCAGTAGCGGACGAGCTCGTTTTCCGATTGAAGATTGGCGAGCAGGATTTTCTCACTCGCGGAGCCAACCCCGGAAGCTGCCTTGCGGACGGGTTCCAGATCGATCTTGCCAGACTTTCCAACTACCCAGCCCGAGCTTCCGGCAAAAGCTTGCCAAGCCTCGTATTCCGGGAGGTAACCAAGGTCATGTGTCTTGCTCACGTGCTTGACATGCTCCTTGCGCAGGCGGGCGAGAATCTTTTTGTGTTCGGCCGACTTGGCGAGGTTTTTGAGGTTCTGCGGATCCTTCCGGCAATCGTACAGTTCCTCAAGCGGACGGGTCGGACCGGCGAAATGCCACTGGGTGGCCGTCATCTTCTTGCTATCGGTCAGGCGGTAGAACTCATGCCTGATTTCCCCCAAGTCGGGCCAAACCGTGGGCTGGTTGTATCCGAGATGGGGCATGTAGTTGCGAATGTAAAGGAAGTCCTTGTCACGGACCGAACGGGCAAGGTCGCGCACTTCGTCCACCCGGTCGCGATGCCCGTAGACGTATTTTCGGGCCTTCGTGTTCTTGGGACCGAGGAAGGGTTTGCCCTGCATGTATTTCGGGATGGCGGTTCCCGTCAGGCTGAGCACGGTTGGCCCGAAGTCGACGAAGGCGACCAAGCGGCCGATCGTCTTTCCGTCTTCGGCCGGGGCGTATTTTTTCCATTTGTCAGGGAAGCGAATCATCAAGGGTACGTGCATCCCGCTGTCCAGGAGAGCCCGCTTGTGCCTGGGCATGCCCGATCCATGGTCGGAGTAAAAGAAAACGATCGTGTTTTCGGCCAATCCGTCCTCCTCGAGTTGTTTGAGGATGCTCCCGACCTCTTTGTCCATGGCCGTCACGCAGTCGTGAAACCGGGCGAGGGTCTTGCGCACGACGGGGGTGTCCGGGTAGTAGGGGGGGAGGGTTATCTTCTTCGGGTCGTGGATCTCGTCGGGGGATAGCTTGGACTGAACTTCCTTTTGAAAGCGCTCGTAGGGCCAGACCATGGACCGGCTCTGGTGAGAGGTCATAAGGTTGAAGACCGAAAAGAAGGGCTTTTTCTTATCTGAACGCTTGCGCCAGTGGGCAGTGCCCGAGCTCTCGTCCCAAGAACTCTTGATTATGTCCTGATAATTTCCCGAGTTGTAATCGGTTTTGACGTTATTGGTCGCGTAGTATCCATCCTTGCGCAGGAGGGCTGGAAAACCCTTCATGTAAGAGGGCAGGGGGAAACCCGACCGCATCTGCTGGGTTCCGAGGGAGGGGGGGTAGGACCCGTTGATGAGGCAGGAACGCGAAGGGGAGCAGACCGGGGCGGAGGCAAATGCATGAGAGTAGCGGACGCTCTGCTTGGCCAAGGCATCGATGTTCGGAGTAATGGCATCCGGGTGTCCGTAGCATCCGAGAACCGGACTCATGTCCTCGGCCGTGATCCAGAGAACGTTGGGTTTGCCATATGACAAAAGAGGTGTGAGCAGAAACAAGAGGAGCAATGCGAACCTCGAGAATGGAAGAAAACATATTTTTAAGATGCTAAGTAATTTCATTTGGAACATCAGAAGAACTTCATAATCGTTTGGTGGCAATCGAGTTTTGCCTTTCGTTGGCATTTCCTGTCTCCGAATCCGAATTTATAGCCGAAAGTGTTGTCTCTCCATATACCCGCGTTTCGCCAACTTCTTTCGGGTAAAAACAAGAGCTTCGTTCTTTTACCAAAGAAGTGAAGGAAAGTGATCAAAAACAAGTAAAGTATTGATAAAAGTTGATAAGTGCATAAAGTTTCTCGTTTCAATTATCAGTTGGCTACAGCGGAATGCGGGATTTCTGCAAAGTAACGATTTCGGGTGCAGTTGGGTAGTCGAAACCTTTTTCTAAAGTAGCTTTATTGCACAATCCTGTTTCCCGGTAATGTAGTGCACATAAAAACAAGGAATATAGTGTAAACATTGAAAAATAAGTCTAAAGTTGGTATGCCTGTGTCATATACTATTGATAACAGTTTCATCAAAATTATGATAACAGCGGATTTAAACACTAATATTCCAATGCTCAGGGAGAAATTACGAGAGTTGTCTCCTACCATGACCTTGTTGCCTCGCATTGAGGGCATCATTAACAAGGACGAACCTACTTTGGAGGATATCCTCCGGGTTTGTTCTCATGACCCAAAGCTCTTGGGGCGGTTGACGAGGCGGGCCGGGTTTTCAGGTTCAGAGCAAGAGTTTGCCCGGGACATATTGTTCAAAAAGGGTTTGGGCTTTTTGAAAAGCTTGGCAATTCGTTCCATGAACAGAGAAATTTTCGAAATCCCGATGCCAAACTCTGATCTGACTCCTTTCTTGTTGAAAAAAAGAAGCGTCATTCTCGCACGCTTCCTCAAGGCTTTCTCATCCGATGTTGGGATTGGGGTTGATGAGGCATACTTGGCGGGACTCTTGTTCAACTATGGCTACGTTTGCTCCGAACTCACCTGCGATGGCTTGGGTGCGGATGCGCTCGAGTTTGAACAAAACCGTTCTTATTACGATACGTGCGCATCCGAGTTATCGTCGGAATTCGGGTTTCACAAGGTCGTCATCGAGGTAATCGAAGATGCCCATAAAGATTTTTACCAAACAAGGCTCCCTTTTGCTCAAGCTTTGCTTAGGATCGGAAACGAGACCCTTGCGAATACCGAACAAACCAACGGTACCATCGGTCGGGGAGAGAATCCCGACCGTATCCTTCTTGACGCAACGGGATTGAGGGCCCGAAAAATCTTTTCGGTGCTCAAGGATATTTCCAGAAACTACACCGTTTAGTTTTGAGCTGTTTTTAAGCCGATGCCTTTCCGGGTGCGTCGGTCAGGCTTCTTGCCCGTCCATTGGATCGTTAGCCGGGTTTTCCTGGATTGGTTTTGGTGCCACGCCATTTTTTTTCGAAAAAACATTTGCGCTGTGGTATTAAGTATGTAAATATACTAAATAAACAAAAACATTACTTATGAAATTCATCAAATTGCTTCCCGCCTCATTCCTTGTCATCCCTTTTGTCCTACAGGTAAACGCTCAAATAGACTGTTGTGGCCTTGCCGTCGGAACGGTTATTCGAAGTCCGTCAATGAATTCCTTTACTCCCCGCAGTCAGAATTTCGGGTCACGGACACCATCCTTTGACTCCCCAAGCTTGAAGCCACAGACGTTTTCCCCCGCACAGATTTCAAATTTCAATGGCGGAAGGATTCAAAACTCTCCCCTTTCTTTTTCCAGGCAACCGAATCAAAGTTTCCAAGCCAAAGTGGTTTCCCCTTCAAGCTTTGTTTCCAATGCAAGAAAGAGATATTGCGGCGTCAACGTTTCTCGCCCCGGCGTTTCCACCCCGTCTTCTCCGGTTCAATCGACCCCCTCTCCTCTCGTAGTCTACTATATGGAAAGGCCAATCAAAAGCATACGCGTTTCCTCGGTTCCGGACATAGAGCGATGGGAGGGCGCATTGCGCAAGAACATGGCTTTGAACGGAAGAAACAAAGGCAAGACCGACGAACTTTTGAGCAAGATAAGAAATCACTATGGTGATCAAAGCATTCAGGCAAAGGACTACTCCGCCAGCGGCAAGGGTTACGTTCCCAGCAAGTCGACTCGGGATTTGGCTGAGTCCCGAATCGAGAGAACCGTCAAAAGCATGGCCGATTTTTATGAAAAATCAGGGAACCCCGAAATGGATCCTTCCAAGTCCGCGGGTGGTGACGGCTTCCTCAAGGGCAAGCTTTCCTTTGTAAACACTGAACTCGACAAACTTGGGAAACCCCGTGTTTCCCTTGAAGAACTTAAGCAGGTCATCAGCTCGCAGATGACCCGGGCGGCTTTGTCAGTCGACCCCGTCGAGCAATTCAAAGCTCCTGAGAAGCCAGTGGTGGAGGCTCCGGCGGAGGAGCGGATTTTGGACGAAAATTCAGTCAAGGATCGGGTCAAAGCGCATTACGTTGCCTTTGCCGGTTGGTTGGCTGAACAAGAGAAGAAATTTCCTTCGCTCGATCCCGAAGTGGATGAAAAGACGATGGAAACTTTCGATCTCGTCAATGCCGAACTTCGGAAAATCGGAAAGTTCGAGTCGTTGACCATCTTTCGGGAGAAAACGATTGCCTACTTGGAGGATATTGAGGATGGCCAGATTCGTAAACCGTTTGTGCCTTTGGTTGAGAAAAACACACTTCCCAAATTGAGAGAATCTCCAAAGAAAACCGGCAAGGACTTGCATTCCCCATTAGTTGAGCAAAGGTCCGGAGATCCTTTTGCAAACCGGACGTCCGTTCGTTCGCACTTGCCTTTGTATTCCGGGCGGGTTTTGCCCGGAAAGACTTGGGACTCGGCGAATCCAGTCACCCGCGTCAACCCCTCGAGGGGCGACGTCCGTACGGGAACCAACCGGTCCTTCGTGACCCCTTCCCGCGAATCTCTTCCGGGAAAGTCTTGGGATTCCTCCGGAACCGTGAACCAAAACGGTCAATCGATTAGAATCATCAGGTCGGAGCTGAACAATTTGCCCGGGACCCCAATCTGAGTTGCCCGCGTCTGATCGTTGGCAGTCGATCATCGCTTGCTCTGGCGCCGTTCCTTTCCCGAAGAACAATTTCCCGTTGCCAGGCTTGTCCCTTTGGGCGAGTATCAACCGAATGTCGAAGTGGAAGATCGGGTTGGCGGCTTATTGTTGTCTGGTTCTTTACGTCTCGTCCTTGAGTCAGTCCGAACTGCCTGAGGGATCTGGGATAAAGAACTTTGACAAGGTCCTGCACTTCGGGGAGTACGCAGTCATGGGCGTCTTGTCTTGGGCTGCTTTTGGTCGGGAATCGAGAGGGTTTGGCTGGGGGCTCTTTGCCTTTTGCGTGTGCTTTGGGATTGCCGACGAATGTTGGCAGGATTGGCATGCTCGTACTTCGGATGCTTGGGATGCGGCCGCTGATGCCGCAGGGGCCTTTGCCGGGCTGTTTCTTTGTCAGGTGATTCGGAAAGCTTAAGGGATCACGCCCGGCGGAGGAGGGGGTACCGGTTGGGCTTCGATCAGAACGGTGTCGGTCCAAGCCGAGGGAAGAACGGTGACGTCGTCGGGAGGGCCGATTAGGCGGATCCTGAAGTAGTGATTTTCCTCGGGCAAACGACCGGTCATTTGCGTTTCCAGTTCGTTGCTTTCGAGCAATCTCCGGTCGAGCCCAGTCAGGAATTCCGGGTCGCTTGCAATCTCGATTTCGTAACGATGTCCAGCGGGCGCTTGGGGCAGGTCGTCCAATGAAATGAACACGCTCGCGGGTTCGCTCGGCTTCCGGTTGATTGTCTTTGTAATGGGCGTGGGACAGGACACGATCGGGTAATCAAAGGACAGCACGTTTGCTTCACTGGCAAGATCGGACGTGTTTCCGCCCAAGGGGACCGCTTTGATTTCAAAATAAAACTTCCCGTATTCTTTTCCCTGAACGATTTCGAGTTTGTTGTCGGTTTCCAAGTATTCCCCGTAAAACTGATCGAGTTCAGGGCCGCAAGTCACCTTGACGGCGTAAGCGAATGGACCGGTCGCATTGGCGACGGGGCTCCATTCCAGGATTAATTTGTCTTCCCGTTGGATGGCCGTCGGGTTTTGGGTTTGCTCAAGTAGGTTGGCGGGGACGTGGAATTGTTGGGAAATGGGTGGGGTGGGCTTGAAGGTGGGTTCTTCCGCGGGCATGGCCGTGAACTGCAGCCAGTAATCCCTTCCGCCCTGCAGGGCGACGTCGCGTATTTCGGTATCTTGGGTAACGATTTCCTCAAAGGGTGTCGGGGCGCTGGGGTCGTCAAGAAGATGAAGGACGTATTTGATCGGCCCCGGTTGCTCGAGGGCCGCCCATTTGAAATGTACTTTTCCCAGTTCGGGTTGCACGATGAGTCCACCCATATAGGTGTTCGAATCGGGAAGCGTGTGGACTGTCAACAGGCTTGGTTGACTGGCAAGATATCTCGTATCCCCCTCGGGAGGATGCGCGGTGAGATGGAAATAGTAGGAGGTGTCGGCTTGGAAGCCCTCGAGTTCGACTTGATGAGTTTGGGAAAACTCCTCTTTCGATACCAAGTTTCCGACGTTCGGATCCGTTGAGTTTTTCAGCGTAAAGCGAAGATACTCGGGGTTTTCCCTTCGAGCGCTCCAATTCGAAGGGTCGAACCAATTCAGGGTTATTTTTGTTTGGGTGACTTCGATGACCTCGAGTTGGGGTCGAGTCAAAATTTCGTCCTTAATTTCATAGCTGATTACGGGGTCGCTCTGTGGTTGCTTCACCGAAAGGTCCGAGTCGTCCTCGGAATCATCTGTGCGATCGTTGTTTGAGACTTTGTCCTCGGCACAAGAAGAAAGGAAATAAAGAAATGCGCAAGTAAGTATAATTTTCTTCATGAGCATACTTAAGAGCGGTGGCCTTTTTTTGTCCACCTTCTTTATGACGGGCTTGATGATTGGAGAACTTCGTCAAGCTTGCCCGAACCTTTGGTTTTCTCATCGGGCAAAGGGTTTCCTCTTGCCATGCGTTCGTGTGTGTGAAGAACGGAGGAATGAAAAAGAAGACAACACCATCGCCTCAAGGCAACGACTCCCTTTCACGCCGTTCCCTCTTCAAGGGGGCAACCGCAGGCATCATTGGCAGCGGATTGGCCGGTTGCTCGGGAAAGTTTGCCATCACCGGAAATATCGGCGGATCGAAGACCGGCGAAAAGCGGGGAGTCAGCAAGGGCCGGATCAACCAGTCCGTGGTCTCCTGGTGCTTCAAGGATCACTGGAGCGTTCAGGAGACTTGCGAACAAGCGGTAAAACTGGGCTGCAAGAGCGTCGAGTTGATCGAGACCGAGCATTGGCCCGAATTGAAGAAGCACGATCTCACCTGTGCCATTGCCACCATTCCCGTGGAGGGCCCTCCCTTCATCAAGGGATACAATAACGCGGAATACCACGACATGCTCCTCGACGTGACCAAGAAGACGATCGACGATTCGGCCGACTTCGGATGCCCGAACGTCATCGCCTTTACCGGATATGCGGAAAAATTCTCCCCTGAGGAAGGGGCCAAGAACTGTGTCGAGGGCTTCAAGAAGGTGGCTGGGTACGCCGAGAAAAAAGGCGTTACCGTCTGCCTGGAAATGCTCAATTCCCGGGACGACAGCGACCCCAACAAGGGACACCCCGGGTATCAGGGCGATCATATCGACTACTGCATGGACATCCTTAATGCGGTCGGGTCCCCCCGGGTGAAGTTGCTCTTCGATATCTATCACGTCCAGATCATGGACGGGGACGTAATTCGGCGCATCCGCGAATGCGGGGACATGATCGGGCACGTCCACACCGCAGGAAACCCCGGTCGGGGTGAACTCGACGATACTCAGGAGATCAACTATCCGCCCATCATGGAAGCTTTGCTCGAGATCAAGTACAAGGGCTTCGTGGGCCAGGAATTCATCCCGACCCGCGACCCCGAGCTGGGGCTTGCCGAAGCGGTCGAACTCTGCGACGTCTAGGCCTTGCCTTTCTTTCTCGGTTGCCCTTTCGCTCATCAGCCATTAGGGGTTCATCCGGTGTAAGTGGGAATGGAAAAGTTGCGCTTCATAGATCTCTTTTGCGGTATCGGCGGGTTTCGCCAAGCTCTTGGCGAGAACGGGCATACTTGCGTTTTTTCCTCTGACCTCGATCCCGATGCCCGGTTGACCTACACCGAGAATTTCGGGGAGCAACCGGCGGGCGACCTTACGCAAATTCCCGAACGGGAGATTCCCGCCCACGATCTGCTTTGCGGGGGGTTTCCCTGTCAACCTTTCAGTATCTCGGGAAACCAGGGTGGGTTCGAGGATGCCCGGGGCACGCTCCTGTACGAAATCCTGCGCATCGCCCGGCATCACCGCCCGGCTGTTCTTTTTCTCGAGAACGTTAAGAATTTTCTCGGACATGCCGAAGGTCGCACCTTGGAAACCACCGTCGAATTGCTTGACCGCTTGGGTTACGAAGTTCATTACTCCGTGCTCAATGCTTCCCGCTACGGGGTCGCCCAGAAGCGCGAGCGCATATACTTCGTCTGTTTCCGCAAGGACCTGAGTATATCATCCGGATATCATTTTCCCGAACCCACGGATCAGGACGTCGCGGTCGAAGACGTCCTTTTGTCACCGAACGATCCGAGACTCGATGAATTGGTCATCGAGCGGGACGACCTCTTTCTCTCTTCCGAATTTCCCGTCGAGCGTGAAAACCGACCCTTGCGCATCGGCACGGTGGGCAAGGGAGGTCAGGGCGAACGTATCTACAGCCCCAAAGGGCATGCGATAACGCTTTCCGCCTTCGGGGGCGGGATCGGCGCGAAGACCGGGATGTACTTGGTCGACGGCCGGGTCAGGCGCCTGCACCCCGAGGAGTGCCGTCGGTTGATGGGTTTTTCCGAGGGCTTCCGACTCCATGCGCGCCGGAACGTCTGCTACAAGCAATTCGGAAACTCGGTGGCCGTCCCGGTGGTCAGTAAAATCGTTTCCTCGATCGACCGGCACCTCGACGGGCAATCCCGCCAGGCGGCCTAACCCTCTGGTTTGCGATGCCTCTTTTCCGCTCGGCCAAGAACACCTTCTTTTGCCTTCTCGGATGTGCCATCGGGGATTTGGGCGCAATCTGTCTTTTTCAGGAATATCATTCCCCTGGTGAAATCCCCCGCGAGCTCTGGACGATTGTTTGGACCACCGCCATGGTCTCGGGAATCGTGACCAGCGTGATCTTGGAAACCATCATTCTCTGGAAGCAAATGGGTCCGAAGGAAGCGTTCCGCACCGCGGTCGGAATGAGCATGATCTCGATGATCCTCATGGAGGCCGCGATGAACCTCGCGGACTATGGAATGATGGGTGAGCCCAAGATCACCCTCTCCATTCTGCCCGTGACCCTGGGCACCGGTTTTCTTGCGGCCTGGCCCTATAACTACTGGCGGCTCAAGAAGCACGGCAAGTGTTGCCACTGATCATGTTGGTCGGGAGAAGAGCCTTTTTCTTGCCTTGCTCTTCAATCGCAACAGGCTAAAATGAGAAAATAATGAAACTTCTACATCGCGAGGACGTCATTGAAGCTGGCTACGATCTGCCCAATACGGGTCTTTTCGCAAGCATCGGTGAGTTCGAGTTGGAAGAATTGAAGTTCGGGGGCGAGTGGGTCTTGGCGGAGAACGAGGTGCTCGTGACCGATGGCCACGAGCAAAGATATCTTTACATGCTGGTTTCGGGTGAAGTGGCCATTACCAAGAAAAACGATCAGGGCAACAGTCAGCAGATCGCAACCTTGTCTGCGGGCGCCGCTTTTGGAGAGATGGCTTTCCTGAGCGGCGGGGTGGCTTCCGCCGACGTTCAATCCATCGGAGAATGCATTCTTTGGCGAATCGATCACGAGCGGATGCTCGAGTTCATTGGTAGCAATGGAACGGCAGGCGGGCAGCTTTGTCTTAACGTGGCGAGTATTCTTTCGGGCCGATTGGTCGACGGAAACAAGAAGGTCGTGGACATGGGCAAGGAGCTGCAGGCATCTCTGGCCCATTTGCAACAGGCTGCTTCCGCCGGGACGCAAAAAGATCAAGCCCTCAAGCAAATGCAGGGCAAGGTTGCCAACATGCAAAATGCGTTCAAGGGGAGCGCTGTCCAAAAATCAAAAAGCAATTGGGTTGCCGTGGCTGCTTCCGCCGTTGCCTTGTTGAGTATGGCCGGATTGATAGGTGTTTTCATGGCCGGTGACGATTCCTCTGAAGCCGAAGCCGCAGGATTGGCTGACAAAGTCGTGAAGCTTGAGGCGAACGAGGAATTTTATCTTGGCCTGAAAAAGAAACTCGAGGATGAGAACAAGGAGCTGAGCAAAGAGCGCAAGGAGCTTTCGCTTAAGAACGAATCCTTGACCGGCGAACTGGCTTCCAAGGAATCCCGTTCCATGAGCGACGTTCAAGGTTTGCGTGATCAGTTAAGCCAAGCGAAACGCGAATTGTCGGAAGCCAAGGATGATATCGTCCGGGCTCGGCGGGTTACCCCCGTTCAGCCGACCACTAGACCGAGTGCCCCGGTCGAAACCGGCAAGTCGGAATCGGAAGAGATTCTGGCTTGGGCCAAAAGGAACACCACGCTCATCTTTCCCTGCGCGATCAAGGTGACCAAGCAAACGGTAAATTTGCAGGACAAAGCCAAGCTTGCGAAGATACCGGTGTCGGTGGGAGGGGCGTTGCGGGCGATGAGCTATCATCCTTCTTCACCCGAATACTTGGTGGTCGCTCAACCGGTGGGCAATAAGTTTCTAGCCACCTTGCCAATAACCAATTCAAATTTTGTGGAAGCGGTGAAACCGAAGTATGAGAAGTACGCAAAAGGAGCAGGTTCAGCGGGTAGTCGGATGGCCAACCCCTTGGCATCCAAGCCCAAACCGGCGGCCCGTCTTTCTTCCCAACTTTCCTCCGCCGGTCAACCGGCCAAGTCTTCCGTACCGACTTCCCTGGACGGGCAAGGTGACGGCGGGGCTCCGAAGGTTGCAAAGGGACGGCCGAAGGGACCGCAAAAACCGGAAAACGTCTTGGATCAACTGCCGGCCAAAACTCCCGGTGGATCGAAGAAAAAACCGGACTTGAGTGATCATGGGGCGAATTGCGTGTGCAAGGATTGCCGGGTGAGCAAGATCGGGAAGGGCGGAAGTCTGTTCCCCGACCTTTGAGCTTTCCTCGATATCCCGCGCTTTTGCAACAAAGGGGGAAACCGAGCGTCAACCGGGCTCTCTATTTTTGGAACAATGCATAAATGCCTGCCCCGGCAAGGGCGGACAGAATGGAGAGGATCGAATAGGCGTGGCGATGGTTCCAGCGGGTGAGTTTTTCCCAACCGGAATACCAGTATACGGAAACTTCTTCGTCGTGCCTGAAGCGCTGGAGGTCGGCGAGCAGACCGGTTACTGCGGAATAGCGTTCCTCCTTGTTCCTTTTCAATGCTTTCACGCAAATCGCTTGCAAATCCTTGGGGATTGATTTTTCGGGGGCGATTTTGCGGGGCAGGGGGAAGGGTTCCTCGAGCAGCTTTTTCTTGATCTCGACAAAGTCTTCTCCTTCGACGAGGAATCGATGGGTCAGAATCTCGAATAGCATGATGCCAAGGGAGAAAACGTCGGCCCGATGATCGAGTTTCGCATCTCCGCGGGCGATCTCCGGAGACATGTACATGGGGGTCCCGTAATGTCTGCCGACTGGGGTGAGGCTGAAGTCGGCGTTCTCCTCCTCCTCAATCAATTCGGGGGAAGAAAGGGAGGGAGAGCCCATGACCTTGGCCAGGCCCCAGTCGAGAACGTAAACCTCCCCGAATTTCCCGATGATTACGTTTGCGGGTTTGAGATCCCGGTGAATGACCCCGACGTCATGAGCATAGGCAATGGTCTGGCAAACTTGAATGAGGATATCCAGGAGGCGGGGCAGGGGAAATTCATCCATGACGTCGGGAATTTCGTGGCGCAGGTCGAGAAGGATCTGTCGAAGATCCCGTCCTTCGACTTTCTTCATGGTGAAGAACAGTTGGCCCTCGCGATCTCTGCCTAGCTCGTAAACCGGAAGGGTGCCGGGGTGTTGAATGTTTGCTGTGACCCGGGCCTCGCGCAAAAAGCGCTTTGTCTCGATCTCCGAATCGCGCAGGTCGGCATGCAAGGTTTTGTAGGCAACGGTCCGGAGGAGATTTTTGTCAGTGGTTGTGTAGAGCTTTCCGGTACCGCCTTCGGCGAGGGTCTTGAGTTCGTCGTATTTGAGGGAACCGCTTTTCCATGCCGAGGGAAGGAGGTGGTCGGTGTCCCGGGTGTGGAGGGTTTTTTCTGTATGTTCCTTGATCATCGGTTTCTGACCCCAACAATAAGGGAGCTTTGGCAGATAATCAAGCGGGAGGGGAGGTTTTCAGGGCAGTTCGGGGTGTTGGCATCTTTCGCCCGATATGGGTTTCCCGGCGCTTGCGGGCGAGTTCGATCTGGCGTTGGCGTTCGCGCAAACTTTCGCGCTTCCGGTCGCTCAAGCCCCCGTGGCATTTTGGGCAGGAAACGCCCTTTTCATAATCCGGGGAGGACAGGTCTTCTTCCGTCAGGGGCCATCGGCAGCCGAAGCAAAGTACGGCCTCTCCGTCCTTCAGTCCATGGGTGACCGAGACCTGATGATGGAAGACAAAGCATTCGCCTTCCCACTGGCTTTCCTCAGGGTCGATTTTTTCCAGATAATGGAGGATCCCACCCCGCAGATGATAGACCTCGTCGAACCCGTTTTGCAAAAGGTGGGATGATGCTTTTTCACACCTGATGCCCCCCGTGCAAAACATCGCAACCTTCCGCTTCGGGGAGTTGCTCAGCGAATCCTTTGCGAAATCCGTCCATTCGGAAAAGTTTTGGGTGTTCGGGTCAAGGGCGCCCTTGAACGTGCCCAACTCAACCTCGTAATCATTCCGGGTATCCACGAGGAGGATGTCGGGGTCGGTGATCAAAGTATTCCAATCCTCTGGTTCGACGTACTGCCCGACAACTTCGGTCGGGTCGATCCCGGGAACGCCGAGGGTAACGATTTCGTCCCGTATTGCCACGCGCAAACGGTAGAAGGTTTCCCTGGAGGTGAAGGTTGAACGGCTGGGCATTTCGGCAAATCTTTCGTCTGCCCGAATGAAGGCCATGAACTTACGAACCCCATCTTCCGAACCGCAGATGGTCGCGTTGATCCCTTCTTTTCCCAAGATTATCGTTCCCAGTACCTTTTCTTTTTCACCAAGGTCTTCCAGGCGAATCTTCCACTCTTGAAAATCCGGAAGATCGGCAAATTGGTAGAAGGTAATGATTGTTCGTTCCATCTGGGAACTGCAGAATAGGTGAAAACCTTCTGCTAGCGAGTTGAAAAAGTCCGTATGTCGGGGTGCTCGAAACCCAAGTTTCAGTCAGTCACCTCGATGATTGCTTTCAATACCCTGGAGTCCGGCTGGATCAAGCTCTCGAAACGATCGCTCACCTCGTCGAATCCCACGCGATGAGTGATCCAGGGAGCCGTGTCGATGGTCCCGGCCTCGATCAAGTCGATGATCCTCGGGAAATCGCGGGGCAGGGCATTGCGGGAGGCAAGAAGGTTCATTTCCTTGCGGTGGAGGGCAGGATGGACGAAGGAGACTTCCTCGGTCGTTATGCCGACGTAGACGAGGGATCCGGTATGTCCGACGTATTCGAGGGCGCCGGACATCGAGCGTGGGTTGCCGGTCGCGTCGGTCACGACGTCAAAGAGGTTCCCGTTGGTGATTTCCCTGCATTTTTCGAGTTCCGAACCGTCTCCCTTGAATTGCACGAGGTTCTCGATCCCATAGGTTCGGTGACAAAAATCCAGCCTTTCCTCGGACATGTCCATTACGGTGAGGTTCGTCCCGGTCAAGCGGTTGAATTCGAGCGTGGCCAGTCCGATTGGGCCGGCCCCGATGACGAGGGCGTGTTCTCCCGTTTTCGGGTTTCCACGATCGGATGCATGGCAACCGATGGCGAGCGTCTCGACGAGGGCGAGTTGTTCGAAGTCAAGCTTTTCGGACGGGTGAAGTTTTTCCGCCCGAATAATCGAGCGTTCGCACAGTCCGCCATCCATCATGACCCCGAATACCTTGAGGTTTTCGCAGCAGTTTCCCTGGCCCTTGGCACAGGCATGGCATTCCCCGCAATTGAGGTATGGTTCGACCGAGCAGCGATCGCCGGACCGGACGTTGGATACGCCTTCCCCGACCTCGAGCACTTCCACACCCAGTTCGTGACCGGGGATGCGCGGGTAGTCGAAGAAGGGGAATTTTCCGAGGTAGCAACTGACGTCGGTCCCGCAGATGCCCATTCTGGACGTACGGATGAGGGCTTCTCCGGGAGCGGGTTTGGAAGGTTCTGGGGCGTCAAAGGGTCTGAAGGATTTGGGTGCGGCCAATTGAAGGGCTTTCATGACGTGTGGCAGGGGGTCGTGTTTCCCTTTTTAGGAAACTTGTATGGAATTGAGCAGAAAATGAGCCATCAGGGAGGCGCCGTGCGGACTCGGGTGAACGCCGTCTCCGGCCCAATGCTTGGGGGGTGCGTATTTGACCGCCTCGTCGAACATCGATTGAAAGGGAACGAATACGGCGCCATGGGCTTGAGCCATTTTTTTTGCGGCGGCCCGGTACTTGTCGAACTCGGGAAACCACTTGTCGTTGACCGCTCCGCACTTGAGCACGAAGGGTTCGCAGATGATCAGCTGTACTTTGGGCAAGGCTTTTTTCGTTCTTTCGAGCAGCGCGTGAAAATCGTCCTCGTAGGTCTTGGCCGTTCCGTCGTACCTGCCGTTGAGCCCATGCCAGATGTCGTTCACCCCGATAAGGATACTGAGTACGTCGGGTTTGAGCTCGAGGCAGTCCTTGTCCCACCTGTCGGCCAGTTGATGAACTTTGTTTCCGGAGATTCCCCGGTTGTGCAGCGTGAGCTTGTGGGTGGGGTTGGATATCAACAACTGGGAACCTGCCATCCAAGCATAGCCTTTTCCAAAAGATTTTTGTTCGTTCGGTTTGGGGTCCTTCTTGTTGCGTCCGGCATCCGTGATGGAATCCCCTTGAAAGACCATGACTCCGCCCTTTTTCAAAGTGGCTTTGGCATTCTTCGAATGATGAGCGGCCATTGCCTTGGTGGCAATGGAGGGGGCAATACCGGCAAGGGCAGCCGATCCGAGTAGTTTCCTGCGTGAGAATTTTAATTCGGGCATAGGAATCTTGGTAGACGTTTAATTCGATGAATCAATCCTGAAATCATCGCCTGATTGAACTTTTGACGCTTGCTCAAGGGACAGGGGATTTTAGTTTGGTGGAATGACTGCAGAAGAATCGTTCGTGAGATTGGGTATCGAACTTCCCCCCGCGCCGAAGGCTGCCGGGTTGTACAAACCTTTGTTCGTTCAAGATGGACTGGCTTACTTTTCCGGACATCTTCCGCTCTTGCCCGATGGTGGCATGATCACGGGCAAGGTCGGGGAGAACCTCGACGTGGAGGAGGGTTTCCGGGCGGCTCATCAAGTCGGGTTGAACGTTCTGGCCACGGTTCGCGAAAGCTTGGGCTCACTGGACCGGGTGGAGCGGGTGATCAAGCTCTTGGGAATGGTGAACGCAGGGCCCGACTTTACCCAGCATCCACAGGTAATCAATGGATGCAGCGAGTTGTTCCGCGACGTCTGGGGAGAGGACTGCGGGGTGGGGACGCGCAGTGCATTCGGCGTATCCGGATTACCTGCCGGAGCCTGTGTGGAAATCGAGGGGATTCTCTCGTTGAGGGAATGAGCTGGCGTAAAAAAGCTCTTTGGGCGGTTTCGTTCCTGTTCCTTGTTTTTGTCCTTGCCTGGTTTTTTCGCAAACCCTTGCTGACGGGGTATGCCCGCTTGTTTGGCGTTCATACGGCGACCAAGGGGGCGAATGCCCTTGTCTGCCTTTCGGGAGGGAAGATCACCCGCGTGCCTGAAACGCTCAGGCTTTGGAACCAAGGGTACGCGCCGTCGATCTACTTGACCAATGAGAAGAAGGGGAACAAGGAATTTTCAAAACTCGAGACGGGCAACCTGGGCTTTGCCCGGGAAGTGGTGAGGAAGATGGAACTCAATGCAACTTGGGAAACGATCCCGAGCTTGGGGGACGGTGCGACCTCGACCTTCGACGAAGCCGAGGACGTCTTGGCCTACGGGAAGGAAAAGGGGTGGAAGCGCATCATCATCGTGACCGATGAATTCCATACCCGCCGGGCCCGTTACGCATTCGAAAAAATCTTTGACGACAGCGGAATCGAGGTGGAAGTGGCAGGTGCTTCGAACGAGGTTTTTTCAGATGATGACTGGTGGCAATCCGACAGGGGCATATCCAGCTACGTCCTGGAGACGATCAAGTTCCCGGTCTATCTCCTTTGGGATCAGGAACCGACCGTGGTGAGAAATAATTAGGCGAACGTTCCCCGCGGGGAGCAAGGGGAGTTACAGCTCGAGCGCCAGCGTGTACGGGATGAACAATTCGAGTTCACGGACTCCGTTTCGACGCAAGCGAACCGGACTTTCCAGACCGGACATTCTCACCGTGGCTTTTTCTCCCAATTGTTCCCGGGTAAGCCGAACTTCCTCGGCGATGCGCTTCAACAATTCCGGTCGATACTGTTCGGCCCGATCGATTCCCAATGATATCGAATCACCCAAGTGGTTGGAGACTTTTGACGGAAGCTTGAGCGAGTCCCTAAACCGGCGTATTCGGTTGACCACGTCGAGCAACTTCTCGTCCTCGGCAAACCTGGCCCGGATTTCGAAACTTGCTTGACTCAAACTTGGTTCGGAACTTGTGGAGGAGGAAGAGAACGAGGAGATCTTGGAAACGCCGTAGGGTCGATTCAGTTGTTCGACGGGCATTTCGAATGCCTGAATGCCTGCCAAGTCATTGGTTCGTTCCAGCAACTCCTTGCGTCCCGCTGTAATTTCCGATTCGCGTTTCTCCACCGTCTTTTCCGAACTGCTCATGGTCAGCCACATGGAAACGAAATCGGCACTCTTCGTAACCTTCGTCGCAACCAAAGCGTCAGCATAACCGCCCGGGGCATCGTAGCCCGATAGGAGTCGAATCTTCGAGGCCTTCGTTTCCAAGCTTCCGATCGAAAGCGCCGTTATCAATGCACACCAAAAAAGTTGACTTTTCATGACGAGAATTACATCTCGTCCGGTCCCGCGATTGTCAAGAGCGATTAGGCGAGGATTTCCTTGATTGGCTTGGGTTTGCCACCAAGAAAAGAGGGGCGTCCGGGCAGGCGCCTGATTTTCGTGCCCGTCATACCGAGGGCCTCCGCAATGGTGGCATGCAAATTTTTGGGCTCGTACTCGGGAAAGGGATCCCGTCCGTTTTCATCGGTCTCACCCACGGCGATTCCTCCCTTGATTCCTCCGCCTGCGAGCATCGCTGAAAATCCGTTGGGGTGGTGATCCCGTCCGCCGTTGCCCTTGACCTTGGGGGTCCGTCCGAATTCGCTGGTCACCACGATCATGGTCGAGTCGAGCATCCCACGATCCCGGAGGTCGGTCATCAAGGAGGAAACGGTGCCATCCAGCTCGTTTGACAGGTTGGCGAGATTTTTCGAACCCCCGTGCATCGAGTCCCAACTGCGGTTGGAGGTGACTTCAACGTAGCGAACCCCTCTCTCGACCAATCTCCGGGCAAGGAGAGCTCCTTGGCCAAAAGCGTGGTTTCCGTAGCGGTTTCGCAAGTTTCCCGGTTCGCGCATGATGTCAAAAGGTTCGGCCATGTCACCGGACATGAATTTGACCGTTTGGTCGTAAAAATCGGAATAGGCCGTCACTTCCTCGTGGGGAAAATAATGTGTGAAGGAGGAAGAAAAACCTTGGGCAAGACGAACCCTCTTTTCCAACTTCGCTTTGTCAATTTTTGGCAGCAGGTCTTTGATTCCCCGGGACGCATTGCCAATCGGCAAGGGGCTGTAGTCAGGGGCAAGGAAACCGGGGCCCGGGTTTCCGCTTGCAATGACCACGCTCGAAGGAAGGATCGGATCGGATTTCCCCAGAAACATCTGGGCCCATGAACCGAGTTGCGGATGGGTCATGCCGGTTCTTTGACGGTAACCGGTGTGCATGACGTAGCGGGCTCCCGAGTGTGATCCGGTCTTTGTCGTCATGGATCTTACCACGGACAGATCGTTGCCTTGCATGGCGAGCTTGGGCAACTTGTTGGAGAGTTGCAGGTCATCGCTCTGGGTCGCAATGGGTCTGCTGGGTCCCCCGATTTCTTGGGAATCCTTCGGGTCAAAGGTGTCGATTTGGCTCATTCCTCCTTTCATGTAGAGAAAGATCACCCGTTCGCAGGGAGCTTTTTTTGCCATCTTGACAGGGGGCGTCGCATCATCCGCTCCAAGCAGAAAGCTTGGAGCCAAGCTCACTCCCAAGGTGGTTTTCGCGGCATAAAGGAGGAATGCCCGACGGGTCGGTTCATCGAGAGACTTGAATATATCTTTCATAATGATGGTGGCTCGGGTTTTATTTGATGAAGAAAAATTCGGGTGTATTCAACAAGGCCCAGATCAAGTCCGAGAGATCGCCTTCGGACGAACCGGTCTGGTCGAGCAAAAGTTTCTTTTCGGACTCCGTGGGCAGCCGGCTCAGGATGCTTAGAAAAACCACCTCGGCTTGTTTGCGGGGATCGGAAACGGAGCGGACTTTTCGGAAAAGGAGCGAGTCGTCACTGGTGAGGACCTCGGTGGGAAACCCGTTCATTAACTCCATTAACTGGGGAACGGATCCGACCCGGCTGGATGCCCC
>JABGWD010000315.1 GCA_018645725.1 Opitutia bacterium
AAACCCTTTGGGCCAGAATTTGTTGCTCGCAAGACGATTGATCGAGGCAGGGGTGAGACTTGTCAACGTCGCGGCGTGGACGGGGTTGGCCCCGGGTGAGAAATTCGTCAGCGGGGAAACTTGGGACATGCATGGCAACGCCGACGTAGGCATTTTTGAGAACGGATGGAATGGCTTGCCCTTCGCATTGCCTCGTGCAGATCAGGCGGTTGCCACGTTGATCGAGGACCTTCGTGATCGTGGTCTGCTCGATTCAACTCTTGTCGTTTTGGTGGGCGAATTCGGTCGCACACCCAAGATAAGCAAAGGCGCCAAACGCATCGGTCGCGATCACTGGCCCAACTGCTATTCCGCGATGCTTGCCGGTGGGGGTATCAGGGGCGGAAGCGTTTACGGGGAATCAGACAAGCAAGCGGCTTACGTTAAATCCAATCCCGTTACCCTGGAGGATTTCACCGCTACTCTTTTCGCTGCGATGAACATCGATCCGGCCTCCCGGCTTAGTCGGGATGGCTTTACTTTACCCGCGAGCAGTGGAAATCCAATCGAAGCCCTGCTTTAGAGCACAACCTGGAACCACACCCCTGCAAGGCCGACGGAAAAACGGGAACGCCAAAGAGCCGGTTCTTCGCAGAAGTCAAACGGTCAGCTATTCAGCATCTTGTCGGTTTTGAAAATTCGAAAAAACAGATCCTATTTTGCTTAACTGATTGGGAAATACCCTTCAGTGTGCTCTGTCATGAGCGACACCTCGAAGTTCGGCTTTTCGCCCGAGAGCCTACGCCTGCCAAACCAACAAGAATACGCTAGCGAAACATTCCCTCTCGCCCTGGGAGTCAAAGCCGGTGATATCAAGCAAACCTGCGGATGGATTGCCGAAAACGCCGAGCAAATCGAACGGCAAGCCGCCACTTATGGAGCGGTCCTTCTGCGCGGATTGCCCCTGGGCACGCCGGGTGATTTCGATGCCGCCGTGGTCGCCTTCGGTTTGCCCAACTTCACCTACGAGGATTCTCTATCCAATGCGGTGCGGGTCGTTTACACCCCGCGCGTGTTCTCCGCGAACGAGGCGCCTCCCGAAACCACCATTTTCTTACACCACGAAATGGCCCAGACCCCGGTCTATCCGAGCAGGCTCTTTTTCTTTTGCCAAAAAGCTGCGGAAGAAGGAGGAGAAACCCCCCTTTGCCGCTCCGACGTGCTTTGGGAACGGATCGAGAAGGAGTTGCCCGGGTTGGCCCAAAATTGCCTGACGAAAGGACTCAAGTATTCGAACGTCATGCCTGCCGAGGCGGACTTGGTGTCAGGAATGGGGCGAAGCTGGCAAAGTACCCTGAGCGTGGATTCGAAGGAAGGCGCTGAAACCCGACTATTCGAACTTGAATACTCGTGGGAATGGATGGATCAGGACGAGTTACGGGTCACCTCCCCCACCCTGCCCGCGGTCCGGGAACTGGACAACGGAAAGTGCAGTTTCTTCAACCAGCTCATCGCCGCTTTCAAGGGTTGGAAAGATTCCCGCAACGATCCGTCGAAATCGATCATCCATGGCGATGGTTCTTCTCTCGACCCATCGGAAATCGAACGGGTCTGTGAATTGGCGGACGAGATAACCTTCGACCTACCTTGGCAGGATGGCGACCTCGCGCTCGTGGACAACTACCTGTGCATGCACGGCCGGCACTCCTTCAAGGGCTCGCGCAAGGTCCTCGCCTCCTTGGTTGCAGCCTGAGTTTTCTCTTTGATCGAACCCATAAAACTCGCTTTGTTATGTTCCCGATGAAATTCTTTTTTTTGATCCTTTTCTTTACGCTCGGTTTGCTTCCCAGCCTCACTCACGCGGAACGGGTTTCCCAAATGCCCAACCTGATCATTCTTCTGGCTGACGATCTGGGCTACGGGGAACTCGGTTGTCAGGGAAACAAGCAAATCCCCACCCCCCACATCGATGGGATCGCGAAGAGGGGAATCCGTTTCTCCCAAGGTTACGTCACGGCTCCCAACTGCAGTCCCTCCCGGGCCGGGCTTCTGACTGGAAAATACGGCACCCGGTTCGGACATGAATTCAACCCAACCGGAGCCAAGAACGAGCAGCCGGGCTTCGGGCTTCCCCTATCTGAAAAGACTCTTGCCGATTCCCTATCGATGGCCGGCTACGTCAATGGCATCGTGGGGAAGTGGCACCTGGGAGGAACGGCTCCCTATCATCCCTTCCGCCGGGGGTTCGATGAGTTTTTCGGCTTCACTCACGAAGGGCATTACTTCGTGCCGGAACCATGGGATGGAACGACCACCTGGTTACGAAGGAAAGTCCTTCCGGGCGGAGGAAAAGGCGTAAGGAGGTTCGGAAAGGTGATCTACTCAACTCACTTGGGCAACGAGCCCGACTACGATGCCAACAACCCGATCGTGCGCGGGAGACAACCCGTTCAGGAAGAGGAATACTTCACCGATGCCATCACCCGCGAGTCCATAGACTTCATTGACCGGCATAGCGACAAACCATTCTTCTTGTTCGTTTCCTACAATGCGGTTCACAGTCCCCTTCAGGCGACGGACACGTATATGGACAAGTTCAAGCACATCGAGGATATCCAACGTCGAATCTTTGCCGCCATGTTGGCGAATCTGGACGATAGCGTGGGAGGGATCATGAAAAAACTGGCGGATGAGAATTTGGAAAAAGACACCCTGGTCTTCTTCCTCAGCGACAACGGTGGCCCGACTAGGGAACTCACCAGCAGCAACCTTCCCTTGCGGGGAGAAAAAGGGCAAATGTACGAAGGCGGGATCCGCGTACCCTTCCTCTTTCAATGGCCGGGCAAAGTTCCTGCAGGCAAAACTTTTGACCGGCCGGTCCTGAGCACGGATATTTTTGCCACCATCCATGCGGCAGCCGGTGCACCCAAGCCCAAAGGCAAATACGTCGAGTCCTATGATCTGCTTCCCTATCTCACCGGAAAGTACAAGGAAGATCCGCACGAATGGCTTTATTGGAGACAGAGCCATAAGACGGCTTTCCGCGTAGGCGATATGAAAATAGTCAGGCATACGCCCAAGAAGTGGGAACTCTACGACCTCGCCAAAGATCCTTCGGAAACCAAGGACTTGATCAAAGCGCAGCCCGAGGAATTCAAGTTGCTCCTCGATGGATGGGAAAAAATCAACGGTAACATGGTCGAACCTCTCTTCAAGTAAGCTGACTAAAACTTGAAAAGATCCGCAAGGATCGGTAAAAATGATAATTAAATCTTTTTACCGGATGCGGAATTCCATACATAGAAGACGTTTTCTCCAAGGAATGGGTGGTTCATTGCTCGCCCTGCCCTTGCTGGAAGCGAATTCAATTTCAAAAATCGCAACCCCGCCAAAGCGGATCGTTGCCACGGGAGTCTTCTATGGTTTCGTACCCGAGAACTTTCGCCCCAAGGATACGGGACAAAACTACGATTCCCCTCTCCTTCTCAAACCGCTCGACCCTTACCGCAAGAACTACACGGTGTTTTCCGGACTGGACCACAACCTAAGCGGCGGACACAACGCGACCAAGTTTTTTCTCTCCGGCATTCCCACCAACCAATCCAAAGGCTATACCGAGGCGAATATCTCGATGGATCAAAAAGCGGCCGAGTTCGTTTGGGGAAAAACAAGATATCCATCTTTGACCCTCGATGCCGACCGCGGGAACGAACACTCTCTGTCCTGGACTGGCAATGGAAACACCATACAACCCGTACGCAGCTTGGAAAAGCTCTACCAAATGCTTTTCCGCAAGGAGGATGACACCGTGCGAAAACAAACCGAAAGGGGTTTGACCGACAAGCGGTCGATTCTTGATTTGGCCAAGCGACAAGCCGAAGACTTCAAAAAGGGATTGGGCTATGCCGACTCCGAAAAGCTCGATCAATACTTCACTTCCGTCCGCGAATTCGAAAAACGAATCGAACAGTCGACTCTCTGGTTGGACAAGGAAAAGCCGAATACCGACTATTCCATTCCCAAAAGAGTGGATTCCCTGACCCTGAAGGACCGAGCGCCTCTCTTCTATGATTTGATGGCGTTGGCTCTCCAAACGGACTCCACCCGGATCATCAGTCTTGCCTTTACTAACCTCGGCAAAGAAAACGGGGGACTCCCCGGTGTGACGAAAGGATACCACACGCTTTCTCATCATGGTCAGGTACGGGACGCCATCGATGAACTTTCGATAATCGAGACCTTTCACGTTTCGCAGTTCTCCCGCTTTCTCGGGAAACTCAAGGAGATCAAAGAACCCAACGGGGCCACCTTGCTCGACAGCACAATGGCGCTACTAGGCAGTGGAATGAGCAATGCAAATTCGCATAGCAACCGGGACTTGCCCGTCATTCTCGCAGGAGGCGGGTTCAGGCATGGCGAACACAAGCACTACGCCCGCAAGGGAAAACATTCCACCCCACTCTGTAACCTTTACCTTTCCATGCTGCAAAACTTCGGCCTGGAAGTCGACCGGTTCAACACCTCTTCCGGAACGCTCACGGGATTCGAGAAACGGAGCTGAGCATATATGCCCAGACTTTTTGCAACGCTGAGCCTTGCCCTTTCGGTCATCCTTTCAGCAAGCCTTCAGGCAAAGGAAAAGGTTCTCGACGAAGGAGTTCGTCAGTTCATACAAACCTATTGCATCAAATGCCATGGTCCGGATGAGGACAAGGGCGACCGGACTTTTCATGAGCTCGCTCACAAAAAGAACGGCCAATGGATAATGAATCTTTCCGATCCCGGAAAAACCAATCTTCTTCATGACGTTCTCGATCAACTGAACTTGGGTGAGATGCCGCCCAAGAAAAAAAACATCGAACAACCCAAGGTCGCAGAGACCAAACATGCAATCGCATGGCTTACCCGAGTCCTCCTCGATCTGGAAAAAGAAAAGGGACCGAAAGAAACCGTCCTGCGAAGATTGAATCGCAGGGAATACCGCAACACCATGCAGGACTTGCTCGGCTTGCAGGACCTGCCCTTTGATTTTACGGAAAATTTTCCGGCAGATGAAAACGATCATGGCTTCACCAACTTTGGTGACTCCTTGAATCTTTCCGACCAACACCTGGATGCTTACCTCGTTGCAGCAGAACGATACCTCCGAATGGCTTTTCGTTTCGAAGAGAAAGCGCCCTTCAAAAGCCTCGCCATCAAGCCCAAGGATTGGGGATATCCAAACAGACAGAAGAACACCCCCTGGATGTACAGAATTTACAAACCGGAAACCTACCTCGATTTCGCCGCCGGAAAAAAACAAATTTCCGATCATTTTGACTTGGGAACTTTTCCTCACGATTGGTACAGGCGAACCAAAGGCATTCAAGTTCCGGGCTACTACAAAATCATTCTAACCGCCGAGGCAGTGCGTCGACTGACTCACCCTTATGACCCCAAGATGATCCCCACCGATCTGACGCCTCCCATGCAGTTGGCCCTCTTTGTCTCAAGAGGAAACAAGGGAATGGCCTCCGACTCCGTAAAGTCCAGAACCAAGATCGGGCTCTGGGACCTGGGTGACCATAAGCCAAAAAAATACGAGGCAACCGTTTGGATGGATAAAGGAGACGTCCCCTTCCTCAACTGGGACAATGGTCCCGGTCCTTCCGATTATTGGATGCGCGACATTTGCAAAAAATACCACACCGACATCGAGTTTCGCGGCAAACAGGGCTCCCATGCATGGCACTTCATCGGCAAGGATCTGGTACCGGGGCGCATCGTTTCTGACGTATGGAAAGGGCCAGCCGTCCGGTTGCATGAGCTCAGGATCAACGGACCCCTACCCCGCACCTATCAAAGCAGAGCCCAGCAAGTGTTTCTAGACGGCGAACGTGATCTTTCAAACGTTGCCCTCGAACTCGCCTTTACCCGTTTTGCCCGAAGAGCCTTTCGTCGACCCGTTGCCAAATTGGAAATCGAACCCTACTTGGAGATCGAAAAACATGCCCGGCAAAAACTGGGTCGCAATCGTGAGGAAGCATTCTTTTTAGCCCTCAAGGCCATGTTGATCTCCCCCGACTTCCTTTACCTTAAGGAAGAAAAAAGAGAGACGAACCGCTTGAACTCCTTCGAAATTGCCAATCGCCTCTCTCATTTTCTGTGGTCCTCTTTGCCTGACAATGAGCTCTTTGTACTGGCAAAGAAAAACTCTCTCGGAGACCGAAACCTGCTTAAACAACAAGTTGAGCGCCTTCTGAATGATCCTCGAAACAATTCTTTCGTCCAAGGGTTCGCCGAGTCGTGGCTTCGGCTCGAAAAACTGGGCACCATGCCTCCGGCATCGTTGAAGTTTCGGGAGTATTATCGATATGGGTTACAAGATGCCATGCTCGAGGAAACTCACCGGTTTCTCGATCATGCGATCAAGGAAAACGCTCCCTTGACCGATTTCATTCACTCCGATTACGGGTTCCTCAACCAAGACCTCGCTCGTCATTACGGGATCAAAGGAATCGAAGGTATCCATTTCCGCAAAGTGTCTTTCCCCAAGGATAGCATGCGGGGGGGATTGCTCGGTCAGGCAAGCATATTGACCCTGACCGCCAACGGAGTTGATACCTCACCGGTCATTCGAGGAATCTGGGTTTTGGAAAGTTTGCTTGGCACGCCACCCGCTCCCCCACCCCCGGACGTCGAGCCCATCGACCCGGATGTCCGGGGAGCACAGACCGTCAAAGATCTTCTCGAAAAACATCGTTCCGTACAAGCCTGCGCTGATTGCCATGCCAAGATCGACCCTTATGGCTTCGCCCTCGAATACTTTGACCCCGTAGGAGGTTACCGCCCGACTTACTACCGCACACGGTTTTGGAAAAAATCCACTCAGTCTACCGAGCTCTTCCCATCCAAGCCCATCGACGGATCCGCAACCCTGACTTCAGGAGAAAAGATCCATGGACCGCGAACCTTGAAGAAGGCATTGCTTGCCAAGAGAGGATTGCTTGCCCGAAACCTTGCTGAAAAATTGCTTACCTATGGAACCGGACGTTCGATGAGCCTGCGTGACGAGGAGGAAATCAAGCAAATCGCCAAGACAGTCAACAATGGTGAATTCGGCTTTCGGGACCTCGTGATCAAGGTCGCCACAAGCCAGGCATTCCAAAGAAAGTAGTCCCTTCGCTTACCCCTAAAGGTGCTTTTCGAACCATTTCTCGATGTCATCCACCATGGGCAGAAACCATGGATGGCGGTTCCAGCACCCATGCTTGCCATCTTCGTAATGAGTAAGCAATTGGGTGGGCACGCCTAGCTTTTTTAGTTTATCGATCGAAGGTTGTACTTTGGACGGATCTTCGGTTCCGCCAAATTGAAAAAGAACCGGAGGCGTGTTCTTGTCGATATGCAGATGAGCGTCGGCTAACTTATAAAGCCCGGGCTTTTCTTTGACCGTCCCACCAAACAGGAAGATTGCATTGGCTACGGGATTCTTCGCCGTGAGCGAACGCTCCGCCACACTGCCCGTTGAAATTTCCATGGGCCCGGACATTACGACAGCCGCCTGAACGGCGGAGGAGACCTCTGCATTACCACCGTTTCCGTGCAGAGTCTTGACCTTGGCAGTGGTGGCAAGCAAGCCGGCAAGGTGAGCTCCCGCCGAGCCTCCCACCACTCCGATCTTTTTCGGGTCGATCTTATATTTATCGGCATGAGCTCGGAGGTATCTGACCGCGGCATGGCAATCATGGATATTGGCAGGGAAAAGAGCCTCTTCAGCCAACCGGTAATCAATCGCCATAGAAATAAAACCACGCTTGGCCATTTCCAACCCCATGGCCCGGAACTTCATTTTGTCACCCTTGATCCATCCTCCTCCATGGATGATCAAGGCGGCCGGATGCGGACCTTTTCCCTTGGGTATAAAAAGATCAGCCAACATTTTGCGAGGGCCATATTCGGCATAGGTCAGGTCGAGCATTTGGCTCACCCCTTCCGGAACCTGGACGCTTGGACGGCTCTCTTGGGATTCCGGCCACTCGGAAGGAGGCTGCGTGGGAACACCTGATACTTTCATGCGCTGGACGTGAACGCCCCCAAAACCACTCAAATAAAGATCGCGCAACTGGGTACCGCCAAAGGCGCAATTCACCGCCCGCTGGGGACAAACGATCTTGTCGAGCAGCTTGCCCTTCGAGTCCCAAATCCAAATGTCCTTGGGACCTGCGCAATAAACGTTGCCGGCCCGGTCCACACACATTCCATCGGCTCCCTTGAGGTCGGGCTGACCATCGTCCATTTTGGCAAAGAGCTTCTTTCCGGAAAGAGCTCCGTTCTTGCCGACCTTGAAAGACAGAATCTTTTTCGGAACGTATTCGGACACGTAAAGGGTTTTCTCATCGGGGCTCAGGATCAACCCATTGGGGGTCTGGACGTCGGAAGCAACGGTTTGGGCCTTGCCCTGCGGGGAAACATAAATGACTTCTCCCGGTCCGGTCAGGGTAAAATAGACACCGCCCGATCGGTCGACGACCAAGTCATTGGGCTTTCGGCGTCTGTCCTTCGACAAATCCTCCTGGTGAAGGAGCGTCCATTGATTATTCTGATCCAGGCAACGAATCGAACCCGTACCGTTGTCCGCAAAATAGGTTTTTCCATGGTTGAAGAAACTCGCGCTGAAACGCTTTTCCTTGGCCACTGCATACCACTTCTTTTGCTTGGGAACGAAACGCTTCGCGACTTGGGACTTCGGATCGGGGATGGTCAGGGCCCACCCCGACCAAGAAGGCCCGTCCGCCAATTCGAAATCATCGGAAATCAGCTTGAGTGGCTCCGTCCGATCGACTG
>JABGWD010000316.1 GCA_018645725.1 Opitutia bacterium
CATCCTGACGATCCTGTTTGGCGTCGTCGAGGTCTCGGCCGTTGAGGTTGGGGAGGCGATATGGACCTTCGAAACGGGGGCTGCCATTCGTTCGTCTCCAGCTCTAGGTCGGGATGGGACCCTTTACGTAGGATCCGAAGATAAGAAGGTCTATGCGATCGATGGGAAAACGGGGGAGAAGAAATGGGAGTTCTTGACTGGAGACAAGGTGCTTTCATCTCCGGCCCTCGGAGCTGACGGAACCCTATTCTTTGGTTCTTTGGACAAGAAGGTTTATGCAATCGATGGGAAAACGGGAGAAAAGAAATGGGAGTTTGAAACGGGCGGGAAGGTTTACACTTCAGCGGCAATCGGCAAAGGCAACTTGGTTCTCATCGGATCGGCAGATGGCAGGCTCTATGCCTTGGATGGAAAAAACGGAGCATTGAAGTGGCAATCCGATCCGAAACTGTTTTCGGGAGGGATCAATTCCTCGGCGGCTCTCGCTTTTGATGATACGCTCTTCGTCGGATCTATGGATGACAACGTTTATGCCTTGAACGGAAGAACCGGAAAGAAGAAATGGATTTTTGCCACGAAGGATCGAGTAGGGGCATCCCCGGCCATAGGTTCGTACACTTCCTCTTCCACTGGTTTTACGGGAACGATCTACGTGGGGTCGGCAGACAACAAGCTCTATGCTCTCGATTCGCAAACCGGAGCCAAGAAGTGGGAATTCAAGACAGGGGGGAACGTCGAAGGATCCTGCGCCGTAGGGCCCGGTGACACGGTATACTTTGGCTCCGGGGACAAGAAAGTCTACGCATTGAACGGCCAAACCGGTTTGAAACTTTGGGAGTTTGAAACCGGCGCGAATATCTATTCCACCCCGGCCATTGGAGTTGATGGGATCTTGTACGTCGGATCGGACGATTCCAATTTCTTTGCATTGGATGCCAAAACGGGCAAAGAGAAATGGTCCCTGAAAACGGGCGGGAAAGTTGACTCCTCTCCCATTATCGGAGCGGACGGGACGGTATACTTCGGATCCTGGGATGGGAAGGTTTATGCCGTCAAGGGAAGCTCGAAAGGGGTGACCAAGGGATGGTGGTCCCAATTTCGCCAAGGTCCTTCCCGGACAGGCTTGATGGACGCGTCAAGCAACCAGAGACTTTACCAATTCGTTGGAGATTGATTTCGGTTGGCTGGAAGAACCACCTTCACCTGCATTCGATAGAAACCCTTCCGTTTGATGATAAAATACTTTGCCCTTCTTTGCGTCTGCTGCTTGCCAGCTCTTTGCGAAACCCAAAAACGACCCAACATCCTATTCTTTCTCGTGGATGACATGGGGGTGGGAGATACATCCGTTCCTTTTCTTTACGAGAATGGAAAACCAAAAAGGATTCCGACCAATGATTTGTACCGTACGCCGAACATGGAGAAGTTGGCGAAGGACGGCCGGCTCTTTACGCAGGCCTATTCCTACTCCGTTTGTTCGCCCACCCGGATAAGCCTGATGACCGGGCAGGCGGCGCCGAGGCACGGAGTGACCACCTGGACGCATCCGAAAAAATCCAGTGTCGACACCGGTCGCGTACAAACGAAAACGATCAAGAGTCCGGGCGACTGGACCATTCGAGGTTTGGATCTTTCCTTGCCACTTCTTCCCCGAATCTTGAAGAAGGCGGGCTACGAAACTCTGTTTGCGGGGAAGGCTCACTTTGGACCGGACGATACCCCGTCCGGAAACCCACTCAACCTTGGCTTTGACGTCAATATTGCAGGCTATGGCGGAGGCGGACCGGGTGCCTATCATGGAAAGCATGATTTTTCGGCTGCCTGGCGAAGCAAGAATAATCATACTTGGGACGTACCGGGACTTGAGGAATACCACGGCAAGGATGTTTTTCTGACGGAGGCGATCACCTTGGAAATGAAAGAAGCGATAACCGATGCGATCCATAAGAAGAAACCGTTCTTCTCTTACATGTCGCATTATGCGGTTCATGCTCCTTATGAAGTTGATGATCGGTTTAAGAAAAACTATCCGAAACTGAAGGGGCACGCCCTTGCGTTCGCGACCTTGGTTGAGGGAATGGACAAGTCATTGGGCGATCTGGTCCGGCATTTGGAAAAATCGGGCGTTGCCGAGGAAACCCTGATTATTTTCTTTTCTGACAACGGAAGTACTTTTCACACGAATGCGCCTTACCGGGACAAGAAAGGCGCGCGGTACGAGGGAGGGCTCCGGGTGCCCTTGATTGCATCTTGGGCAAAGCCAAACTCCAAAAATCCCTTGCAACGCGAATTTCCCATTCCTTCCCATTCGGTGGATCACACGGTTGTCACTTGCGTGGACATGGTGCCGACCATCCTTGGCATTGCCGGTGCCAAGTCTCCCAAGGATGCGCTTTTTGATGGCGTGGACGTTAGCCCGGCATTCCGTGGGAATTCCACTTTCAAAACGAATTCCACCTTCACCACCCATTTCCCGCATAAGCACAGAAACACCTTGTTTTCCACTCATCGGGAGGGTGTCTGGAAAATCATATACAATTACGGATCGGAGAGTTGGGAGTTGTACGACCTTGGGTCGGATCCTTTTGAGAAAAAAAACCTGATTTCGGAAAAGCCGGAGATTGGACGAAAGATTGCTGGAAAACTGATACAAGTTCTGGATGAGCAGAACGCGGACTACCCGCTGGGTTTAAAAACCAACAAACCGGTTAAGCCCGATCTCAGTAAGATATAAGCCCTATTTGCCCTCGATAATTCGAATATGGTTCTTGCTATGCGTACGGAACCATACCTCAGCCTCACCCCAACGTGGCTTTTCCAATCCGGCTTTCCATTCATTGAGTTGAGCAATCATTTGCTCTGATCTTTTCTTTTCCGTTTTGATGAGGTTTTTTGATTCGGGAAGGTCTTTGTCCAGGTTGTAGAGGGCGTAGCCATAATCCTGTACGTAAATCAATTTCCAAGGGCCGTCCCGCATGGCAGAGAACCAGAGCTTGTGCCAGTATAGGTTCTTGTGGGGAGGCGTAGTTTTTTCTCCCTCGATGAAGGGGAGGAGGTTCACTCCATCCAGGTTCTTCAAAGTTTCTTCCTTTGCTCCCGCTGCGGCCAGCGAAGTGGGCATGATATCCAGGGAGATCATCATCGGATCAAATTTCTCAGGCTTTTTGAACTGCTTGGGCCAATGAGCAAAAAACGGAACCCGGGTTCCACCTTCGAATTTGATTCCCTTGTGTCCGGCCAAGGGCAGGTTGATCGATGCGTTTCCGGTGGCTCCCCCGTTGTCACTGAGAAACCAAATCAATGTGTTCTCAAATTCCCCGGAGGCTTTCAGGGAATCCACCAGTTGGCCGATCGCCCGGTCCATTGCCCAGATCATGGCCGCGTAGGTTCTGCGCTTGGGATCCTTGATTGATACAAACAACTTCTTGTCTTCCTCGGTGGCATGCATCGGGCCATGGGGAGCGGTGAACGAGTGGAACAGAAAGAAGGGTTTGTCGTCTTTTGCATGGATGAAATCGATCGCTTTTTGTCCGAACACGTCGGTCAGGTAGCCATCGAATTTCACATGTTTGCCATTCTCTTCGATCGCTTTGGCGTTGCCTGGCTTGTCATCCTTTTTGGCGTGGTAGAAATAACTTCTTGAACCGGACCGTAGACCGTAAAAGTAATCGAACCCGCGACGGGTCGGATAAAATTCATCAGGGTTTCCCAAGTGCCACTTGCCGATCAATCCGGTCCGGTAGCCGAGTTTTTTCAGACGGTCGGCAAGCGTGACTTGTTTCAGGTCCATGCCGTCGGAAGGAGGAGGCGAATTGGCTTCGTGTCCAAAGCGTTGCTGGTACCTTCCCGTCATTAATCCTGCCCGTGACGGACTGCACACTGACGCGGATACGTGCCCGTCGGTGAAACGGATGCCATTCTTGGCCAGTTTGTCGATATGGGGGGATCGGATGTCAGGCGACCCCTGATACCCAAGGTCCGCCCAACCAAGGTCATCGGCAAGAAGGATGATAACATTTGGTTTTTCGCTTCCTTGTAGAGTAATTGCGAGGCACCAGAAAAGGAGAAGGCAGCTCAAGTTTTTCATTTTGGGTTTTTTTCGGGCAACTCGAAAGAATCCGTTCGGAAGGGTTCGACGGGAAGGCCGTTTTGGGAAAAGAGGTTGGGAAAGCATTCGTTCCGCCAGCAGTAGCGGGCGGCGACCGGTTCGGTAACCTCCTTGCTTGAAAGAACGATGGTATCTTCCACGATTTTTGCCATAGCAGGGTGGAACTTCTTGTCGGGTCCGCAAAGGGTGAACTCGGTGGGTGGTTTCTCGTCGCTGGTTTTCAGACCACCGGTCAGGTTGTCGAACCGGATGGTGAGTTCTGCCTTTTCGACTGAGAATTCCTTGAATCGTGGTCCGGCAATCGGAATCTTTTCTCCATAGATCTGCCCCCTGGCCAATTTGGCAAGACGCAAGCCAATGGGTTTCTTCAATTGAGGGTGCAAGCCCACTTCCTTTCCAACGTCGACCGATACGACCATCCCGGTATGCGGAACGTTCCGGACCGTATGCAGTTGGGACTCGCGAAGAGCGGGCACGTCCCTCGGGTTGCTTTCGGACATTCTGGGTAATTGAACGAATAAGAATGGAAGGTTCGGATCCCCGAATGCATCTCGCCAACTCCCGATCATGAGGGGGAAGAATTTGCGGTATGCCATGGCTTCCCCGGTGGTGAGGGCATTGCGTTCGCCTTGGTACCAGATGACTCCCCGGGACGAGAATTTGCGGATGGGATGGATCATGGCGTTGTAGTATCCGCAATGGACGCGTCCGTAGTAAGTGGGGGCCGGTCCTGTTTTTTCTCCTTTTTTCCTTTTGTCAATGAAGTTGGCAAGTCCCTGTTCGTATTGGATTCTCAGGGATTCGAAAGTGTTCTTGGCTATCATTGCCTCCTCCAGAGAGGATTCGAAGCCCTTGGTCTTTTGGAACGCCTCCAGGGGAGTCCAATATTGGGCTCTCGTTCCTCCGTCACAGTTGATCAGCAAGCCGACCGGCACGCCCAATCTTTTTTGCAGGTCGTCGGCAAACCAGTAGGCCACGGCGCTCCAGTGCTTGCGGTTGACGGCAGTGGAAGGCATCCATTTGGCAGGCAGGGTGTCGAATTGGAGAGTCGCCGTTGAATGACGGGTTTGCTTGAATACCCTAATCCGATCGTTGTCTTTCATGGAAAGAGCCTGCTCTTTGTGGATCGATCCGCTCAAGCTCCATTGCATGTTGGACTGACCTCCTGCGATCCATACTTCGCCGATCATGACGTCTTTGATGATTTGAGTTTTTTCTCCGGACTGAATGGTCAGCTCGAAAGGACCGCCGGCTTGGTATGGCTCAAAGGTAATGGACCACCGACCGTTTTGGACGGTGGTTTTCCCGTCCTGTCCATTGAGCCAGGCTTTGACCTCCGCTCCTTCTTTCCCCTTTCCCCAAATGCGTACGGGTTTGTCCCGTTGCAGGACCATGCCGTCAGAAAGAACGTGTGGCAGGGAAAAATTCGCTTGCAAGGCTCCGGTAAGGAGCAAAGGGGCAAGCAGAGCGAGGGTAATTCGAATCATTGGCATTCCCTCAGCGTTCAAGCTCTACCCGGGTGTAGGGACTGGAAAGGTAGGACCTGAAGGAATCTTCTCCATAGCGAAGGGTTTTTCGATGGTTGCTGAAAAAATCGATGCGGGAAGCTTGGGGATCGATCCTGATCGTTGCCTTCCACTGATTGCCCGCCCGCTTCATTTCCATGGTTTGCTCGTCCGGGATCATTTCGGTCAAATATTTCGGACTGCCGTCGGGTGCCCGGTCGAAGATCCACCAGATGCGTCCGCTTTCCTCTTGTGAACCCTCTGGAAAAGTAATGGTGACCTCGATGTTTTTCCCCTTTAGGGCATGTTTCACTTTGGGTGGGGCAAGCAAGGAGCCTTTGACTTTGCTTGGAAAGAAATGCCTGAGCATGAAGGCGGCTTTGTTGTTCTGGTCCCGCTCGGTCTTCGGATGACCTCTTTTGCCATGTCCGGAGTTGGCCCCGAGATAGACCGGAATCGAGGGATGGTTCTTTCCCCCCCACGCCATGTCGA
>JABGWD010000317.1 GCA_018645725.1 Opitutia bacterium
GGCATCGAAAGTCCGACCCGCCGCCCAGACTTCCTGCTGCACGGACTTGACCAGGGTCGGAGTATGGGTTCCGCCACCCAAGCCAGTGCTTCCCGCCATTGCCAACAAATACATATCGGCCGGAATCTCCATATATCGCATGCAGCGCTCGAAGGTCGCCGGAACGCAATAGCCCTTTGGGCCTTGATCAACCATGGGAATGTTTTGAATCACCGTATCCCCGTTTGGCCGATTTTCCACGTTCGCTCGGTGCACCCGGCGGATGTGCATGTCCGCAACTTTTTTTGGTTTGCCCCGGGCATCCGCTACCTCGACGGGCTCGATGGCAAGGCTAACGAACTCACCCTCGGCAATGGAAAGCAAAAAACTATGCCCCGACCAGTCCCATCGCGAAACCTTGCGCTTGGAAGAACCCTGTCCGTAATTTTGCCTCCGCGGCTTGCCCAAGACCTTTTCCAGGGTTTCCTCAATGGCCTCCTCGTCACGCTCAATCCATTCCTGCAAAACCTTGGGGTCTTTCGTAACCGAGCCTTCCTTGAAGTGGGCTTCGGCCGTTCCGGCGGATGCAAAGCAATCGCCCTTGTTGGCAAATACAACCGACAAGCCCAATGTTTTTCCAGGCGAACCGTACATGGCTGCGGAATATGGTCTCGCCCCCAGCAAAGCGTAGGATTTTGATGCATAATACCTGAAGCTGACCGAATTTTCCGTGGATGATTCGAGTGGCCAACCGAGTCGCTTGCCCACTTCCTTCGGATCGTCATCCCAAAGAGAGCCGTCTTTGAACAATGGCTGAGCAAAGGTCTTGTTCATTTGATCGAAACCAAATTCGCTTTCAACTGATTTCTCGCTTTGAGCAACGGAAGAAACCGGAGGACTCTCCGGTTGACCGGCCTGCTGCAAGACAAGCCTTCTGCTCTCGGGAGCAAGAACCGAAACAGGAATCACGTAGGTTGCCCCGTTTCGCCCCATCAACTGGACTCGATCGCCTTTCAACTGAAGAACCCGGGCCTCGATTGCCACCCCTTTCAGGTTGGTCAAGGAAAGCCATTCCTTTCCGTGGGCAGAAAGAACCAAAGCCAAAGCGACCCACCAGATGCCTATATTGTTCATTTTATCAATCAATTGAACTTATTTTGGAAAGGCAAAGGAAAAGTCCAACGATTTCCCCCGGTCTCCCTTCGAACAAGGTTGCAGGGATTCAAGGAGCCCGTTAGCTTATGCCGTTTCAAACGTTCAACCACCCATGTCTTCGATCTCAACAATAGCCTACACTAAAACGGACGAGGCTCCGGCCTTGGCGACCCATTCGCTTCTGCCCATCTTGCGGGCCTTCGCAACGGGCACCGGAATCGATTTCGAGCTCAAGGACATTTCCTTGGCCGGTCGAATTCTTGCTCATTTCCCCGATGCCTTGGAACCGGATCAACGCGTGACCGACGCCCTCTCGGAATTGGGTGAATTGGCTACCCGCCCGGAAGCAAACATCGTCAAACTGCCCAACGTCAGCGCATCGATCCCTCAGCTCCAAGACGCAGTCAATGAACTCCAAAGCAAAGGTTTCTCCATTCCTGATTTCCCTACAGACCCGCAAACACAGGAAGAGAAGGAGGTTCGGGCAACCTATGCGAAAGTATTGGGATCCGCCGTAAACCCCGTTCTCAGGGAGGGCAATTCCGACCGCCGGGTAGCCAAACCGGTCAAGGAATATGCCAAAAAAAACCCACACTCCATGGGTGCCTGGACAAGCGAATCGAAGACTCATGTCGCCCACATGAGATCGGGAGACTTTTACGGAAGCGAAAAATCCGTCGTTATCAAGCAGGACTCGACAGTGAAGATCGAGTTTGTCAACTCCTCCGGCGAAAGCAAAATCCTCAAAGAAGGACTTTCATTGCTCGAAGGGGAAGTCATCGACGCTTCCGCAATGGACCGCAATGCCCTTCGATCCTTTCTCGCCGAGCAACTTGACCATGCCCTCGAGGAGAACGTCCTGTTCTCCCTGCACATGAAAGCGACCATGATGAAGGTTTCCGACCCAATCATCTTCGGTCACTGTGTGGAAGCCTATCTCGGAGACGTCCTGGAGGAATTCGAAAGCGAGCTGACGACCGCCGGGTTCAACCCGAACAACGGGCTAAGCGATTTTTACAGGGTGCTCGGGACCTTGGATCCTGAAAAACAAATCTCAATCAAGTCCAGGTTGGAAGAAGAATTGGAAAACCGCCCTGCCCTCGCCATGGTCAATTCGGACAAGGGCATAACCAACCTGCACGTTCCGAGCGACGTCATCATCGACGCTTCCATGCCCGCCATGATTCGGACTTCCGGGCAAATGTGGGGACCGGATGGCAACCCAAAGGACACCAAGGCCGTCATACCCGACCGCAATTACGCCGGCGTCTACCAAGCAACCATTGACTTCTGCAAGGAGCATGGGGCCTTTGACGTCACTACCATGGGCAACATTGCAAACGTCGGATTGATGGCCAAGAAAGCGGAGGAGTACGGTTCGCACGACAAGACCTTCGAAATCGAGCAACCGGGATCGATTCGGGTGCTCGACGGGAACGGAAACGAACTTCTGAGCCACGAGGTCCGGACCGGCGACCTTTGGCGCATGTGCCAAACCAAGAAAGTCGCCATCGTCGACTGGGTGAAACTGGCAGTCAACCGTTCCCGATTGAGCGGAAGCCCTGTTATTTTTTGGTTGGACGAAAACCGGGCCCACGACGCGAACCTCATCAACTACGTCAATGCCGAGCTTCCTAAATTGAAGACCGAGGGATTGGACGTCAGCATCCTTCCTCCCAACGAAGCCACCCGGGTCACCTGCCAACGTTGCAAAGACGGCCTCGACACCATTTCGGCAACCGGGAACGTCCTGCGCGACTACCTGACCGACCTCTTTCCCATCCTCGAACTTGGCACAAGTGCCAAGATGCTTTCAATTGTGCCTCTTCTCGCAGGAGGCGGACTCTTCGAGACGGGAGCGGGCGGATCCGCCCCCAAACACGTCCAGCAATTCGTGGAGGAGGGACACCTGCGCTGGGATTCCCTGGGAGAATTTCTCGCAATCGGCGTTTCCCTGGAAGATTTGGCCGAAAAAACCGGCAACCCCAAGGCGAAGATCTTGGCCGATTGCCTCAATGACGCGATCGGAAAATTCCTCGACGAGAACAAGTCACCTTCCCGCAAGGTCAATGAATTGGACAATCGGGGAAGTCACTTTTACTTAGCCCTCTATTGGGCTGAAGCCCTCGCCGAGCAGGACGGGGATACCGAATTGAATGAACGTTTTTCCCCCTTTGTTTCGACCTTGAAGGAAAACGAGCAAGCCATCACCCAAGAACTTCTCGATGCTCAGGGAAGCCCCATCGACCTTGGTGGTTACTACCTCCCCGACGAGGGGAAGGCTTCCGCCGCAATGCGGCCAAGCGCTCTCTTCAACGACATGTTGGCGAGCCTTGACTAAGCTTTCGCGACATACGACGTCGCATCCGAGCCGGCAATCCATCCGTGCATCGAGGCACCCGTACCGAGAATGCGGTTCGTCTTCAGGTTCACAGTGGATCGCCACGCCCCCAAGGGGCTCGCGATGACAAGGAGGGAAAAGTTGAGTTCAATAAGCAACCTGTTGTTCCTTGCATTTTCAAGTTGCCACCTACCCGTGACTTTTCACAACTAAAGACAATGTTACGCAAAAGCTTCCCTTTCCTCATTGGGCTCACCCTCGGTCTTCTCTCCTCCTCGGCGAAGAAACCCAACGTTCTTTTTATCCTCGTAGACGACATGGGGTGGAAGGACCTGAGTAACGAGGGCTCCACCTTCTACGAAAGCCCCAACGTCGACCGGATCGCCCGCGGGGGCATGAAGTTCACCCGGGGATATGCGACCTGTCAGGTTTGCAGCCCGTCACGGGCAAGTATCCTGACCGGCAAATATCCGACCAATCATGGGATCACTACTTGGATCGGTGACCGTGCAGGCGAAGCATGGCGCGGAACCAGACGCAATGACAGTCACCTTCCGCCCGAGTACGAACGCAACCTGCGGGCCTCCGAGATCACCTTGGCTGAGGCAATGAAGGCAGGTGGATACAAGACCTTTTTTGCCGGCAAGTGGCACCTCGGCAGCAAAGGATCATGGCCTACGGACCACGGTTTCGAAATCAACAAGGGGGGTTGGGACGTAGGCAGCCCGCGCGGAGGATTCTTCTCCCCTTGGCAAAACCCGAACCTCGAATCCGGTCCGAACGGGGAGTCTCTCACCCTGCGGTTGGGACAGGAAACCGCCGACTTCATCGAGGAGCACAAGGACCAACCTTTCTTTGCCTACCTTTCCTTCTATACCGTGCATGGACCGATCCAGACAAGTCAGGCACTCTGGAAGAAGTATCGGGACAAAGCAGAGAAAATGGGCCTCGCCAAGGAACGCTTCGTCTTCGACCGCCGGCTCAACGTCCGTCAAGTTCAGGACTGCCCAATCTATGCGGGCATGATCGAGTTGATGGACGATGCGATCGGGTTGGTTCTCGCAAAACTTGACGAGCATGGACTAGACAAGAACACCATCGTTTGCTTCACCTCGGACAACGGTGGGGTTTCCTCCGGAGACGCCTATGCAACCTCCAATTTGCCACTGCGGGGGGGAAAAGGTCGCCAGTGGGAAGGAGGGATTCGCGAACCATTTTACTTAAAAGCACCCGGAGTAACCAAACCCGGATCCACCAGCGATACCCCGGTGAGCGGAGTCGATTGGTATCCCACGATCCTCGAGCTATGCGGAGTTCCCCTGCCCAAGAAGCAAGCGATCGACGGAGTCAGCCTCGTCCCCCTGCTCAAGGGGAAATCAATTTCCGGACGCCCCTTGTTTTGGCATTACCCACATTACGGAAACCAAGGAGGCGAGCCCAGTTCCATCATCATGGAGGGCGAATGGAAGCTTATTCATTACCACGAGGATCGACGGGACGAGCTTTACCATTTGGGCAAGGACCAGTCCGAGCAAAACGACCTGCTTGCAAAGGAAACCAAACGGGCAAAGCAAATGAGAAAAACCCTCGATGCCTGGCTCAAGGGAACCAAGGCGAAGTTCCCCTGGAAGGACGAAATGCATGACCCCAAGAAGCGGGACGATCGGTGGCAAAGCACAAGAACCGCTGGCAAGGAACGACTGGAAAAACAACACGCCGGTTTTCTCAAGACCAACTACCAGCCCAACAAGGCCTGGTGGGGCAGCTCGGCCCGGGACTAGTTTTTTCGACGGTTTTCCAACCAGGCAACCAACTTTGCAAGAGCCCGAGCCCGGTGACTGATCTTGGCCTTTTCCTCGAGAGAGATCTCGGCAAAGGTAGATTCGCTTTCATCGGGAAGGAATAACGGATCGTACCCGAAGCCCCCTTCCCCTCTGCGCCCGAAAAGCAAGGTTCCCTGGCAAGCCCCGGAAAAGGTTTCCTCCGTCGCCTCCCCAACCAAGGCAAGGACGCAACGGAAACGGCAGGATCGCTCGCCCTCAGGCACTCCTTTCATTTCCTCAATCACTTTGTCGTTATTGGCTTCATCATCACATTCCGCCCCGGCATAGCGGGCAGAGATCACACCTGGACGACCTTCCAGGGCATCAATCTCGATTCCGCTGTCGTCAGCCAAAAACCAGCCATCCGCTGGACCGACGGAACGCAGACCTTGGGCCTTTAGCAGGGAGTTGGCTTCGAAGGTCGATCCGGTCTCCTCCACTTCCGGCATTCCGCCGATCTCGGCAGGCCCCTTTACGCAAAGAGGCAAACCCGCCTCCTCCAAAGCGGTTTGCAATTCGTGAAGTTTGTGGGCATTGCCCGAGGCTAAGTATATGGTCCTCATAAAAATCCGTGGGTCAGGCAGTCTTCGCCAAACTCTTCCTCGATTGGTTCCCGAATCGGAAATCCATCCAATCCCGGACCGGGCAAGGCATCCTCTCCATCGAAAAGCTTGGGCGAACGATAGCGGAAAAGATAGTCGACTTGCCCCGAACCGAGCAGGGAACGGGCGAAAGTGGGCCCGCCTTCGCAATAAACGGCATGGAGGTTCAATTCGGACAAGACTGAGCGTAAACAAGATGGATCAATCCCTCCCCCGTCAGACTCTTCGACCTCGATCAGACGAACCCCGATTTCCTTCGCCCGGGCTACCCGCTCGGCATTTGCCATTCCCTTGGCGGTAGTCAAAACGATACTGCGGTCGGAAAACTCGTCGACATGAACTTTTCGGGGGGAAACCCCCTCTGCCAGAGTAGACAACGATGAATCCGTCAAAATGCGCACAGGGCACCAAGTTTCATCCGGCAAACGGGAAGTGAGGGAGGGGTCGTCTACCAAGACAGTACCCGACCCAACGCAGATAGCAGGAAAAAGACGACGCCACTGCATGACGTCTGCCCTTGCCTCTTTTCCCGTCACCGAACTGGGTTGCCCCGATCGCTCGGCCACCATGCCGTTGGATGACTCCGCCAACTTGAGCGCGATCAGAGGATCGCCCGTCCGCATGTTGTGATTGAAAATGAAGTTCAAACGCTCGGCTCGGACTTGAATGGGTTCGTCCGCCAACTCCACCGCCACTCCCGCGTTCCTGAGTAGCCCCAATCCCCTTCCCGCGTGCTTGGGGTTGGGGTCCGTAGTGGCAACGAACACTTTTTTGATTCCCGACTCAAGAATTGCCCCCGTACATGGAGGAGTCTTCCCTTGAGTCGAACAGGGTTCGAGAGAAACGAACATTGACGCAGACGGATCCGGTTTCCTTCCGAGGGATGCAAGGGCTTCGATCTCGGCATGCGGTTCGCCGCAAGCGTGATGATACCCCTCGGCAACAACCTCGCCCCGCTCTACGACCAAGGCCCCGACCATGGGATTCGGAAGGGTGCGACCCCACCCTTCTTGAGCGAGTTTCAAGACCCGTCCGAAAAGCTTTTCCTTTTGTGTGCCCGTCAAACTCACGGATTCGAACAATTAAGCCAAGGTTAGAGAAAGGCCGACCGGACAATGGTCGGAGCCTTCCCATTCGGGTAAAATACTAGCCTCCCGCACGGAAGTCGCGAGGTCATCGGAGACGACAAAGTAATCGATTCGCCAACCGACGTTTCTGGCCCGGGCACCCGCACGGTAGGACCACCAGGAATAGGCCCCTTCCTTATCGGGATACAAATGGCGGAAGGAATCAAGAAACCCTTCCGCCAAAAGATTGGAGAGACCTTCCCGTTCCTCATCCGTAAACCCCGCATTCTTTCGATTGGTTTTGGGGTTGGCCAGATCGATCTCGCGATGCGCGACGTTCAAGTCACCACAGAGGACAACCGGCTTGGATTGCCTCAGTTCAATCAAATAATCCTTCAAATCGGGATCCCAGGAATCATAGCGATAAGGCAAACGGGAAAGATCGCCTTTTGAATTGGGGACGTAAACGTTAACCAAAAAGAAGCCATCGAACTCAAAGGTTATGGCACGACCCTCCCCGTCATGCTTTCTATCAGGAAGATCTTCCTTTATGGAAAGAGGTTCGGTCTTTGAAAAAATTGCCGTGCCGGAATAACCTTTTTTCTCAGCCAGGTGATAATGCCTGAAGGGATATCCGAAGTCATCCTCCGGAATAACTTCAGGGTTCAACTTGACTTCCTGGAGACAGAGCAGATCCGGATTTTTTTCGGAAACGAATGAATCGAAGGTTTTTTTGCGACAGGCCCGCAGACCGTTCACGTTCCAGGAAATCATTTCTATCGTTGATTTTTGAGTAGTCATTGAATTTTCAATCTCTTAGAACATAGTGTTGCAACATAGGGTCAAACCTTTACCCATGTTGCTCGTATCAACATTCGACAAGAAAAGAAATCACCATGGCTTCACCAACGGAAATTCGCAAAGGTCGCGTAATCGTCTATCAAGGCGGGCCCCACCTTGTTCTGGAAATGCTCCACCGCACCCAAGGTCGGCAAGCCGGGTTCGTTCAGACGACCCTGAGAAGCCTTCAGAGTGGCTCGACGACCACGACCAAGTTTCGATCTACCGACAACGTCGAATTCATGCATACCTCGACGCAAAAATTGGAATACAGCTACAAGGACACGGAAGGTCACCATTTCATGGATATCGAAACCTACGAAGATACCATACTCCCGCTGGAGATTATCGGGGAGGATGAAAATTTCCTCGTGGAAGGCAATGGCTACGACATCTTGCTCGTCGACGGGGAAGCCGTCCGCCTCGAATTGCCCGCCTCCGTCGAGGCCAAGGTAATCGAAGCGCCTGATGCCGTCCGTGGCGATACGGCAGGCAACGTTCTCAAACCGGTCTTGGTTTCGTCCGGAATCACAGTCCAAGTTCCCCTGTTCATCAAGAAAGACGACGTGATCAAAATCAGTACGACCGACCGGTCCTACTTGGGACGGACTTAATCCGCCGATTCAGCCCCCCTGTTTCGGGCCGGATGAATTGATGAACGCTTTTTAAGACTTCCCGAGGGAAAGACGCGGCGGCTTAGGCAACCCGCTCAACTACGAGAGGAGCAGGGTTGGGTCTCTTGGGCGCCAAACGGTAGGAAGCTTTGAAGTACTCCATCGCTGCGTTCAAGCGCTTCTCGTCGTTGTAGTGTATCATCATCAGAGGTTCGCCCTGTTTCATTTGGGTACCCACCTTGCAAAGTTCGGCCACGCCGGAAGCAGGATCGAATTTCTTTCCGTCTCCATGAGCAAGAATCTGCACGCCTCGGGCCAATTGGCCGGCATCGATCGTGTGAACGTATCCACGCTTGGGGGCGGGCAACTTTTTCGTATGCTTGGCAGTTGGAAGCTTGTCGGGGTCGTCGATTACCTTGCTGTTGCCCCCTTGGTATTCGATGACTTCCTTGAACTTTTCCAACGCGGTGCCATCCTCCAAGTGCTTGCGGACGGTCTGCTTGGCCGAGAGAGTCGATCCGGCTACACCAGCCAACCTGACAATCTCCATGCCGAGCTTCATAACGAGATCCTGCAAATCTTCAGGGCCCTCGCCCTTCAGCAACTCAATGGCTTCCTTGATTTCCAGGGATGCGCCTACGCAACTGCCCAAAGGCTGATTGACGTCGGTCACCAAGGCCA
>JABGWD010000034.1 GCA_018645725.1 Opitutia bacterium
GACAAACTCGCCAAGGACGGGCTTCGCTTCACCCAGTTCTACAACACCGCCAAGTGCCACACCACCCGGGCCGAGCTTCTCACCGGCAACTACGCCTATTCGATCGGAGATAACAATATGGAGCACGGGGCCACCTTCGGGGAAGTCCTTCGGCCCATTGGTTACCGAACCCTGATTGCCGGCAAGTGGCACCAAAAGCCTTTGCCCACGACCCGTGGCTTCGACCGCTATTACGGGCTGGCCGACGGGTGCAGTAATTTCTTCAACCCCGGCCTCAAGGCCAGGCCAGGCGAAGGACCTCCCGGCAGAAAAGGAAAGACCCGAGTCCGGCGCTGGGCCATCGAGGACAAGGTCATCATGGGCTACACCAATCCGGACAAGGATTTCTATACCACCGATGCCTTTACCAGTTACGCCATGGATCGTCTCGACGAATACAAAGGCGAGGACAAGCCCTTCGTCCTGTATCTTCCCTACACTGCGCCGCATTACCCGCTTCATGCTTGGCCCGAGGACATCGCGAAGTATCGGGGCAAGTACAAGATCGGCTGGGACGAAATCCGTAAGCAACGCTTCAAACGGATGAACGAGATGGGAATCATCGGGCCGAACCACAGACTCACTCCACGTGCCTCCAAGGCATGGGACGATCTGTCCGAGGAGCAACAGGATGCCGAGGACCTCAAGATGGCGGTCTATGCCGCAATGATTGACCGGGTCGACCAAAACCTCGGCCGTCTCTTTGCCAAGGTCAAGGAACTGGGCGAGTGGGACAACACCCTCATCATGTTTCTGACCGACAACGGGGCCTGCCCCGAGCAACCCAACACCACTCCCGGCATCCCCCCTGGCCCCGTGGAAGGCTACCGTACGGTCTCGGTCGGTTGGGCGAATGCCAGCAACACACCCTACCGCAAATTCAAGTCGACCGACTACGAAGGTGGCATCCGTACTCCCTTCATTGCCCATTGGCCGGGCGTGATCAAACCGGGGATGACCAACCAGGTCGGTCACATCATCGATATCTCCGCGACCTTCCGGGACGTCACCGGAGCGAAGTACCCCAAGGAAATCCTGGGCAACAAGACCAAGCCCCCGCTCGGCAAGTCTCTCCTCCCCATCTTCAAGGGAAAAGAGCGCGAACATCACAAGGAAATCTACTGGCACTTCAGCCGGGCCAACGCCGTCCGGCAAGGCGATTTGAAAGCCGTACGAGCAGGCAAGACATGGGAACTCTACGACCTCAAGGCTGACCCAACTGAGACGAACAACCTGGCCAAGGAAAGGCCTAAGAAAACCGCTGAACTTGCCAAGATGTGGGAAGTCTGGAGACAGGACTACAAGAACAAGCCGAAGTGAGGCAAAGAACAAACCTAAAGAAGCACTCGGCGCTTATGACAAGGCAAGAAATTTTCCCGGCACTCCTTGCTTTTCAAATATTTGCCCTGCTTCTGTCGGGCACTGCCATAGTATTGGGGAGCGAACCACTCCACCCCTTGGGTGATTTTGATAGCTTGCCGGTCTGGCCAAAAAAGAAGCATTCGGAAATGGTTTCCCTGAAGGTGCTCCCACCGCCTGATGCCGCGATTCGAAAGAAAAAATTTGCCCAGCGCAACAGCCCTGAGAACATCAAGGCATTGTGCCTGTCATTGAATGCTGCGTTAGAGTCCAATGCACCGGGACTGGGTAATTTCCGTGAGCTCGTGAAAGGCGGAAGCTACGGCGAAGCCCTCGATGCGTACCGCATCTATTTTTTTACCAAACTGAAGAGTCCGAAGAACTATGGAGCACATCGGGAAAACCTGCTTGGGTATCAATTGAAGGCGGGCAAGAAATGGGTGCTACAGCGGGTTGATCCGCAAATCATCGAATGGGCAATGCAGGGAATCTACACCTTTGACGGCCAAATGGGTAAGGTTGGTCCGCCAGGCCAAATCAGTTGGATCCCTCACGGTATGGAGCTTCCGGATGGAGCGACCTACGGACGGTCCGGGAACGATCACCCCTTTTGGAAAACGGATGTGGGGCGGGCAACCGGCAAGAAGATCGAGTTCTTTCGGGCGGTTAACAAATTCCC
>JABGWD010000318.1 GCA_018645725.1 Opitutia bacterium
TGGTGATCAAGCCATGGGGTTACGGAATATGGGAGAACATTCGGGACGCCCTGGATGCCATGTTCAAAAGCAGTGGCCACAAGAACGCGTACTTCCCCCTTTTCATTCCGAAAAGCTTTCTGCAACGCGAAGCCGAACACGTCGATGGTTTTGCCAAGGAGTGCGCCGTGGTCACTCATTCCCGTCTGGAGGCGGATGAGCAGGGAATTCTTCAGCCTGCGGGGGAATTGGAGGAACCTTTGATCGTCCGTCCGACTTCGGAAACGATCATCGGGGAACTCTTTGCCCGTTGGGTACAGTCCTACAGGGACCTGCCTCTTCTTATCAATCAATGGGCCAACGTCGTCCGTTGGGAAATGAGGCCCCGCTTGTTTTTGCGTACGGCTGAATTTCTTTGGCAGGAAGGTCATACCGTGCACGCCACTGCGCAGGAGGCTCTGGAGGAAACTCGGCTTATGCTCGCCACCTATGCGACTTTTGCCGAGGAATGGCTCGCCATGCCAGTCCTTCGGGGTGAGAAGACGGAGGCGGAACGTTTTCCCGGCGCCGAATCAACCTTGTGCATCGAGGCGATGATGCAGGACCGGAAAGCTCTTCAGGCGGGCACCTCTCATTTTCTCGGCCAGAACTTTTCCAAAGCCTGCGGGATCAAGTTTCAGGGGATCGAAGGAAAGGAAGAATTCGGTTGGACGACTTCCTGGGGTGTCTCCACGCGTTTGATTGGCGGTATGATCATGACCCATGCGGATGACGATGGGCTTGTCGTTCCGCCCAAGGTTGCCCCCACTCACGTGGCGGTTCTTCCGGTCACGCCCAAGGAAGAATCAAGGGAGCAGGTTCTTGCGGCTTGCCGGGAGCTTGTCGGCAGGCTTCGCGAAAATACCTATGCCGAAGCTCCGCTCCGGGTCGAATTGGACGATCGTGATTTGCGCGGAGGAGAAAAATATTGGCAATGGGTCAAGAAGGGAGTCCCCTTGACCGTGGAGATAGGACCCAGGGATTTGGAAAACGGAACGGTGTTTGTCGGGCGTCGGGATCAGGGGGCGAATCGACAAGGCATGGATTGCGAGGAATTGGTTCAAGGGGTTTCAGGAATATTGGAAGATATTCAGAAAGTTCTTTTCGAGCGGGCCTTGGCCTTCCGCGAAGAACATACCAAGACAATCGACGACAAGGATGAGCTTTACGAATTCTTTTCCGACGGCTCGAAAGGAAAAGCAATCCATGGAGGCTTTGCTCTTGTTCATTGGGACCGGGACGCGAAGTGGGAGGAGCAACTCAAGAATGACCTGAAGGTTACCGTACGTTGCATTCCGGAGGACTCGGGCGAAGAGGGAACTTGTATATTCAGCGGCAATCCAAGTCCGGGGCGTGTTGTTCTGGCAAAATCCTATTGACCCCTCCCACCGGATCAAAAGTGCAAGTCGTTTCCTCCATAGACGAGATGCAATCCCTCGCCGGGGAATTCCGGAAGCAGGGCAAGACGATCGGCTTGGTGCCCACAATGGGTTTTCTGCATGAAGGGCACTTGTCGCTCATCGACTTGTTGAGAGACCGATCCGACGTCGTTATTCTTTCCATCTTCGTGAACTCCACGCAATTTGGCATCGGGGAGGATTTGGAAAAATATCCCCGTGACTTGAATCACGACCTCGAATTGTGCGGGGAACGGCAAGTGGATTTGGTTTTTGCTCCCGAAGATTCTCAAATGTATCCATCCGACTACTCGACTTTCGTATCGGAGGAAGATATTGGGAAAGGCTTGTGCGGACTTGCCCGCCCCACCCATTTCCGGGGAGTGACGACCGTCTGCGCAAAGCTCTTCAATCTTTGTATGCCCGATTTTGTCGCTCTTGGTCAAAAGGATGCCCAACAGGTCGTTGTGCTCAAGAAAATGATCGCCGACTTGAATTTCCCCATTGAGGTTGTGGTTGGTCCCATCGTCCGCGAACCGGATGGTTTGGCCATGAGTTCCCGCAACGAATACCTTCAGCCCAGGCAAAGGGAAGGAGCGATGGTTTTGATCCAGTCGATGCAGGCCGGAAAAAAGCTGGTGGAGGAAAAGGGGGTCACGAACGTCGAACGGGTAAAATCGGAAGTGATGAGCGTTCTTACGCAAAGTTCGGTCGTCCGCGTGAATTACGTCGAGATTGTCGACAGGCGCACGATGCAGGTCGAGCGGGAAGTCGAATCAGGTCGTTCGCTTATCGTGGTCGCCGCTTGGCTGAACGAAGTACGCTTGATCGACAACCTTCCACTTTGAATTTTCATCCCGTGAAATAAGATGAGCGCAAAAAGAAAGAAAGAATACGATTTCGTCATCGTTGGAAGTGGTATCGCAGGGTTGAGTTTCGCCCTCAAAGTCGCCCAAGCAGGTCACCGGGTTGCGATTTTCACAAAGAAGGACAAGGCGGAGTCCAATACCAATTATGCCCAGGGGGGCATTGCCGCGGTAACTTCGGCAGGCGACGACTTGGACAAACACGTCGGCGACACCCTGGAAGCCGGGGACGGACTTTGCGATCCCAACGTCGTTGAGGAAATCTTGCGGGACGGTCCTGACCGGATCAAGGATTTGATTGATTTGGGGGTTGCGTTCTCAAGCTTGGAAGACGGGAGTCTTTCGCTTGGCAAGGAAGGCGGGCACAGCGAGCGCCGTGTTCTTCACGTCAAGGACTTGACGGGGAAGGCGATTGAAGACGCTCTTTTGGCAAGCATTGCCAAGCAGGGGGTGGATTTGTTCGAACATTTCTTTGCCATCGACCTGATTACCGCAAGCAAGGCGAGAAAGCTTGGCGTACAAGTCAAAGGGGAGGATGACCACGTGCTCGGACTGTATCTTTACGATGCCAACAACGAAAGGGTCGTGACGGTATCTGCCCCGGCCATCCTGTTGGCTACGGGAGGGGCGGGACAAACCTATCTTTACACGACCAACCCAACCATCGCGACGGGAGATGGCATAGCCATGGCTTCGCGCTCCGGCTTGCCCGTGATGAACCTCGAATTCATACAGTTTCATCCCACGGCCTTTCATTCCCTCGAAGGAGACCGTTTTCTCATTACGGAGGCGGTTCGGGGTGAGGGAGCCAAATTGATTGATTCGAAAGGCCGTCCTTTTCTCAAGAAATATCACCCGTTGGCCGATTTGGCTCCCCGAGACGTCGTGGCCCGGGCCATTGACCGGGAAATGAAACGTTCGGGTTCTCCTTTCGTACGGCTTGACACGCCAAGGATGAAAGTTGATTTCCCCAAGCGTTTTCCCAACGTTTATGAGAATTGCCTCAAGCGCGGGGTCAACCCGCAGGAAACGCCTATCCCGGTCGTACCCGCCGCCCATTACACCTGCGGTGGCATTCCGACCAAACTGAACTGTTCGACCAAGCTCGACGGCTTGTATGCCTGCGGAGAGGTCGCGTGCACTGGCTTGCACGGAGCAAATCGCCTGGCGAGCAATTCCTTGCTTGAAGCCGTGGTGATGGCCCATCGTGGAGCCGAATCGGTTTGCGCCTTTCTCGACAGTCGTAAAAAGGAACGCATAAAACTACCCGAATGGGTGGACGGAGACGTTCCTGCATCCGATGAACGGGTCGTGCTTTCGCATAACCTCGACGAGCTCAAGAGGACGATGTGGGATTACGTGGGAATCGTGCGGTCGACCAGGAGGCTGGAGCGGGCTCAATCGAGAATCAAGAATTTGGGGCGCGAAATCAACGAATACTACTGGAATGCCAGAGTCGACCTTTCCCTGCTTGAAGTGCGCAATTTGGTTTGTGTCGCGGAGTTGATCATTCGCTCGGCCTTGCGCCGCAAAGAGAGCCGTGGCTTGCATTACACCTTGGATTACCCCGAGCAGGGGGAGATTCCCGAAAACACCGTGGTTCGACCCGTAAGAAGATAACGCCATGGGAAAAGGGCTTGGTAAGGTCGCCTTGGTCGGTCCGGGAGCAGTGGGAGGTTTTTACGGAGGAATGCTTGCGAATTCGGGCGTGGACCTGAGGTTTGTCTTCCGTAGCTCGTATGATCAAGTTTGCGAAAATGGTTTGTGGATCGTTCACCATTCCGATGATTGCCGGGAGGAGAAGGTAGAACCTTTGCATTGTTTTCGTGATCCTCTGGAGATTGGGGAATGCGACTGGGTGATCGTGGCAATCAAATCAACCGCAAACGAGCAACTGGAAGAAATTCTCAAACCCTTGGTCGGACCGGGCACAAATTTGCTTACCTTGCAAAACGGAATGGGGAACGTGGAGAACCTGGCCACTGCCTTCGGTTCCAAGCGGACGATTCTGGCAGGGCTTTGCTTTACCTGCATCAACCGGACCAAACCAAACCGCATCGAAAGTCTTTTGCCCGGATACGTTCAGTTCGGGCAGTACGGTTCCGGATTGTCCGAGCGGGCCGAAGAGATGGTGTCTGCTTTCGAGGACGCGGGGATCCAAGTGAAAAGAGCCGAATCCCTCGACGAGGTTCTCTGGCGCAAATTGTGTTGGAACGTTCCCTTCAACGGTTTGGCCATTGCCTGCGGAGGCATTACAACCGACCGTATTCTCGGTAACGCCGGGCATCGGTCGAGAGCCAGCCGGTTAATGGAAGAAATTCAAGCCGCCGCCTTGACGCATGAGATCGCAATAGAAGATTCGTTTTTGGCCCGCCAATTCGATTTGACCGAACCAATGGGGGCATACCGGCCCTCCAGCCTGATCGATTTCTTGGACGGAAAATCCGTGGAAGTGGAAACGATTTGGGGGGAGCCTTTGAGGCGTGGAGAAAGCAAGGGTTTGGAAATGAGGGAGTTGCGGCAGCTCTATGACGAGCTCAAGACCTTGACCCAAGGCAAATAGGATCGTTTCAGTTTCCGGCGGGAGGCTCGGGAGGCGGGGACGAAGGAGGGCTGTCCGGAGGGAGAGGGGGAGGAGCGTCGGGTGGTTGCCCCGGATCCCAAGGGACGTCGTTGCGCAGGTATTTGTTTTCCTCTTCATCGATCCCGTAAAAAAAGAGGTTGAGCATGGGGTGGACCACGGGAGCTCCTGATGGATCGATTTTCAGGTTGGACTGGGCGACGTAGGTTGTCTCATGGGAACCATCGACCAAAACGTGGTACCAGGGTTGATCTCGTTGGGGTTGCGTTTGGTTCGAGTGATACCAGGCATCGGCAGCCTGGCAGGTTGGATCCGAGTCAACGACGAGCCCTCTGTACCCGTAGTTGAGGTGATATACGACTTGCCCCGGGCTGAAAACCGGAAGTTTTTCTTCGGGAACAAAGCCCTCGTTCAGGTTGATCATGAAAAAAAGTCAAAAAAAGGGCCGCTCGAATGAACGAGCGACCCTTAAAGTCAAACTCTGTTAAGCTCTACACTTAGAAAGTGTAGGTGAGCTCAAGAGCGATGGTGTCGGAATCCGAGTCAGGGGTGTCATGGCTGACATCGCTGTACTCGAGGATTGCGCCCAAAGACTCAGTGATTGCGTAGTTAGGAGCAATCGTGATTTGGTCAACGTCAACGCTGGCTGATTCTTCGTAGCTGCTGTAACGAACGGCAACACCGAGCTTGTCGGATACGTCGTAGTCAACGAGGAACATGTGAGCGTCGAGATCACCTTCGGTGAGTCCGGTGCCATTGGCGGAACGATCGATTTGCGTCCATTCAGCGCCAAGCAAAGCCTTGCCTACTTGGTAGGTGGCATGGATGTTGGTGACATCATCTTCGGGTGCTCCACCAGCAGTCACGAGACCTGAATTTTCGTTGTCTTTGAAATACCCGATGCCAACGCTAAGGTTTTCGATTCCGGTGTAGGAAAGAGCCACTTCGAAATCGAGGTCGTTCTTGGCGTTATTGTCACGAACGGTACCATTTGGATTCTCGATGGAAACACCAAGGCTCCATGCTTCGGCAGCGTAGGAAACGGTAAGACCTTCAACTCCACCAACTCCGTCGATGTTACCGAGGTTGAAAGCCGTGTCACCATACGCACGTGAGTAGGTGTAGAGACCGGCTGGATCTTCACGCTCGAGACCGAGTGCGGAACCGTAACGACCGAAGGTCAAGGAAACGCCGTTGTCCAAGGTGTAGGTGAAGTGAGCTTGCTCGATGCTCATACCGGATTCGTTGTCAACATCTTCGGTGTCGACGTGAACGGCACCGGAAACGGATCCAACGTTGAAAAGGAAATCGACTTCGATTTCGTCGAGTCCCCAATCAGCTGTATCGCCTACAGGGGTAGTAAGTGCCGTTCCGCGATCACTTTTGGTGATAGAGCCATCAATGAATCCATTGATAGACAGGTTTTCGTTGATTTCGACGGCGGATACGGATCCAACCAGACCGAAAGCAACAAGCATAGCCATTATTTTGTTTTTCATAGTAGTCTTGTTTGTTTGTTTGTTTGTTTGTTTAGGTTAACCTAAGACTTATTCTTGTGGAATAAATCAGATGCAAATCTACCAAATCGGGACAAAAAGTCAACCGGTTATTGGTCGTCCGACAAAATTTTTATTTGAGGGGGTTCCGGCGCTCAATGGTGCCCGAAGCCCTGTATACATGGGCTTAGAACGGGGAAGAGAAGGAAACCACGCGGTCCCGGAAGAAGCTCACTTCACCCACTTCATTGGTTCCGTCGGCATTCAAGTCGCCTTCGTAATGGTAAACCTGGTCGATCCGCGGGTTGAGCGAATTCTTGATTTTGTTCGGGTTGCCGAGGAGTTTTCGTACTTTGAAGCCGGTCAGGTTCCGGCGCATGCCGGTCCAGGTCTCTTCCTTGGTCCACGCTCCGGCCGCTTTGGCTTCCTCGCTTTTCAATTGGAGTCTCAGTTTTGCCATGAAAGATTTTTTTTCCTCTTCGCCTTCGGGCAATACCAAGGATTGAGAGGCGGTTTTGGCCTCATCCGCGGTTTTTTGCACGGCTTGCATCTCTTTTTTCACTTCCGAGTTGGCTTTTTCCAATTCGGCGACGCGTTCTTCGAGTCCGCTGACCTTTCCGAGAATGAGGTCGAGCTTGCGGGCGAGGTCGGCGTTGGAAACGGAATCCTCGGCTAGCAAGGTCGTTGCGAGGACAAAAGGAAGGAGAAAAACAGATTTCATAGGTGTTTATTCTTAGAGGATAAGGCGGGAGGCAAGGCAAAAGATCTTTGGTGTCCTTCACACGAGGGTCTCCTTGTCCCGAAGCGCGATGATCCGCGTTATGGCCTTGGATTCGATCGAGCCAAGGTTTTTTCTTGCTTCGGTTACTTCGGGGAGAGGGTTCGGATGGCGAGATCCTTGAAAATCGACATTTGTTGATCGCGGGGTTGAATGAGCAATTGCTCGAATGCTTCCAGCAAGGCCGCTTGCAGGTCAATGAGGGCGCGTGTGTTGAATCTTTTGACCAGGGGCAACAGCCGCCCCAAAAACCAAGGGTTTTGGGTAAAAAGGTTGAGGGTGGACTTTTCCCCCGAATCAGAAAAGTGATGGGCGTGCTTGCGTCCCAATTGTTCAAGCTTTTCCTTGCTCAGTCTTTGGTTCGGGTCGAGTTCGCCTCCGTCCGACAGAACTCTCAGTTGGATGAGAAGGCGGTTTCGGTTTTGCAGGGTGGCGAGCAGGGGGCGTGCGTCCTTGGCATGAAAGAAATGGCGCTCGATGGCATCGAGCGCCCATTTGAGGTCGTTGGAAAAAAAGGCTTCCGAGGCTTCGAAAAAATCACCTTCCCCGAAGTCGGGAACCAAGTCGGTGATCAATTCTTCGGTAATCGGTCCACCGTCTTTGCCCAGGTAAGAGGCCAGTTTGCGGGTTTCCTCGACGCCTAGCCTTGAATGCCCTCCGATTTTGCCGGCGAGGAATTCAACGGCCCCGGAGGCGAAATCAACTCCGCACTCCCCGGCGGTTGCCTCGGCGAGGCGGCGGAAGGAAACGTCTTCTTTCTCCTGCTTGGCCACATCCTCATAAATGGAATTGTCCTTCAACCACTTGATGAAGGTGTGGTTGCGATGTATCGGGCAGGCGGATAAAATGAGTTTTGAATCGCCGAGGTTCTCGAGGAATGGCTTGGCTGCCTCGAGGGCATCCTTGGATCCTTGCGCTGCTCCCGTTTTGGTTTGATTGAGGAAATTCGCCTCGTTGATCCACACGAGTTTGCCTCCCCCGAAAAGCGAAAGAGTCTGGCAGGCCGAACGGGCTTCGTTAAGGATTTTTTCCACGTCTTCGACCCGATCCGCCCGCCCGTCGATGATTTCCCGGGACAGGTCGTCCGGAAACGTCTTGCAGTGCTCGTCGTAGATTTCCTTGGCCCGTTGGCGAACGAGATAATCATCGTCCCCAAGAACGACGTGCAGAGAATCGGAGGACATTGATCGGGAAAAAAGTGGGGACTAGACGTTCAATTCGTCGTTTTCAGACGCCGCGAACACTTCCTCGAGCTTGTACTTCCTTAGTTTTCTTCTCATCCAGTCAAGGGCTGAGGTGGCTGCCCGTCTCCGGTTGGACGAGCGGTCTCCCCGCAATTGGATTTTCTTCGCCCATACTCCGACAGGGGAAGAGTAACCCAGGTAGATCGAGCCGACGGGAAGAACTTGAGTTCCACCGGCAGGCCCTGCGAATCCCGTTGCGCTCAGACCATAATCAGCGCCGAATTTCTCACAGGCCCCGGTTGCCATGGCGATGGCGACTTCTTCGCTGACCGCTCCATGCTGCTCGAGCATGCTCTCGGGGACCTCGAGCATTTGAACCTTGGCATCGTTGTGATAGCAAACGGCACCGCCGTGAAAAACCTTTGAGATGCCCGCTATCTCGGTAAAGGAGGAAGAAAGCAAGCCACCGGTGCAGGATTCGGCGACGGCCAGGGTTTTGTTAAGAGAACGCAATTCCCGAAAGATGACCTCGGCAAGCGTGCGGTCGCCCATGCATACGAAATCCTCACCGATTGCATCCCGGCAGGCGTCTGCCAAATGTTGCAGGGCTTGCTCGGTCAAGATCTCGCCATCAAGTGAACTGAGCCGGACGTCGACCATTCCCGCATGGGCGCAA
>JABGWD010000319.1 GCA_018645725.1 Opitutia bacterium
GAGGAAGAGCGCAGGCTTGCTCAGGGAACTTTCCGGCCCTATCAAGCGAAGGAGATCGTGACGGGATTGGGCGTGGGTGACCCTCCGGGCAACGAGGAAAAACAGCGTAAGGAATTTTTCAATAAGTTTCAGCAATTGAAAGATCGAAAGCGTTTGCTTTACCTGGGGCGAATGCACCCCAAGAAAGGCTTGGATTTGTTGGTTCGCTCCTTCCTTGCCGATTGCCTCGAAGGGGAGACCCTGGTCTTGGCGGGTCCTCTTGAAAAACCCGATCGGTATTTGACGAAACTACTGAACGAAACAAAGGGCATGGAGGACAAAATCGTATGGGCGGGGATGTTATCCGACGACCTGAAATGGGGGGCGTTGAGATCCGCCGATGCCTTGGTTTTGCCGTCCCATCAGGAAAACTACGGGATGGTGGTGGCGGAGGCGCTTTCGGTAGGAACGCCCGTATTTCTAACTGACAAAGTCAACCTGTGGAGAGAGGTTTCGGATGCGGGGGCCGGCTTTGTCGAAGAGGATGACGAGAGAGGCATTGCCCGATTGTTGGAAGGTTGGCGTACCAACCGGCATTCCGGAATGAGGGAGTCGTGCATAACCTGTTTCGAAGAAAAGCTTCACATACGAAATTGTGCAAAAAGACTAATCGAACTACTGAACGATTCGGAGTGCCGAGTCGGATAGAAGAGCGGATGAAAATCACCATTCTCCAGGGAGCCTTTTTGCCTGTGCCCGCACTGCGCGGAGGCGCCATCGAGAAGGCTTGGGAAGCCCTCGGTCAGGCCTTTGCCAAACAGGGACACGAGGTAACCCATGTTTCGAGGTTGTGTGACGGCTTGTCCGCAAAGGAAAAAATCGGAGAGGTTCGCCATGTTCGGGTCAGGGGCGCGAATGCGGTTTCGAATTCATGGATACTCAAATTATTGGAAATTCCGTATGTGTTTCGGGCCAAGAGGATTCTTCCTGCTGCGGATGTCTTGGTGACTCATGCTTTCTGGGCACCGCTGCTTCTTCCCAAGGACCGTTTTGGCAAACTTTATCTCCATGTCGGGCGTTTCCCCAAGGGACAAATGAAGCTGTATAAGAAGGCTTCCCGTTTTCAGGTGCCGAGTGAGTCGGTTGCCAAGGCCGTAATCCGGGAAATCCCGGATCGTGAGAATTTGGTTTCGGTTCTTCCTTATCCACTTGGTTGGAGCGTACCGGAGAACAAGCCTGCCCATGAACGCCCCAAGCGGATTCTTTATGCTGGTCGCTTGCACCCCGAAAAGGGGGTTCTGGAGTTGATCAAGGCTTTCGGGGGTATTGCAAAAGGGGAGAGGGAGGACTGGGTTTTGCGGATAATGGGTCCATGGCGGGAAGATCAGGGCGGGGGAGGGCAAGGATACCTTTCCGAGATCAAGAACTTGACGGCAAAATACGAACCATCGGTTCAAATTCTTGACCCGGTTTTTACATCCAACCAATTGATGGAACAATATCAGAAAGCGCGGGCTTTTGTTTATCCATCTTTGGCGGGAAGGGGAGAGACTTTCGGCTTGGCCGTTCTCGAGGCAATGAGTTGCGGTTGCGTTCCCTTGGTTAGCGATCTGGGTTGCTTTCGAGAATTCGTGGTGCCCGGGAAAAATGGTTTCGTTTTTAACGCCGACCCGGGACGGGTAGTCGAAAACCTAAGAGCAGAATTGCGGCGAATTCTGGATTGCGGTAACAAATTGGATGATTTTTCGAAGGAGGCGAGCACGGTATCCAAGACCTTCGAAATCAAGGCTGTCGCGACTCGATTCCTTGAGGATTTTTTCCAAATGGTTGACTAAAAAAATATCCGTCTTTTGCCTAAAACCCTTGGTTCTCTCTCCCAATGCCGTTAGTGTAAAAAGATGAAAAAAACCTGCAGTCCGCTATTCTTTTCTTTCTTCAGTGGAACCATCTCTACCTGCCTGTTTGTTTTTTCGGCAGCAGCCCAAAGCGGAGACTCGGAGACACCAATCGAAGAAAAGGAAGTCAAGCAGGTCATTCTTCCCGAAACTCTCCTTGACCAGAAGGGAGAAAAAGTATCCGCCGGGATCCTTGAGGGGAAGTTCGTCGGGCTCTATTTCTCGGCAAGCTGGTGTGGTCCCTGCAGGGCATTCACCCCTTCCTTGATCAAGTTCAGGGATGCCCACAAGAATGATTTTGAAGTGATCTTGGTCGGTGCCGATGGTAGTCCGAAGGCACAGGCCAACTATATGAGGAAGTACAAAATGCCTTGGTTGGCGATAAAAAATCAGTCTCGGGAGGCAATGGAGATCAGCAAATCGCTTGGAGTCCCCCACATTCCTTATTTGGTCGTTCTTGATCCTGATGGAAATATCGTCAGTAAGAACGGAACAAAGGAAATTATTCGCTCAGGTACAGAGGCGTTCGGAACCTGGAAAAAGTTGCCGAAGTAAAAAGGGAGACGATCAAAGGCGAACGGGTATTCCTGCATCCCGCATAACTTGCTTGGTTTGGGGTATGGTGCATTCCCCGAAGTGAAAGATGCTTGCCGCAAGGACGGCGCTTGCCTTGCCCTTGAGTATGCCATCCGCCATGTGCACGGGGTTTCCAACCCCTCCCGATGCAATGACCGGAACTTCCACGGATTCGCTGACCGAAAGGGTGAGATCGAGGTCGAAACCTTCCTTCGTTCCGTCGCGGTCCATGCTTGTAAGGAGAATTTCACCTGCTCCACGGGACACGACTTCCTTGGCCCATTCAACTGCGTCCAACGGCGTGACTTTGCGACCTCCGTGGGTGTAGACCCACCACCCGCTCCCATCTTCTTTTCTTTTCGCATCGATGGCCACGACGATGCATTGGTTCCCGAAGGTTTCCGATGAATCATTCACGAGAGAAGGATTTAGGATCGCTGCTGTGTTCAAGCTGACTTTGTCGGCCCCGGCCAAAAGCATTTCCCGAATGTTTTCAACGGTACGGATTCCTCCTCCGACCGTTAGGGGCATGAAGCAAGTAGAGGCGGTTCTTTCCACCACGCCTTTCATCGTATTGCGTTCGTCGCTTGATGCCGTAATGTCGAGAAAGACAAGTTCGTCGGCCCCTTGCTCCTCGTAGGCTTGGGCTACCAACACAGGGTCTCCGGCGTCTCTCAGTTCCTTGAATTTGACGCCCTTTACCACGCGACCGTCATCAACGTCCAAGCATGGAATGACACGGGCGGATAACATTTCGGTTCAGTTGACTCGAAGACCGAACAATCTCAACGGAAAGTACGTTTCCTACTCGTCCGCAAACGCGACGTCGGGATGATAAGAGAGGACAAGTTTGTATTGTTGTCCGGGACGCATATTCAAGGGATGGTCACGAACGAGATATTGGACGTAATGCATGTTTCCGGCATATCCACGGTAATCCGTGTCTTCGGTTACTGTTTCAAAAGATCCCCAAGAAGCCTGAAAGTCATCGACTTCGACATTGGCCCGAAGTCCCGCGTCCCCTTGTCTGAGGGTGGTTCCGAGGCGGTAGGTGGAATGCGGAGAACCGATGACCAAGGCCAACCTCATTTTGTCCATCGAAACCGGGTTCTTGACCTTGAAGACGAATTCCGACTGAACCTTTCCGTCACCAAAGGACCATTGAACTTGGCAACTGCCCAACCCGTAGGCAAAAGATCCGTCCGTCTTGACTAGGTCGGGCTGCTCGAAGCGGAGATAAAAGGATTTCTTCAAGCCTATTCCCGTCACGCAATTTTTTCCATAATAAGAAGGAATAACCACTTGATCGCCGAAAGTAAGTTCGGGAAGCATGACCGGGAGGTATTTGTTGACCGGCCAGTCAAAAATGCCCGAACAATGGGGAAAGGCGAGGTTGTCCGAGCTCAGATCCTTTCCGGGACCTATCAGAGGCAACTGGTACTGGACGCCGATATTCTCGTCCCGGAAGAGAAAAACTCCGTGTTCCTTTTTGTGGGATTTGTCAAAGATGACGAACCGTCCCGCAGTCTTGGCCCGGTTTGGAGGAGGAACGGCAAGCGAACCACCGATCACGCGAGCCAGACGAGACCATTGGCAAAGGTAACGGGCTGCATCGAAGTTCGCCATGCGGGTCGTATGGGTCTCGACCGTGTTGCGTTCGGTGTCCCGGATCATGAGGTCACCCTTTTCCTGATCAACGTAAGTAACGAAAAAGTATTGGAAAAGCCGCCTGAGCGTATCCAGATAAAGTGGCATTTTCTCGGCATTGATCCAATTGTCTCGCATGGCTTGCAAAATCATGCTTATGCAATGCAATTGACCGTAAGCGCCGATGGAGCGACCGTAATTCCATCCGAGTCCGTCTTGTCGGGCGAGATCGGGAAGCATGCGAAGATATTTTTCGGCAAAGGTCCGTAGCTTGGGAAGCTTGCGGTCCTTCAGGTGCACGTTGGCGTGAAGCTGCAAGGCTTGCCTGACGAATATGAAGGAAAGGAGTCCGTAAATATCGTACACGCCCGAAGGACCGTTCGGGTCATCATTGCAGAAACCTCCCGAGCTGTTTTTCTCGATGCCTTCGACAAAGCGATCGATTACCTTGCCCGTATCATCCTTCTTGGTCAGCCCGAAACTGAATCGAGCGACTGATTTTGCGATGCTGAACGCTTGGAAGTGGTCATCATACTCGGATCTCTCGAGAAGACCGCGATCAAGTTGTTCGCGCGTCGGGTCAAGCAGGCGTTCCCATACGGCATTCCTCTCCTTGGATGCACCGAAGGAAAGCAGACCCAAGGAGGCGTAGGCGATGCCGTTGTCATTTTCTTCCTCAACGAAAGCTTGTTGTGTGACGCATCGGGCGGTCAGGTCGTAAAGGTCATGTTCCCCGAGTTCGACTTCCCCGGTGGCTCGGAAAAATTCACCTATGGCCAAAGCGGCATGACCGGGTTCGTCGACGCGGGCTTGTTCACCTGGGGCGGGAGTGACGGATCCGTCTTCGTTAATGTGTTGCAAGTTGTTGCTCAACAGAGAACGGGCGAGATCTAGGCACTGATCGGAGAAATTATGCATGGAGGGGCCGTAAATGTATAAGTTTTAAGGGTACGAAACTGCCTTGAGAGACCTTTTTTGTCAATGAGTTAAGCGGTTTGGATGAGCTCGAGAAATTCTTTGTTTGACTGGGTGGTTCCCATTCTGTCGATCAGGGTCTCGGCTGCGTCGATGACTTTCATCGGAGACATCGCCCGGCGAAGAAAGGAAGTCTTTTCCAACACCATGGGGTCTACGAGATCCTCTTCCTTGCGAGTGCCCGAAGATGCCAAGTTGATGGCAGGCCAGAGGCGAAGCTCGGCTACTTTGCGGTCCAGTATGATCTCGCTGTTCCCCGTCCCCTTGAATTCCTGAAAAATAAGTTCGTCCATTTTCGACCCCGTCTCGACCAAGGCGGTGGCAACGATCGTAAGCGATCCCGCTTCCTCCGAGTTCCGCGCGGCGGAAAAAATTTGCCTGGGTTTCTCCAAAGCCCGGACGTCCAATCCCCCGGTCATCGTTCTTCCGCCTTTGCCGGATGCCGCGTTGTAAGCCCGCGAAAGGCGCGTGATGGAGTCGAGCAAGAGCACGACGTCTTTTTTGCTCTCGACCAAACGCTTGGCCCGTTCGATAGCCAATTCGGCAATCCTCAAGTGGCTTTTGACCTCCTCGTCATTTGAGGATGCATAAATTTCGGCAGGTACCGACCGGCGAAAATCCGTGACTTCCTCGGGTCGCTCGTCGATTAGCACGACCATAAGGTGACATTCCGGGTGATTTTCTTCCACCCCTTTGGCTATGTCATGCAGAATCGTCGTCTTGCCTGCCCGTGGGGGCGCGACGATCAAAGCCCGCTGCCCTTTTCCCATTGGGCAGAACAGATCCAGCACCCGGGTGGTCATTCGTCCGTCCTTCGCTTCCAGGTTTAGTTTTTCCTGGGGTTGGATAGTGGTCAGTTGATCAAAGCGAAATTGTTGCTTTCGCTCCTTCAAGGTCATGCCGTCTACGGTATGTATGTAGCGAACCTTGGGGTTTTGACGACTTTTGTCAGGGTTGGCATCGGCTTTGATGACGGAGCCTTTGCGTAATTTGAATCGGCGAACCAACTCCTTTGGCAAAAAGGGGTCGTGGGGCGTAGTCTTGCCTCCTCGAGCGGGATCGAGCAAGGCGCCAGTATTTTTTTCGTTGAGGTCAAGGATGCCTTCCACTTCTAGAAGATCCTGACCGGGTTGTTCGTTTTCGCTCATGAGAGAGTTCAAAAGATGGCAAGTAATGCCGGTGTGCCCGTGGGAATGGGTGGATTCGAAGTGCCTTCCTTCCGGGAGTAACGCGAATGCGAACGGTCGTGAAAGCAGACTTCTCCTTCAGTACATGATTTAGCCGATTATAAGTCAACCATGTAAAGAGTTTCCTGACGAAAGGGTTTGTCCTTAAGGCAGGAACGATTAGTTTCCGAGATTTACCGATGAAATCCTTCTACCTTACCACGGCCATCGACTATGCCAATGGCTCACCTCACCTCGGTCATGCCTACGAGAAAGTGTTGACCGACGTAATCGCTCGCGCGAACAGGCTCCTCGGGGCTCGGGTCAAGTTCGTGACGGGGTTGGACGAACATGGCCAAAAGGTACAGCAAGGGGCGGAAAAGGAGGGAATCGAGCCTCTCGAGCGATGCAACCGAATTGCCGAAGAATTTCAATCAATGCTCAAGCAGTTGGAAATTTCCAACGACGATTACATAAGAACCACGCAGGACAGGCATAAGGAAGTGGTGTCCCGACTGCTGCAGGATCTTTACGACCGAGGGGAAATTTATCAGGCCGAATATCAAGGGTTTTATTCAACGCGGGCCGAGCAATTCCTGCAGGAAAAGGACAAGGTGGATGGAGAATGGCCTGAAATCTTTGGCGAGGTTGCGCAGATCACGGAAAAGAATTATTTCTTCAAGCTTGGCAAATATCAGGATTGGCTGATTGAGCATCTCAATGAAACCACGGGATTCATCGAACCGGCCCACAGGCAGAATCAGGTCCTCGAATTTTTGAAAGATCCGCTCAACGATCTTTGCATTTCGCGGCCCAAGGAGAGATTGAGTTGGGGAATCCCTCTGCCTTTTGATTCGGAATACGTGACATACGTTTGGTTTGATGCATTGGTCAACTATGTCTCGGCGGCTGGTTTCGGAGGCGAATCCTTCGAGAATTTCTGGCCCGCCGATCTTCATGTCATCGGAAAGGATATCTTGGCTCCTCCCCATGCCGTCTACTGGCCAATTATGCTCAAGGCATGCAACCTGGCATTGCCAAAGCAAATCCTTGCCCATGGGTGGTGGACGGTCTCGGGATCCAAAATGTCGAAGAGTTCGGGAGAAACGGTTGATCCCCTGGGCTTGGCCGAAAGATACGGCGCGGATGCGTTTCGCTATTTCGTGATGCGGGAAATGACGGTGGGCAACGATGCGGAATTTTCCTTCGAACGATTTGAATCGAGGTATCGCGCGGACTTGGGAAACGACCTGGGCAATCTGGTCAGTCGACTGCTTCATATGACCGCCGCCTATGAGCAAGGAATTGTGCCGGCAGTCGATCTCGATGAAGAACCGGAAAAAAAGATAAACGATCTGTGGAGTTCGACCAAAGAGGCTGTTTTGGATTGTTTTTCCACCTACCAATTCAGCCAAGCCCTGGACAAAACCTTCGTTTTCATCAGGGGAATCAACAAGTATGCGGACGAAAGGACGCCATGGAAATTGGCAAAATCCGAGGATACCGAAGATCGTCAGGCTCTGCGGACTTGTTTGGGGACGATGATCGAGTCTCTTCGTTTGGCGAGCGCGCTGCTCGCTGCCGTCATGCCGTTGGTTCATGAGCAAATCAACGAACGGCTGGGTTTGACACCTTGTGTCCTGTGGAAAGACGATCTCGTTTGGGACCATCGGTTGGTGGGCAAAAAACTCGGGGAAAAGACGATCCTGTTCCCCCGGGAAGTCTAGGCTCGAATCAAGGCTTTCTATTCCTCTTGCACAGTCGGTTTTTTCTCCGCCAAGGTTACCTCTGCGCAGAGGACGCGGGTATCGTCCGCTTCGAGAATGGTGACTTTCAAATGTTGGAGTCCCACGGTTTCTCCTTTTTCCGGAATTCTGCCAAGCTCGCGGGTTACGAAACCGCC
>JABGWD010000320.1 GCA_018645725.1 Opitutia bacterium
GTACTTCACGGTGGCTCAGGCGACGACGTTCTGCACGGTGGCTCAGGCGACGACGTGCTCAAGGGTGGCTCAGGCGACGATACTTTCGTCTACACGACAGGCGACGGAAATGATCTCGTTTTCGGAGGACCAGGCAGTGACACCATAGAATTCACTGACGTCACAGCTGAGCAATTTGCCGAGGAATGGCAAATTACGGACTCGGATGGCAATGCCGTTGATATCAGTGAAATGATGGTAGACGGAAAAATCGATCTGTCTTCCATCGAAGGATCCGGAACCATAACCGGTCCAGACGGAACAAGCATCGATTTCAACTCAATCGAATCAGTGACCTTGGTTGAAGGTGAAAATGCGGGAACTGGAACCGAAGAGGGTTTTGATGAGCAAGGGGACCAACCAGCAGAGCCTCTCAAGATAGTATCCAACCCTATAGGAACGGTTTGCACGGGCCCTTTCTTGGCGGATCCAGTGGTGTGCTATTACCCAGCTCCTGACTTCACCCCGCCTCCCGCACCAGTTGAATTCGAAGTGGTACATCCAACCGGCGGCCCGGAAGAGGATACCCTTAAGGGTGGACAAGGTGTCGGATTGATCAAGGGTGGCCCGGATTCCGATATTCTTATGAGCAATCAGGGGCAAGCTGATGATGCACTCCGAGGCGACGCTCCACCTGATGATTCATTCCGAGGCGACGCCCCCCCTCCAGTTGAGCAAGACGATGCCATCGCGCCAGACAACGCCGCAGAGGAAAAGGCACCGGTCACAGTACCAATCGGCGAAAACCTCATCGTCAACGGCAGTTTCGAAAATCATGGTGACTTGAACCATGGATCTTGGGGAACTTTCGACAGCGTAGAGGGTTGGCAAACTTCGGCCGGAAACATCGAAATCCAAGAGGGCACGCACGGAGGCACCCCTGGCGCTGCGGACGGAAATTCAGCTCTCGAACTCGATGCCCACGAGGGACGCGACACCAATGCATCGGTTTATCAGGACATCAAGACCGGATCGGAGGGGACTTTCAAGCTATCCTTCTCTTTCTCGGCCCGCGAAATCGGCAGTGCAGCCGACACTTCCGCTTCCAATACGACCGAGGTGTACTGGGGATCCGAAAAGGTCGCCACGATTTCAGCCGATCAAAAGGGTTGGGAAACCCATGATTTCGAACTGCCAATCAACCCCGATGGAGACGATACCACGAGGTTGGAATTCCGCGGGACCGGAACGGATGATGGAATCGGTGGGCTAATCGACAATGTTTCCGTTATGCGGATCGCCTAATGGGTCCAATAAGATCGTTCGAATTAAAACGCCAAGGATCGTAGCATAACAGATTCAACTGCCCGAAGAGTCATAATGTTGAACACAATATGCCTTTGCGGCAATTGATTGCCTGTGCGCTTGTCAAATGATGCGGCCGGAAACATCGATGTCCTAAAGGATTGAGATATTGTCTGCTTTATGACATAAGGATTGATTTTTATGGCACCCCTTTATCGTTCGGATTCATTGGACAGCTTGGTTTCAAGTGATGACTTGGATCAAGCTTCCTTGCTCATAAGGTTCAGGTCGTTCCTTTTTTTGTTTGTGTTCGTGTTGCTGATTCTCGTCGCCATCGCATGCAGTCTCTTGATCGAGATCCCCATCAAAGTATCCGGCCCCGCTGTCATTTGGTCGGATGACGGTGTTTTGCAGGTGACGGCGGAACATCCGGGAACCATTACCTCGATCAAAGTCAAGGTGGGTGATCGCGTCGGATACAACCAAACAATCGCAGTTTTGGATCAAAAATCGATCAGTGACAAATTGTTTTCTACCCAAGAAAAACTGGAGGCATTGAATGGCAACATCGAGAAACTGGAGGCATTGCAAAAAAAAGACAAAGAGGAACGGGCAGCAATTCAAAGCGACGTTGCGGAAGTCAGAAAGGAGTTCGACGGACTGAAGACGATTACCATGAATCGCCTTCGGGAAAGGAAAGAGGAGCTCAAAAAACTGCATGAAGAAGGCCTGATTCAATTTGATCAGTACAATTTGCTTTTCGATCAAATTGAGAAGACCGAGGAGAGCCTTCTTCAGGAAAAACGAATGGCCTTGACTGAAAAAAAAGAGGAACAGAGAAAGGAAAGAGCTGACGAACGGGAACTCTTGCAAAAAAGATTGGATGCTCTCCAACTTGAAAGCGAAGTCACGCTTTTGCATAAGCAAATCGACAAACAAGGTGAACTCAGGAGCCATATTTCGGGTCGGGTGGTTGAAATCACCTCTTCGGTCGGAGATTTCCTTTCCCCGGGCTCTCCCGTCATTTTGGTGCAACCTGACTCCGGTGAGGATAAAATGACTTTCGTCGTCTTCATTTCCAGCGAACAAGCAAAGCCCGTGAAAGTGAATATGGACACGGAATTGCAATTGTCCGCTTTCCCTCCCACCAAGTACGGCAAATTGATGGCGAAGGTAAAGGACGTATCCCCGATGCCTCTTTCTTCTTCCGGTCTGATGAAGGAATTGAGGAATGACCAATTGGTGCAAAGGATTACCGAGGTAGGAAGCCCTTTCATGGTAAAGGTCGACATTGTTCGTGACGAGCAGGGTGAATTCAAATGGAGTTCTCAATCTGACGGAGAACGCGAGTTACAGGTTGGAATGGTAGGGCAAGGCAGTATCATCACGCGATGGGAAAGGTTGATTTGGCTGCTCTTGCCGCAAACCCAATGACATGCTTTCGTTCCTAACCAAGACATTCCGAAGATACCGCACGCCCTCCATTCTTCAAGTCGAACACACCGAGTGCGGGGTCGTCGCCCTTGCGATGGTGTTTGGTTATTACAAAAAATGGTTTTCAATCGAATACCTAAGAGATGCCTGCGGGGTATCACGGGACGGCAGCAATGCCTTGAACCTGCTGAAGTTTGCCCGCGATCAGGGGATGGAGTCTCACGGCTACAGTCTGGAACTCGAAGAACTTAAGGAAATGACTTCCTTCCCCATGATCCTTCATTGGAAGTTCAATCACTTCATCGTACTGGAGCAAATCAAGGGAAACCGATTTTGGATCAATGACCCGGCGACCGGCCGGCAAATTCTGGATGAAAGGGAGGTTGACGAAGCGTTCACCGGGGTTGTCCTGACTTTCGAACCGGGCGATTCATTCACTCCATCCGGTTCCCCCCCCAGTTGGACGAAATCGCTCCTGAGCTATGTCTCGGAAGTCAAGATGGGATTGGCTCTGGCCATGGCTTTGGGATTGGCCTTGGTGGTTCCGGGCGCGCTGATGCCCATCCTTTCCATTGTATTCATCGATTACGTTTTGGTTCAGGGGTTCGAGGATTGGCTACCCATTCTTCTCGGAAGCATCGCCGTTTTGGCTCTGCTCCAGTTCTTGCTGAACTTTCTTCAACAAAGCATTACCTTGGTTTTCCAAACAAGGTTGTCGATTGCCCTCAACAGCCGCCTGATAAACAAGGCAATGGGTTTGTCTCTGGCTTTTTTCTCTCAGCGTTCGGCTAGTGAAATCGCCGGCAGATCTCAATTGGTGGACAATTTGTCCGCCCTTATCATGGGTCCGCTTGGCAAATCCTTCATCGGGCTTATGACGGCATCGGTCTATTGCCTGATCATGTTTTGGTTCGAAGCGAACCTGACCTTCATTGTCCTGGGAATCGCATCCCTAAACCTGCTTTACTTTTCGTGGCAAGTCAGGCGGGTTCGCGAACTCAACCAAGCAGTGACTCGAGAATCGAGCCTTAACACTGGCGAGCAACTGCAAGCCCTCCAATTGATTCCCGAGGTCAAGATAAGCGGATTGGAGGAAAATCTCCTCAAAAAACTCGTGGGAAGAAAGATCAAATGGCTAAACGAGAGCAGCCGGTTAACCATCAAAAGGACAATTATCGAATCACTCCCGACCTTTTTGAACTCCGGTTCCTATGCCATCATCCTGTTTTTCGGTGGTCACAAAGTTCTCGATGGAGAGATGACTTTCGGTGTACTGGTAGCTTTCCAGGGGTTGATGATGCAGTTTCTCAACCCCATTCAGCAAATGTTGTCCCAATTTGCGGATATTCAGGAAACCCAAGGAAACATCGATAGAATCGACGATATTTTTTCTCAAACCGAGGGGGAGGGGGAGCAGGAAACACAGAACGATTCGGACAACGGGGAACCCAGGCAAATCACCTTTCCCTTGCTCGAACTGAAGAACATCACTTTCGGATACCAAAAACTCAAGACGCCCTTGCTCGAAAACTTCAACCTCACCATTGGCCCGGGCAAATGGGCGGCCTTCGTCGGTGCCTCCGGATCGGGCAAGTCCACGGTTACGCGATTGTTGTCCCAACTCTATCAACCTTGGTCGGGAAGCATAGAATTGGGCGGTATTCCAATTGGCGAAATTGATCCGAAAGATTTCTCGAAAACGATCGCCTTCGTTGACCAGAAAATCGTGTTGTTCAATGCGACCATTACCGAAAATTTGTCCTTGTGGAATAGTTCGATTACCTTCGAGCAACTGACCAAGGCGGCCAAAATAGCCTGCATTCACGACTGGATCATCAACAGACCAACCGGCTACGAGCACAAGATATCCGAAGACGGCTCGAACTTGAGCGGGGGTGAAAAGGCACGCATCGAAATAGCGCGGGCTTTGGCTGTCGAACCCGACTTGGTCGTTCTCGATGAAGCAACCGCCGGCCTGGATCCCGAAACCGAAAGAACGTTATTGCAATCCATAAGACAAAATTGCGCCGGTGGAATCATCATCAGTCACAAGATCGAACCGATCAAGCTTTGTGACGAAATCATCGTTTTCGAAGAGGGTCGGATTATTCAGCGAGGCAGCCATGATCAACTCGTAGCGGAGGATGAAGGCTTGTACAGAAAGCTTTTCACTCTCGAGTCAAAGTAATGAACGAAGAGACAAGAGAGATGCTGCTCGAGAGCTTCAAGGCTCATCTTTCCCAGGCTGCAACGCAGACCGTTGACAATGAAAAGAAATACGTCGAACTGATCCCGGAGGCTTCGGGTGCTTGCGTTTACTGGAGCCTGCGAGGCGAATGGTACGTCGAAGGAGAATTATATGGCGAGGATGACGTTTATGAACAACGCAAAGTCATCCTGAATTTGCTTCCCGGGGAATTTCTCCTCATACCCGACCGGTTGCCTTCGTCCTTGCGTATCTACGCGCGATCGGATCAGGACGCTCAATGCTTTCGGGCCCCGCTTGGGGCGATGATTGAAAACATCGAGAGCCCGACACTGTTGAATTTGGTGAGCAACAAGATAACCGGTTCCATCATTGCCTTGGCCGAGTTCGAAAAGGAGTTGCTCAAGACGTTCCTCCAAAAGCCACAAATCGTCGAGGCAGGCAAGGAATTCAAGCTGAATCCCGGCAGGATGGGCGTTACCTCCGGCCAAGCTTTCTGGATTCGGGGAGACAACCTATCCTTGTTTCCCGAACCCAGAAGGGCCAAGTCCGAATTGCCCGAGATCTGGCTCATTCACTCAAACACGGCTTTCGTGAACGAAACGGAGCAAGTACAAACCTTGAACAGCTTTTCCAATGACGTCGTATACAAACAACCCAGCTCAACCCATCACCTGAGCCAACAAATCACCTTCCAGTGGGAAGAGCTTGTATCGAGGTGGGAGGGTCATTTCAAGAAGCTGAAAAGACTGGGGGACGAACACAGCCTCCGGAACGACATTTACTCGCAATCCATTCGTGAGCGATTACTCAACTTGCTGACGGGCAACAAGTCTTATTTGCCCGAAACTCCAAACCAAACTTTGCGGGCGGCCTTCCATCTGATCAACATTCAGGGATGGATTCCGAACATTCCCAAAAGAACCGAAACCGATGACCCTTTGGAACTAATGAGCAGGGTCGCCAGCAGCTCGGGTTTGATTATGCGGGAATCGGTACTGAAAGGGAATTGGTGGACAAAGGATTCCGGTACTTTCTTGAGTTTTGGCAAAGATGAAAAAGCATTCGTGCTTTTCTTCAAGAGAGGACAATATTACAAATGGAACCCGGAGGACGAAGTTGTTTCAGTCGTCGACAAGTCAGACGCAGAACAATTCGAGCGGGTTGCCATATATTATTACAAACAACTTCCGGCCCAAGCCCTCACGCTTGTGGACTTGATTCTTTTTGAACTGCAATCAGTTCGACCTGAAATAGGAATGGTGCTCTTCTTGGCAACCATCTTGGGCACTCTGGTGGCGATTCTCCCCATGCTTTCGGCTTTTGTCGTGAACGTTCTCCTGCCAAGTGGTCTTACGACTCTCTTGGCCGTGGTGTGTGGGGGGTTGGTGGTTCTCGGGCTCTTCCAGACCATATTCACTTGGTTCGACACGATGATCATGACCCGCATCAATTATCGTCTTACTTTGGCGTCCAACGCGGCCCTGTGGCATCGCGTGCTTAATTTTCCATCCGGGGTGCTCCGGCAATTCGCCGCCGGAGACATAGGCATGAGGATGAACAGTCTTCTTGGCATGCAGGATTTTTTCAGGACCATTGCCCAGCGCTTGGTTACGATGTCCTTTCAAATTCTAAGCAGTCTTGGGGTTGTCTTTTGGGTAAACTTCCAACTTGGCGTTGGAATACTGGGATTTGGATTGATCGCATTTGGTTCGGCCATTGCCTTTACCTACTGGCAGATACGCGCCTTCATGGCAGGGGAGAAATCTTTGGGAATCGTAAACAGCTACGTTTTGGAGATTTATTCCGGAATTCACAAGATCAAGGCTGCAGGCGCGGAACCGGAATGCTTGAAACAATGGGCCGAAAGGTATAGCAGGCTCAGGCAAAAACTAATTGCAAGTCAACGTGTTCGAATTCTCCACAGTACTTTTCAAACGTCTTGGGTAACCTTGACGACGGCCTTGGTTTACTGGATGATCGTCAGCTTGTCGGAAGTGGACTTGGAACCCGCGATGTTCATTGCCTTTCTCGGTGCGTTTGCCGTTTTCAGCGCCAACCTGAGCAGTCTGTGCTCAATCGTAGTCCAATCGGGAATCCAAATTCCGATGTATAAATTCATCAAACCCTTGATTGAAAATACACCCGAGTGCAATGCTGATTTGATGACTCCCGAGAAAATCAGCGGTAACCTGAAGGCAGACAACATAACCTATTATTATCCAAACCAAAACGACGCCGCAATTCAGCAAGTCAACCTTTTCGTCAAGAAAGGCTCATTCGTGGTGATCGCCGGTGGTTCCGGATCGGGAAAAAGTACACTAGGCAAGTTGCTTTGCGGGTTGGACCAACCTAACAGTGGTCATGTTTTTCTAGACGATTACGAACTGCATGCCCTCGACCCCAAGGTATTGAGGAATAACATCGCCGTAGTGCCCCAGGACTTCAGGTTGATCGGCGGCACTTTGTTCGAAAACATACAAGGTGCCAGCAATGCTTCTTTGGATGAAATAATCGAAGCGGCCAAAGCCGCATGCATATGGGCGGACATTTCCGATCTCCCCATGAAACTCCATACCCTGACTAGCTCTCAATTCAGCGCATTCTCGGGCGGACAAATCCAAAGAATAGCCATAGCGCGGGCCTTGGTTCGCAAACCTCGGATTCTCATCATGGACGAAGCGACCAGTGCATTGGACAATCAGTTGCAGGACAGGATAATCACCAACCTCAAATCGATGAACTGCACTCTGATCTTCATTGCTCATCGATTGAAAATAGCACGGGAAGCGGATCAAATCATAGTCTTGGACAGCGGTCAGTGCGTTGAACAAGGAACGCATGAAGAACTTTTGCAGCAGGACGGGCATTACGCCAAAATGTGGAATGCCTTGTCATGAATTATTCCTTGCCACGCTTGCTTGTTTTGGCACTTGATCCGAGAACCCTTTGCCTGTTCTCGAAGAACAAAACCCGGAACGCCGCCTCGACACTCATTCGATTTCGGAACCCGCCCGACAAGGAATTCAAATCAATCCAATCATGCGCTTAGTACTGTCTTTGTTTTTCGCCGGCTGCCTGGCTCAGGCCAAACCGAGCAATTGGAACGGGTTTCTCGAACCAAATGGGAACAGAGACGCCTTTCTCATATATTCCGGCGAATACGACTTCCAACGCCTCGATTTCATCCGTGTCAAGGAATTGGTTCGTGAAAAAGGTGATTCGTTTTGGACCGGACGCACTGGAGGAATCAAGCCTTCTTTGAACCCGGTCTACCAAATCTCCTACGGTGGAGGAGGAGCGATTACTTACCGCAATCCAATTGCAAAAGGTGAATACGACGACGGGAAACCACTTGCTTGGGCAAGACATAAGGCGACCTCAATGAAGCCTTCCCCTCCCCTGCTTTCCAATTCCTCTTTGCTTGCCTCCAAGTCGGAGCAAGACGGTTCTTCCCATAACCGAAAAACCCGTTGGGTCGATGCTGCGAACGCCAAAAACAAAAGTACGTCCTTCGCAATCCACGAAAACGAAATGCCTTATGCTTTCTTTGTCGATACGAACTCCAATCTCTTCGAACCTGACGCATCAAAGATTAGTGCTGCCAAAAAACTCGACGACCGTTCCACCTTCGAAGAAGATTCACTCCCTGAACCGCAAAGCAAAACTTCGCCGGACAAGAATCAAACTGCCGTACGACCCGAACCCACAAAAAAGGACCCCGGCAAGGATTCGAACCAATCACCCGTAACGGAGGGGTGGGATCTGTTCGTCCTGAGAGAACTGACGTTAAAGCACTCTCCCGACGTTCTTTTGAAAAAAGCCGAGTTGCGAATAAGCGAAAAAGGCATTCCCGTCATCAAGTTCGGAAGAATGCCGACCGTAAAGGCCAAAGTTTCATTCGACGACTACGAAAAGGTTTCTCAATTCGAAACCTATTCGGAACCCGAACCCTACAACACCTTTTCGTACGGACTGGAGAGCAGATGGGTTTTGTACGACGGACACAAGAATCGAAAGGAGGTCAACATCGCCAGGAATGAAGTCAACCAAGCGCAATGGACTCTTTACGTTGAGGAGCAAAAAGTGCTGAAAAACCTTACCAATCTTTTTTTCAGCGCCGTGTCGACGCAGACCCAAATGCAGTTCCTGCCCAGAATCGAAGCAATCTCGAACGAAAAGTTGTCCGTTTACGAAAAGAAGCTCAAGACCGGCATCGTGGATCGGATTTTGTTCAGTGACAGCCTGCGGGACCTGGAAAACATTCGGGCGCAAATTCTCAACAGCGCTCATTCTCTTGAAGTGACCAAGGCGGAAATTGGGTTTTTGCTCCATGCCGATAGTGCTTTTTGGGGTAAGTTCAAGGAGTTCGTCGTACCTGAGGATTTCGAGTCAAAGAATGATTTCAATGCCGAGAATTCCTATTCCGCAAATTTGGGGCAGGCGGGTATCGACATAGCCAAAAGCAAGTACGACGAAATCAAGACCGGGTATTCACCGGTCTTGGAATTCATTGGAAGTACGGGTCATCGAAGCAAAAACAGGATAGGCTTCGAAAAACACGGGCAGGAATTGACCTTGGGCTTAAGCCTGACACTCCCGATTACGGATCGCTACCTCACCCGTAGAAAACTTGAGCAGGCTCGGGAAGAGATCAGGAAATCCGAGCTTGAAAAAGTTCGACTCGTCACAAGACAGCGCAACGAGTTCAGTTCCGAAAAACTGAAGTTGAGCCAAGCCGAGAGGAGTTTGGACTTTCAAAAGGAAATGCTCGACTTGCAGAAAAAAAGGCTTGCTGACGTTATGTCTGCTTCAGCACTTGGAATCTACGACAAATCCGACGTTTTGCTGGAAGAGGAGAAGCTTCTCAAAAGAGAAATGTACGTGGAACTCACGCGACTTAACTACGTCAAACAAAAATACCAACTGGACTTAATCGAATAAGAGCTCGCATCGGGAGAACGCTAAAATGAGAAAAGTATTGCATATATTGGGAGATTTCAACGATCAGGACATAGAGTGGCTGATTGATTCGGGGATCAAGAAGACAATTCAACCGAATGAGATTCTCATTGAAGCAAACGTTCAACTGCATGAAATCTATTTCGTTTTGGGAGGGAGATTCAACATTGATTTGCCAGATGGAACCTTGCTTGCAAAAATCAAAAGCGGTGAAATCCTTGGCGAGATGTCCTTCATCGAAGAGGAACCGCCGATGGTAAACGCCAAGGCAACGGAACCGGCAATAGTCATATCGATAAGCCACGAAGCCCTCACCTACCGCTTCAAGGAATCTCCTGGTTTCGAAGGAAGGTTCTACAAAGCCATGAGCCTGTTTCTCTCATCAAGGTTACGTGGCACGGCAGCCAAGATTTCCTATGAGAATACCGAAATCAAGACCAAAAGGGAATTCGAACAAGACATCGATAACGCGACTCTAAGCAGGATTCAGATCGCCGGCGAAAGATTCAACCGTTTGCTCAATCACTTTAGTTGAAAAGGGCAATCGCACTCTATGCGAAAACCTCATGCACTACCCTTCCGCTGACGTCGGTGAGGCGGAAATCCCGCCCGGCATGGCGATAAACAAGCTGCTCGTGATCCAAACCGAGCAAGGCCAGCAGGGTCGCATGAAAATCGTGGACGTGAACCGGGTTCTCCTGAGCGTAATAACCATATTCGTCGGTGGTACCATATGAAAAACCACCCTTCACTCCCCCTCCCGCCATCCAAATGGTGAACCCGTGAGGGTTATGATCCCGGCCATCCATCTTTGGTCCCTGAACGGTTGGAGTCCTCCCGAACTCCCCACCCCAAACCACGAGGGTGTCGTCAAGCATCCCGCGGGCCTTCAAATCACTCAGCAATCCGGCAATCGGCATGTCCACTTGGGCGGCCCGTTCGGCATGACCTGCACGCAAGTTTCCGTGCTGATCCCACTGGACTTTCTGATCGCTGTGCGTGACTTGCACGAACCTGACCCCACGCTCGGCAAACCGGCGGGCCATCAAGCACTGTTGCCCAAAGTCCTTGGTCAGAGGTGAATCGATCCCATACAGTTTTCTTGTCGGCAAAGTCTCCCCCGAAATGTCCTGTGCTTCGGGAATGGAACCCTGCATGCGAAAGGCAAGTTCGAAGGTATCGATCTTTTGGTTGAGACGTTCCTCAAGAAGGCCTCCCCTTAAGGGTGGGGATTCGTTCAAGGCACGGATCATGTCGAGCTGGGTCCTCTGTTGGTGGTAATTCAGCTTACTGTTGGAAATATGCCGAACTTTGGCATTTTCGGCCAAATCCGAGGCGTTCCCTATTGGGCAACCTTGGTGCACGGTCGGCAAAAAGGCCGAGCCCCAATTTTGAGCTCCTCCGTGAGCAAGGGTTGGGCAAATGGTTACGTAAGCGGGAAGGTTTTCGTTTTCGCTCCCCAAGCCGTAGGACACCCATGACCCCATACCGGGGCGGATGAAATTATCGCTTCCGGTATGCAGCTTCAAGGTGGCCCCGCCATGGGCAGGATTGGTCCCATGAAGGGAGTGAATGAAGCAGAGCTCGTCCGCATGATTCGACAATTTCGGAAAAAGTTCGCTGATGGCATGACCACAATCCCCGTAACGGTCAAAGGACCAGGGAGATGCAAGCAAATTCCCGGTCTTGGCAAACTGAACCTTGGGCTTGGCAAAGGGCAAGGGTTTCCCGTGGTCACGTTGCAAGGCGGGTTTGTAGTCAAAGGTATCGACCTGAGAAGGTCCTCCTTTCATAAAGAGAAAGATTACCCGCTTGGCCCGTTGAGGAAAACGGGATGGATTGACCTCGCCTTGCAGAAGACCGGCCAACGCAGCATAACCCAATCCCATTCCTCCCGTCCGGAAGAAATCCCGTCTGGCAATGGATCCTGTCAACGGACGGCTCATCGGAGGTAAAGGAATTCGTTCGAACACAACAGGGACTGGGCAAAGCCAGAACCGGGGAAACAAAAGTCGTCGGGATTCTTGAACTTGATTAAAAACCGCAAGCCTCTCTCAAGTTCCTCCCCACTGGGTGCCCGGTTCAAAATCTTTCGATAAAGAGCGGTTACTTGGACTTCCGGTGCCTCGGGCCCGTAGGTTTTCCGGGAAAGAGAGTCAGCGGTTTTTCGAACCAAAGGACTGTTCATGAGAAAAAGAGCCTGTTGAGCCGTCGAGGTTTGCATCCTGTGTCCCCTCATTGAATTGGGGTCCGGAAAGTCAAAGAGGTTGAACATGTCATAGACGTGATTCCGGATGATCGGAAGATAGAGTGATCGGCGGGGAATCTCATATTCGGTCTCATCAACCGAAGTATGATTGAACACGTGCTTGCGGTTTTCGTATTCCCAGGTCTTCCCACCCACGCTCAAATCCAACTGACCGCCAAGGACAAGCAGGGTATCCCGCAAAGCCTCCGCATCAAGTCGACGAACGGGAAAACGGGAATACCACCGGTTATCAATATCCTTTTGCCCTGTGGTCTCCGAACAAACGGATGACGCCTGCCAAGTCGATGAAGTCAAGATCCTGCGGTGAAGGGCCTTGATCGAGTACCCGTCCTCAATGAACCGAAACGCCAGCCAGTCGAGCAATTCCGGATGGGTCGGCTTGGCTCCCAATACTCCGAAATCATCCGTGGTCTCGACCAATCCCTTTCCGAAATGCCAACGCCAGACACGATTCACGATCACCCTGGCAAAAAGGGGATTTCTTCCGGATGAGATCCAATGAGCAAGTTGCAACCTCCCGCTTTCGTTTTCCCGGGGCAAGTCCTCGCGCATGGAGGGAAAAAGATTCGGGAATCCACGACCCTGAAGGTCGCCCTTCACATCAGGGTCACCACGCAGAAAAACGTGCAGGTTCGTGACGTTGCCCTCCTTGACTCCCATCGAGTATTCCAATTCAGGGCGCTGTGACTCATATTCCTTCAAAGTCCGCTCCAATACCGCCAAGTCGTTCTTGGTTTGCTCAGAATAATGAGCCGGTGGGTTCTTGGGGATTTTTGCTACCTTGCCCAAGGCAACCAATTCGTGATTGGCTCGGTCCTTGAAGGATTCGATCAACTTTTCCTGTGCCTCTATGAGAGACTCATGCTTTTGGGCAAAGTTCATTCGAACCGAGGAGGAAAGATTGTGCTCGAACCAACGACTGGGTCGCTTCACCTCCGCAATCGTCACCGTGCTTTTGAAAATACCGGCCATCGAATAGTATTCGGCCATCGAGATCGGATCGCTCTTATGATCATGACAACGGGCGCATCCCACGGTCAAGCCAAGGAAAGCTTGGCCGATGACATCGAGTTGCTCGTCGATCATGTCCATTTCCAGCTTCATCGGATCGGGTTCGGCCAAAAGCTTTGGCCCCAAGGCGATAAAACCCGTGGCGATCTTCAATCGATTCGCTTCACTCAAGGGCTTCCCCTTGGCCAAAAGATCTCCTGCGATCTGCTCGATGACAAAACGGTCGAAAGGGATGTCCGCATTGAAACAATCCACAACGTAATCCCGGTATCGCCAGGCATGGGCATGGGCCAAGTTTTCGTCCAACCCGTTCGAGTCGGCATAGCGCGCAACGTCCAACCAATGCCTCCCCCACTTTTCACCGTAATGCGAAGAGTTCAGAAGTCTTTCGATTTCTCGGTCAAAAGCAGGAATCTCAAAGACGTTTTCGGGTGGCAACCCGATCAAGGCATAGTGCAATCGACGCCGGAGGGTTTTGAGGGAAGCTCTTTCCGGTGGCTGAACTTCCGATTTTTCAAGGCGACGGAGGACAAAGGCATCGATTTCATTCCTCATCCAATCAACTTGTCGCACGGCAGGCGCTTCCGGTTTCGAGAGTGGTTGAAATGCCCAATGCGAAAAGGCATCGACTTTATCCGTCGATTCCGCATGAGCCATAGTTGCAAACAACCAAGCCACGGTAAGCAATGCGCGAACCATGAATATATTTTGCCCTGTTTCCACATCATAATCAAGGCTTTCGTCCTGTGCAGACAAAACAAAGTGAGCAAAGATCTGGAATCGATCCGAGCGACAATTTTTCCTAGCGAATGATCTGCTCCGCGTAGGTATTGAGCTCAGATGGATCCAATTTGTAAAAAAATTTGAAATTCAGTCCCTTTTCGCATGGGTGGAAGTTTTCTCTTTTGCGGTTGATTTACAAGGCGTTCCTGTCATAATTAGTTCTTTATTCGCTTGTTGGGAGTAAGGTTTCGACCCTATCACTTGTCAGGCGTTCCAGGACAATCAAGAAAAATAGTATAATGGAAATATATGTGGGTAATCTCCCTTGGTCGATCAGTGACCAAGATTTAGCGGATGCGTTTGGCGCATACGGAAACGTAGAAAAGGCTTCGATCATATCAGATCGTCATTCAGGACGATCCAAGGGCTTCGGCTTTGTAACTATGAACGACAACGACGAAGCAAACAAGGCTATCGAAGCAATGAATGGCACTGAAATGGGCGGGCGCAACTTAAAGGTTAACGAAGCGAAACCTCGCGAAGATCGGCCGCCTCGCCAAGACAATTGGTAAGCACTTTACGATTCATCTTCAAACAAAAAGCATAATGGAAATATATGTAGGTAATCTCCCTTGGTCGATTAACGATCAGGATTTAGCGGATGCGTTTGGCGCATACGGAAACGTAGAAAAGGCTTCGATCATCTCGGATCGTCAGTCGGGTCGGTCCAAGGGCTTCGGCTTTGTAACTATGAACGATGCGGAGGAAGCAAACAAAGCAATCGAAGGAATGAACGGCACTGAAATGGACGGTCGCAGCCTAAAGGTTAACGAAGCGAAACCTCGCGAAGATCGTCCGCCTCGCCAAGACAATTGGTAAACACTTCACAATTAATCTTTAAAAAACAGTATAATGGAAATATATGTAGGTAATCTCTCTTGGTCTACCAGTGACCAAGAATTAACCGATGCGTTCGCCGCATACGGAAACGTGGAAAAAGCTTCCATCATTTCAGATCGTGATTCAGGACGATCCAAAGGATTTGGTTTCGTAACCATGAACGATGATGATGAAGCAAACAAAGCAATCGAAGGAATGAACGGTACTGAAATGGGAGGACGCAACCTGAAGGTTAACGAAGCACGACCTCGCGAAGATCGGCCGCCTCGCCAAGACAATTGGTAGGCATACCATTGTAATTCATTTTCAAAAGTCCGCCATTGGCGGACTTTTTTTTGGTTGATTTTGATAGGTCAAAATCTTCTTGTTTGATTCACGGTGAAAATTCCTTCAGGAAAATAGGATGAACGACACCGAAACAACCACTTTCCTGGATAGCGTAGATCTTTGCTTCAACAAAGCTGCGGAGGCACTCAAATTACCAAAGGGCTTGGCTCGGCAAATCCGGACTTGCAACGCAATATGCGAAATGAAGTTCGGAGTCGAATTGCAGGGAGGGTACGAAATTTTCACCGGATGGCGGGCAACCCACAGCGAACACGCCTTGCCTGCAAAGGGTGGAATCCGCTATGCCCCCTTCGTCGATCAGCAAGAAGTTGAAGCGCTGGCCGCCTTGATGACCTACAAGTGCGCAATCGTAAACGTTCCTTATGCAGGTTCCAAGGGGGCTCTCAAGATAGACCCGAAGAAATACACCATCGACGAACTTGAACATATCACCCGTCGATTCGCCCAAGAGCTGGACAAAAGAGGCCTTCTCGGTCCCGGACTGAACGTCCCAGCCCCAGACATGGGTACGGGGCAACGAATGATGTCATGGATTGCCGATGAGTATCAACAGCTCCACCCATCCGACATCAACGCTCGTGGATGCGTGACGGGGAAACCCGTTCATTTCGGCGGCGTAGCCGGACGGGTCGAAGCAACCGGTCGTGGTGTTCAGTATGGACTTCAGGAGTTTTTCAGAAATCCTGACGACGTTGCTCTCGCCAAGCTGAGCGGGAATTTGGAAGGCAAGAAAATCATTATCCAAGGACTCGGAAACGTCGGGTATCATGCCGCAAAATTTCTTCAGGAGGAGGACGGTGCCAACATTATTGCCATTTTGGAAAGGGACGGCGCCCTGTTGAACGAAAACGGACTCAACGTGGAAGAGGTATTCAAGTACAAGAAAGAGCATGGAAAAGTAGGAGGGTTTCCAGAAGCTCAATTTTTCGAGAATGGCAATCAATTGCTGGAACATCCCTGTGACATACTGATTCCCGCAGCAATGGAAGGGGTCATCAATCATGAAAATGCAGATAGAATTCAAGCCAGTGTCATCGCCGAAGCCGCCAATGGCCCCTTGACCTATGAGGCTGACCGGATTCTTTGCGAGAAAGGAACCTTTGTCATCCCGGATGCCTACCTCAACGCCGGTGGAGTTACGGTTTCCTACTTCGAGTGGCTCAAAAACCTTTCGCATGTCCGCTTCGGACGCATGGACAGGCGACTCGCCGAAGCCCAAGGCCAAAAGATCGTTGATGCCATTGAAAGCGGCATAGGCAAAGAATTGGACGAGGAATCGAGAACAAAGCTCCTTACTGGACCTGATGAAATCAACCTCGTTCGTTCCGGCCTTGAAGATACCATGCGCGAGGCATACGGCGAAATCAAGGATCAGTTCCTCGGCAACGAGAAGATCACGGACAGGAGAATGGCAGCCTATGCCTTGGCCATCCGAAAGATCGCCGACATCTACGAGAGCATGCATTTGTAAAGGTAGGAATGCCGGAAAAAAAGCACCCCGATGCCTCGCCTCATCAAATTGACGAGGCAATGGAGAGCGCCTGGTCCTGCTTTCCGCCTTTCCGCAAACAACCGGGCAAGGCCAGAGCCATGTTTCTTCGCGATATCGCAAGGCGTTTGGAAGAAAACAAGGATCAACTCGTCTTGCTGGCGGATACCGAAACTTCGCTAGGACATATCCGTCTTCAACTCGAGCTCAAGAGGACCATTTCAGAACTGGAATTGTTCGCTGACCTCGCCAAAAGCGAGAAATGGAAAGAGCGAAAGAAGGAACCATCGGAACCGAACCGCAAGCCCATTCCGAAACCGGCCATGCAAACCACCAACCTACCCCTTGGACCCGTGGTGGTAATCGGGGCATGCAATTTCCCTTTTGCCATATCGGTCGTGGGCACGGACACTGCCTCCGCACTAGCGGTCGGATGCCCCGTCGTGGTCAAGGCTCACCCGGAACATGCAAGAACCTGCCAATTCTTGGCCGACTTGGTCGAACAATCCTTGAAGGAAACGGGGATGCCTGCAAAAGCCTTTCAACTGATTCACGGCAAAGAACATTCAATCACCCGGGCACTGGTTGAACACCCAAGGACTGCATGCGTGGCATTTACCGGTTCGCTCGAAGGCGGGAAGGCTCTTAACAAATTGGCCTGTCAACGCACCTCGCCTATCCCCTTTCATGCCGAGATGGGTAGTTTGAATCCCGTATTCGTCCTTCCTCATGCCCTCGAGGACAATGGGGAAGATTTGGCCAAGGCTTTCGTAGCGGCCGTCAACTTGTTCTCCGGGCAGATGTGCACCAAGCCCGGGCTTCTCCTTCTGATCGAAGGACCGGGTGTCGAACCATTCCTCGGATGGACTCGTGATGCAGTAAGCAAAACCAAAAACTCAAGAATGCTCAATCAGACTGTTTTCAAAAACTTCAACTCCATTACCCGTGATCTCGCATCTTCTCTCAACCTGGTAGCCGGGAAAAAGAATGATCCGAACGAGAATGAAAGAAGCGCCTTTTGCCAAATCTTCGAAACAAAAGGCCGGGACTTTTTGAAAAGCTTCAACCTTCGGACGGAAGCCTTCGGGCCAGCCTCGATCATCGTACGCTGCCAAGACCAAGACGAGTTCATCGAGATAGCCCGCTCCATGGAAGGAAGCCTGACCGGAACGATCCACGCTCAGCCCGAAGACAACAAATTGGCGACGCGACTCTTACCCTTGATCGAGTCTCGCGTCGGACGGCTTCTCTGGGATGGCTTCCCTCCCGGAGTCGTCCCCGGAATTGCCACTCACCACGGTGGTCCGTGGCCGGCAACAACGGATTCAAGGCACACCTCAATCGGACTGTTTGGCTACCGTCGCTTTGTTCGCCCGGTTTGCCGGCAAGGCTTCCCCTCTTCGGGTTTGGCTCAAGCAACGTGACGAAGTGCGTCCACGGGGTTCATTTTCGCCGCCTTGCGGGCAGGGTAGATTCCAAAAATCACTCCCGTGAGAACCGCGATTGCAAAAACCACCGGCAAAGACCAATAAACGACTTCCGGAGTCATTTCCTTCATGGATGAAGGAAGAGATTCGTACACACTCGGGATAAAGCTTTCCATTAGGTCGATCAAAGACCCGTAAGCGGGCTCGCAGAGCAAACCGATCAGGATACCGAGGATACCCCCAAGACCCGTCAACGCCATGGTCTCAAGAAGGAATTGCATGACGACGTCGGAACGACGGGCTCCAAGGGCCCTGCGTATTCCGATTTCACGGGTTCTTTCCGTCACGGTCGCGAGCATGATGTTCATGATCCCAACTCCACCAACCAAAAGAGAAATCCCTGCAACCAGGCCCATAAGAGCGACAAAGGTCATTTTGGCTTTCTCCGCCTGCTCCATCAGTTCAAGCGGAACGGTTACCATAAAATCTTCCATGTCGTGATCTTCCCCCAAGATATCCCTGATCATCTGAGCAATCGTGACCAATTTCTCGGGATCATCGACGGTAAGGGTTATCTTCGATACCAGAGGAGATCCATCGTATCCCCTGTAATAGTAATCGAACACCTTTGACCACATCGTCTCGATAGGCAAATAAACGTTATCCTCGAACAGTTCCTTGAAACCTAGATTCGATTCGTCCTTGAGTTCGAAACGAGGAGCCACTTCGCCCACGACTTCGTAGAGATTTCCTCCTATGTTGACCGATTCTCCGACCGCATCGCCAAAGGGAAACAAAGTCCGGGACAAGGCTGTGGAGACAACGCATATCTCGGACTGTATCAAATTGTCTTCATGAGACAAAAACCTGCCTTTGGTAACTTTCAGCTTGTGCAGGTCTTGAAAGTTCGGGAGGCACCCCAAAAGTTCAGCCCGTGCCTTGGCGTGCTTCGAGAAAACCGGTCGGTTGTTGATTTCCCTAGTTGGATAAGCGGCCGAAAGATGAGGAACCGTTTTGCTGATCTTGGCAAAATCATTTTCCGTCAACCCATACGAATAAAAGTATTTCCCTTTGGTCGACCGCTCCTCATCCGAAGGGCGTTTGCTCGAAAGAATCAGGTTGTTTGCCCCCAAAGCCATGATTTCGCCTTCCGCTTGAGCCGCAATTCCCTCACCGATGGCAAGTAACCAAATCACGCTGGCAACTCCAATGAAAACGCCGATCGCCGTCAAAAAGGATCTCATGGGATGCGTGACGATACTGAGCAAGGCAGCCTTGCCCAAATTTCTCCAAACTCTTTTTATCTTTTTCCCGAAGGCATCCCCCTTCCCTTTCGTTTCTCCAGAGGACGGCCTTTGTGTGGAAGAAAATTCGGACAAAGGGCGGACACAATCCTCTTTTTCGATTTTTCCATCCTTCATCACAATGGTGCGCCTTGCCCGGGCAGCCACCTCCTTCTCATGAGTAACCATGACAATTGTCTTTCCTCTTGAGTTCAGTTCATCCAAAAGGTTCAAAACTTCATGAGTCGTCTTGCTATCGAGGTTTCCCGTGGGTTCGTCGGCCAAAATGAAATCCGGATCATTCGAAAGAGCCCGGGCAATCCCCACGCGTTGCTGCTGACCACCTGACAATTGCTGTGGCCTGTGATTTGCCCGATCCTTCAGTCCGACCAGTTCCACCAAATGCCGGACCCCATCCTCGAAAACGATCTTTCCCCGAGCATAGGCCCGGGGCATCCGAACGTTATCCAATACGTCGAGGTAAGGAATCAAGTTGTAGGACTGAAAAACAAACCCGATGGAACGGCAACGCACCTCGGAAAGCTGCTCGTCCGTCAATCCCGTCACCTCCTCACCCTTCAAGCGGTAGCTCCCACTGGTGGGGGAATCAAGACATCCGAGAAGATTGAGTAATGTGCTCTTGCCTGAACCCGACGGCCCCATGATCGCAACGTAATCACCGGCAGGAACCTCCAAGTCGACTGCATCAAGGGCCACTACGTTGTCCTCCCCCATCTCGTAAGTCTTGGACAACGATCGAATGGAAAATGCCACGCTCATACTACCTTGGGAAAGCAAGCTTCCGGATACCCGACTTAACTAGCGAGATGCAAGAGAAGGCTTCGGGATCTCGGCAAAAAGCTCAGTGAATGAGGCCGGATTCACCACCACTTCTTCTCCCTCGCTCAGTCCCCTCAGGAGCAAGGCATGGGTAAGATTCGGGGTTCCAATTTCGATCGATCGCAATTTCAATCCGCTTTCCCCTTTTCTCACAATGCAATAAGACTGACCATCCTTGCGGATAACTGCGGTCAAAGGGATTTGAAGGACGTCTTCGTGCTTCTCAGATAAGATCGTAACTTTTGCCGACATCCCGGAACGAATGCCTTCGGGGGGGTGCTCGATTATTATTTCCGTAGCATACTCCTTGATATGGGAGGTATATCTGCTGACCGAGGCAAGTGGGTAATCACTCACCGAATCGACTTCCCCACTCAAGGAAAGCCCTCGGAAAGCATCGATTGTAATGGAACAAAGCATCCCGGGTTTGACTTGCTCGATTCTGCTTTCGTTAACCTTGGCCCGCACTCTCATAAGGGAGGGGTTCGGCAGACGAATTATGGTCTGCCGTTCCCGGACGGGTTTGCCTTCCTCAATCAAGATGCCGTCCGCGGTACCCGAATTGTTTCGGTTTGCATAGGTTACTTCACCCGCAGCAGGAGAAAGAATGACGCACTTGGCGATTTGATCGTTTATTTCCCTTTCCTTCGTTGCTTCCAACTCAAAGGAGTTCTCGGATGATTTGAGTTGAGCCCGGGCGGTCAAGATCGAGGCATTGAGGTCGTTGACCTTGGCTTTGTGCGAATGGACCCTCAACACCTCCAGTTTGGTCATCGCGAGATCAAGTTCTTTGCGGGCCTTTTCGACGGCGAACTGATCTGCTTCAAGCTGAGCCTCGGGAAGGTATCCCTTCGCCGCAAGCTTTTTGCTGTAGGCAAGATATTCTTCAGCTCTCCTGAGATTTTCCCGGGCTACGAATTCAGCGCTCTCCATCTGCTCTTCCTCCTGACGGAAGGACCCTGACATGTATTCGTCCAAGGCAAGTTCCGCAGCTTCGACGTCGGCCTTTGCCTTGACGAGGGAAGCTCGAGCCTTGTGAACCGAAATGCGTTGTGACAGCAAGTCTTTTTGGAGAACCGCATCATCCAACTTTACGAGAAAATCACCCTTCTCCACAACCGTGCCCTCCCGCACGATTTCCAAAATACTGACGCCTGCAGAACTCCTGCTCTTTACCTCACAATTGATTTCAACGTTTTCGGCGCTCTCGATTTCCCCGGGTTCGGTAAATTCCAGCTTGAATTCTCCTTTCGTCACTTTTTCGAAAAGAGGTTGAATTTCTCCATCCACCGATGAGTCTTCATGCATCGCCCACCAGGCAAAAGAAAGAATGCCTGCAGTGGCCAAGCCAACCAGAGTCTTGGTCGACACGAAGCCATTGGGTTTCGATATTTCAGCGGTCATCGGTATTCAATCTATAAAAATAAGCAAAAATCATCAAGAGAGGATCATTTTTCTGCCCTATTTTCTTTTTTGGAAATTATTGGGTTTCAAGGCTGTCTGCGGATCCACCCAAAGCCCTCGCTCGGTCAGTTTCATAGTTCCCAATTCATAATCGAGCCTCATGCGCATCGCCTCGTATCCGACCCAAACCTGCAGAAAGGCGTTACTGGCATCCAAAAGATCGTTCAATGCGTTAACCAAATCGCGGGCAGTCGTCGCGCCAAACTGGGCATTGCGTCCCGGTTGGGGAGGTTCGCTCAAACGCAAACGGGCAAGGTCGACTTGGGAGATGGCACCGCGCACCGCAGCACGATTCAATTCGAAGTTCAGTTGGTTCAATTTTGCCAAACGATTAAAGTTTCGAAGAGAGCGCAAAACATCATCCTCGAAGGCCAAATATTGCCGCCTTGCTTGTTGATAGCGAATCAAGACGGCCCGATATTGATTTCTTTCATAAACTTTGGAGAGTGGAGAATCCAGTTCCAGCCCAACCCTCACCCGGCTTTCGCTTGATTGAAAATGGCCGGAACCCAACCGATCCGAACCAAGGTCACCCGATAGCACCAAATCGAGATCCGTGCGCAAGTCATCCCTCGCCAAGTCAGCCTCTCTCCAAACGTCAACCAGAGCAGCCCGCGCATTCATCCAGTCCAACCTTTCGACCGAAGCGATCGCCCAAGCTTTCTTGGCATCGACCTCCACCTCCTCCATTACAATTGATTCCAGTCGGGCCGAAGCCCGGGCGAGGGATAGCTCAAGAAACATCCCCGTCAACTCGTTCAACGACTCAGCCAACCTGCCCCTTGCCTGATCAAGGGGCAAAGTATCAATCGACAACAGTATTTTTTCAAGGTTTTCCCAATAATCCGAAAATTGTTCATTCAAGCGAGCAGAGGTGGCGTTCAAGTCGGAGACGACCCGATCAAGTTCATCGTCACCAAAGGCCTCCGCCCCCATTCCCAATTCCTGCAAATCCGATCGTCCCCGAAGTTGGGCATACCATTTTTTCCTACTGGGGATGGCAATCGTCAAGACCGCGCGGTCAGCCAAAAAACCGGCTAGGCTCCCTTCAACCTCAGTTTTCATCGACAAGGCTTCCCGTCCGAATACTTGGAGATCTTCCTTTGCCGGAGTCTCTTCCGGGTTTCTGATAAACAAAAGCAAACGGTTGAGATACTCTTGCAGCGCCACCAATCGAACGTCTGTCAACCGGAACTGCTCGACATATCCTTCATCCACCTGAACCCGCAAGTCCGGAGGCAGTCCCATGCTTTGCTTGAAAGAATCCAGCCGACTCTCAAAGCTCGCTTTTGAAGCAAGAAGGCCACTCTGCCCTCCGAACAAAGCCTGCCTTGCCTGGTCAACCTGCAAACGATTGCCAATCCTGCCAGCCTCGAAGGCTGCCTCTAGTTGGGCAAGACTGTCCTTTAGCTTGGCGACGTTGGCCTCCTGGTTACGTATCTTTTGGGCATCCTGCAAAAGGCCAAGGTATCCGGAAACGGACGAGGAAAACCGGGAAGATGAGGAAGCAAGACCACTTTGCCCGGGCCCCTGGGATGGATTGTTACCGGTCGCCAACCCGAGAAAAAAACCTTGGCGGAACTGCTCCATGCTCCTCGCATCGTTCAGCAGCCTTCTTTCGGTCAAGGTAAGACGTTCCCTGTAAATCCGTTTACTGGCCCCTTTCAGGAGAGGTTGGGTGATGGTCAAGTTGGCCAGTGATCCTCCAAGCTCCGCAGTTCCCTCGCCAAGCTCGATACTCAAACGACTGGCCAAAGAGGCGACCCAGGTCGCGCCCTGTTGAGCCACGCCACTGAATCCGGTTTGGATTCTCGAGTCCAAGGCACTTTCCGAACCGTCGGAGACGTCGGAAACTTCGGCCGAAGCACCGAAGAAAGGCTTGGGTTGCAAACGAAAGCGCTCGTAGGTCACGTTGAGGGCGGACAAGTACAGTTCCTCCTTCTGGGCTTGAAATTCACGGGAGTGAAGAAGGGCAAGCTTCATCGAAGTTTCCAAATCCAAAAGAACGTTCCCGTTTTCAAGCAACGGCAGTTTTTCCCTCCATTTCCCGCTTTCCAACTTGATCGATTGGTTTCCATCTTCATGGGCATCTTCCTGCTGAATGCGCAAGGTCACCTTGCGGGCATCCGGATCATCGGCAGGGGAAAGTGGAAATTGGTTGCCTGAAGGAGCCGCCAAACGGGAATAAGGATCGACCTCCCAATCGAAGAAAGGAGCATCACCGAGCAAAGCCCGAACCTCCCGGTCAGCGACTGCGGGATCGATCCGGTTACTGCACCCGGTCAACAAGATGATCCATACGGGAAGAAACACCCCAAGCCACGGGAAGGTTTTCACGGGAGCGCTTTGGGGGAAGGAAATCGAAAGATCGCCCGGAAATCAGGCGAAAAGTTCGGTAACGGCCTGTGCCTTGACCAATTCCCGCGGTTGGTTCAGGTGGTTATAAACGATACTTTCCGGATCAATGCCAAAGCCATGGTAGATCGTAGCCAAAAGTTCGCGGGGATGAATGGGCTTGTCCAGCGGCGCCGAACCGGTCTTGTCCGACTCACCATGCACGTAACCCTGCTTGATACCCGCGCCGGCAATGACGCCAGTATAGCAGTATGGCCAATGATCTCTACCGTCTGCGCTATTTCCGTTACCGGAGGTGCTCACGCCCTTCTGTGGACTGCGTCCGAATTCTCCCACGCAAACCACCATGGTTTCTTCCAGCAAGCCACGCTGATCCAAATCAGCAACAAGCCCCGAAAGACCGGCATCGAGCATGGGAGCCGATTGATCCTTCATACGCTTCGGCAGCCCCTTGTGGACGTCCCAAGAATGGTTATCCGAGTTGGCCACCTTAGGCCAGATTACCTCGACAACGCGGGTACCTGCCTCAACGAGCCGACGGGCCAAGAGACAGCTCTGACCAAAAGTGTTACGACCGTAGGAATCGCGCGTTTTTTCGGTCTCCTGACCGAGATTGAACGCTTCGCGGGCGCGACCTGAAGCAACTAGGCTCAGAGCCCTGTCATAGTGCTCGTTCAAGTTGTAATGCTTTACGGCCTTGTCGATCACAGGCATGGCCTCGTTGATCGCATTGCGCAGATTGGCCCGCCTGTGAAGCCTGACCCCGAACATGTCAGGACGCATTTCCAAATCGTCCACCCGTATTTTGGCCATCTTGTTCATGTCCATGTCGCTTCCGGGAGGATAAAGGGTGTATGGATCGTACGCCTTGCCCAAAAAGCCCGCCGCTCCACCTTTCCCGACCACTCCGCTTTCCTGCAAAGGTCGGGGAAGCATGACAAAAGGAAGCATGGGTTCGGTGGGGGGTTTGAACTTGATCAAATTTGAACCGAAATTTGGAAAATCCTTTGGACTGGGTGGCTCCAATTGGCCGGACGGGCTCACCTTGTCCGTGGTATAACCCGTCATCATTTGATAGATTGCGGCAGTGTGATTGAAAAGGCCCTTGGGGGTATAGCTGACGGCTCTCATCATGGTGAACTTGTCATTCACTTGGGCGAGCTTGGGCATTAACTCGGTAAAATTAACCCCGGGAATCTTGGTCTTGATTGGCTTGAAGATACTTCTGACGTTATCCGGGGAATCGGGCTTGGGATCCCACAAGTCCAAATGACTGGGGCCTCCCTGTAGGTAGATCATGATGATGCTCTTGGCCTTGCCCCATCCGGGACCCCCTTTTGACTTGGTCTCATTGGCTTTCAATTCGAGCATGGAGCCGAGGGTAAGACCGAGCATCCCGGAACCTCCGACTTTCAAAACGTCCCTTCTGCTCATGGGCAAATGAGCGTCACACAAATCTTTCCCCAAATCTCCTGGTATTCCAATCATGACTTAACCTTTCCTTTGCTTATAATGTGAAAATACAATGATTATTCCAATTTATCGATTAAATAAAAACGCCGGGGTATTGATAATCGCCCAAGCCAAATCCTGGGCACCGACAATGCGTTTCCTGGCAAGTTGCCCCTTGCTCAATTCAAGGGCCCTTCGCAACCGGGCAATCTTCGGGGGAAGTGGAACCGGCTTCTTGGCAAGATTCAGCTTGTCCTGAAACTGCTTGATTTTCGGATCGGCAGGCAGAGGTTTTCGGGCTTCGGCCAAGGCCTTGGCTAACTTGATCCTCTCGGGATTCGCATTTTTGAAAGTGTCGGACAGTTTCTTCTTTTGCAGTGGAGTGCGCTTGTCCGCAGTTACGGCAAAGATTTCCTTAACCTCTGCCGGCAGGCCAAAGGAAACGGGACGGGGAGCATCAGTCACGGCAAGCCGGAAACGCCCAAGGGCATGTTGACCACTATTGAACTCCTGCTTGAGGGTAAAGGTGAGCTCCGAGCCACCCATGAAGGCTATGTCTTGCTTGGTCTGAAAGGATGCAAAGTGATCCTTGCCCATTTGCGGGGCTATCGCCCATCCATTCCTCTCAGGCGCTACCTTCCCATCAACTGCCGAAGCAACCGGATATCCATTTTGACTGAAGGTCGCCAAGGCATTTTCGAAAGACAACTTTACGGAAGCTTGGTTTCGATAAACTCGAATCGATTTGAGAAAGACTTCCCCGCCGGGCTGAAAACGCAAGCCTGTGAGATCTTCGGGCGTAATGAAATCAAAGCGGTAGGTTTTCCACTCTTCGGATTTTTCAATTACTACCTCGGGGGACGAGCGCTTGGAGTCGAAACCATTGTTCTTTGTGTCCTTCCAGAAGACTCGGGCCTTATGCTTCGCCTTGGCCTTGGCAACCAGCTCAACGGCAACCGAACCCTTGGCCACGGAAAGCTCGGTTGCAATGGATGGCAGCATCTTGGCCTTGGCATCCGCCCTAAAGTAGAATCCCGATGGACCTGCGCCGTTGTGTATCTTGAGAAGGAGAAAATTTTCTCCCTTTTTCAGGTTGAGAGTCAACTTTTCCTGATCCGGCGCGGCTCCTCGCCCGATATTATTGGCAAGGATTTGCTTGCCGTTGAGGAAAACCTTGATCCCGTCATCACTACCCAGGCTGATCGGAAGGTCACGCGGGGAATCAACGGTGATCACTTTGTGAAGATAGTTGGCTGAATTTTCGGCCGAGAAAACCGTTGCATAAAGTTGACCGTTTTTCCATTCCGGCTTCCTCGCCCAAGAAATTTCCTTGTTCGCATGCTTGAACTTTTGCTTCGCGTCAAAAGTCGGCAGACCCTCGGGGCCGGCCTTTTGATCGAAAGCGAGGTTTGCGAAAGGACCGGCGTGGTAGAATTCACCGAGCGACAAAACGCCTTCCACCGGTTTCCCGGTTATGGCCAAGCCACCACCTCCCGGCCCCGTCTTGGCACCGAGCGCACCCCGCCAGTCCTTGTTCTCGGCCAATTCGTCAAAGGACCATTCCTTGACCTTTGTCCATTTTTTCAAATCCGTAACCGGACCGGCTTGAACCTCGAGCTCAGTCAAAACAAAATTCCCGTCATTGGGGGCTCGACCGGGACCTTTCCTAGGCAACCGGGGATCCGACAGGGCTTCGACCCGCACCCCGGTAATTTTGGAAAGCTCGGTGGGTGCCTTGACCACGTAGCTTCCCTTTGCGCTTTTGCCACCCACGAAAACCGAGCCGTCGTCCTGCTTCTCAAACTTGATGCCCGGGATCTTGGAAGTAACGTTGCTCATATCCAAGTTTCTCCATGTAGATTTCCCTTCCTTTTGATCCTTCTCCCAAGCGGCAAGCTTCGCAGGAAGATCCTTGTCGAATCCCTTGAGGGCATCGTCCGCTTTTTTGATCCGGGCATTCCGTTCGTCATTGGCCTTCTTAACCGCAGGAGCAGTTTTCGTCTGGTGAGCTTTCATTTCACCCTCAACCTTGGCAATTTCTTCGGCACGGATCTTTTCCTTTGCATCCAATTCGGCCTTGATGTCTTTTTGGGCAACTTCCAGCTCCTTTCCCAAATCGGCATGATCGCCATCGATGGCATCTTTGAAAAGAGCAAGGCTAGCCGTTATTTCCTTTTCCGTGGCCGGCCTGTTTAGAATCCTAATGAAAAGCCGATTGACCAGGTTTCGGTCATCCTTCTCCTCGGCAGCAAGCTTGGTGATCGCATTGCCTGGATCGGAAATCGCGTCATTTACAGTCGGACCGCTGACCAAGGCCATGATTGGACCGAGTTGCAACCCGCCTGCCCGTTCGCACTCGCAAGCCGATTCCCGGGCAGGTCTCCCGAAGGTACCGAGAAACCCATCGGGCAGCTTGATCCCGGAATCGGGAAGCGATGCAGCTCGGGTTCCGGCAGGAACCCCGGGGAACTTGGATTTCGAACCCGTCACTGCATAGACCGCGTCAAGCAAGGTCTCGGCCGGAAGTCTACGGACCATTGCATGGGAAAAGTTGATTTGGTCGTCGTCATTCCACTTGTTTGTACCGACGGAAAGCTGGTAGGTACGAGATTTGCAAATCAACTTGAGCATGTGTCGAACATTGAATTCGCTCTGGATGAATTCCTCCTCCAAATAGTCCAGCAGTTCCGGATTGGTGGCAGGATTTCCTGCCCGAATGTCATCGATCGGTTCAATGATCCCAATGCCGAAAAGATAACCCCAAAGCCGGTTGACGTAACTTCTCGCGAAGTATTGGTTGTCCGGCGAAGTCATCCACGCGGCCAATTTTTCACGCCGAGAGGCATCTTTATTCACTTCGTGCTTGGCAGGAAAAGGAAAGGCAGGTGCCGCAACCTCTCCCGTACGGTCATGTTTGACTTCGCCCGACTTGACGTCCTTGACGAATTCATAAAGAGGTTTGCCTCGTTCGACGGCCGTCTTTCCAATCTGGCTTTTTCCGGATGCAGGATCCTTTTCCAACTTGAACTGGGCAAAGTACGCGGCCATTTCGTAGTATTGATCCTGAGTCCACCTCTCAAAAGGATGGTCGTGACATTTGTTGCAATTGAACCGCGTGGCTAGAAAAAGATGAGTCGTATTCTCCATCGTCTCGGCCGGTTTGCGGAGAACCTTGTAGTAAGAGGCAGGAGGATTTTCCTTATTGGAACCGCTGGCCGTCAGGATTTTGCGGGCAAAAGCATCGTAAGGCGTATTGCCCTTGACCTCCTTTTGAATCCATTCCCTTAAAGATTTTGCCCCAGCTGGCCCAAGAAACTTTCGGTTAACCTGCAAAAGGTCGGCCCACTTGTTCGTCCAATGCTCGACAAAGTCGGGGCTCCCGATCAACTTGTCCACAAGTTCGTCCCGCTTCGCCCGGGAAGGACGCTTGTCATCAAGAAAGGCCTGAACGGTCTCAGGGGACGGAGGCAACCCGATCAAATCGAGCGAAGCCCGGCGAAGAAACTCCAAATCACTGCAAAGGTCCGAAGGAAGGATCTTCATGCGCTTCCATTTGCCTGCGGCAAGAGGGTCAATCTCGTTATTTGCCGGAGGCTCTTTCCACGTAAAACCCGAACGGTCACCCATCACGGTAATCGTAGTAGCGGCATAGCGCCCTTCGTAACGGGCCAAAATGGGAGCCTCTCCGCGCCGTATGGTGGTCATAAGGGCGATTTCGTCGTGCTCGGCAACTTCCCCATTGCCACTGGTCACAACCGCCTCACGGGTCACGTCCCGACGGGTTCCGTCCGCATAGGTAGCGACCACGCGAATCTGTTGCGTGGAACCAATTTCCTGAACGACCGGATTCTTCGGAAAGAGCTCGATCGACTCGACCCGGGCGACCTTGAGGTCCAGCTTGGCGCCCGCACCAATCCAATCGCGGATAATCCGATAATTCTTTGAGCCATGCTTCGTTACCTGCCCGCCTTCATGAGGAACGGCAGCAGTTGCCTTCAGGAGCATAAGACTCTTTTCCGCCGCAGCCACGTTCGCTCGACGCGAAGCCATGTCGTCCGTAAAGGCCCGAACGTCATAGATCGCATCATATCCGCGCAAAGACAGCTTGAATCCTTCCTTGCCATCCTTCGAACCATGGCAGGTCCCGGCATTACAACCTAGCTTGGAGACGACCGGATTGACGTCGCGAACAAAGTCGGGTTGATAGGAAACTCCCAACCCCTTGACCTCGACGGGAATCTCCACGCGATGACCTGAAAATTCTCCAATTACCTTACCGGAACCATTTTGGGATGGAGTAAACAGTCCTCGTTCGGAAACTTGGCCTACCCCACCCTTGACAATCCATTTGCTCATGCGCGTCACATCCGCTTCCGCTCCCCCTTGAAGCTTCGCGACAATGATTATCTGCCCGTAGTCCAGCGATCGGGACACCTTGATCGCAGAAGGAAAGGAAACCAGTGATTGTACGGTGAATTGCTTTCCCAGCGACTCCTCGGCCGTAAGTTCGGGTTCGGGATCGGCCTTTGCCTGATCAGAACCCGCTACTGCTTTCTCTTCCGTTTTTTCGATCGCCACAGGGACAAAAGTCTTGCGAATTTCTCCGGAAGCGGTGGAAAGCAGACGGACCTTCCCGTCAAACCCCGAAACAGCCAAGGTTTTGCCATCCGGCGAGCAAGCCAATGCATATGCTCCTGTCTCGGGTATCGCGACTTTCCACAAGTCCTTTCCGCTATCAATTTGGAAGGCCTTGATCTCGCCCTTTCCGTCAAGACTGCTTCCGGCAAAACCAAGCGAACCATCATGATTAAAGCATACCGAAAAGATTCTGCCGATGATGCCCTTGAATTCCCGAATTTGATTGGGATTCCCTCCCCCGGCCGGAGCCGCCTTGACGGCTTGGCGAAAAAGCTTTGCCTTGCCATCGGCACCACCGACCAAAAGTTCGTTTTTCTTCGGATGAACGTCTATCGAGCTCTGACCACCGCTTAATACAAAGGGCGTGTGGGTAGTGACGTTACCAACGAGCCGCTCCGTCACAACGTCGGTTTGCTTGACGGTTTTGTCCCGGCTTACGGAAAACACCGACTTCCCGTCCATGCTGAAGACCGTATCGCGCACCCAGTCGTCATGCCCCGCCATGTAGACAACCTGCTTCCCTCCGGATGCCTCAAGAACGCGCATCGAGGTATCCGACGCACCAAAAGCAAAGTATTTTCCATCGGGTGACCAAGACCCCCCATAAAGCGTATCGAAGGTAACGGCCTTGGACAATTCGAGCTTCTTTTTCTCAATGTCCCAAATCTGCACTTCCCCCATCCGTCCGGGCTGGCCTCCCGTTATTCCGAGCTTCTTGCCATCCGGGGAAAAGGAAACCGATTCGATTCTTTCGGACAGACCCACCAAGCGGGCAACCAATCCCGAACCATCGGCCTTGTGGATCAAGGCTTCATGAAAACCCGTCACCGCAAGCAAGGTTCCGTCGGGGGAGAAATCCATGGAAGTAACCACTGGGGGCATGGTGTAGACCGGTGGGTTTTCCATGGTGTAGGCGGAACCCGAACCAACTGGCGAATCATCCTTTGCCCCTTCGGAAATCCAGCGGCGCAAAAGTTCGATTTCAGTAGCATGAAGGGGTTTCGCGTTCTTGCCCTTGGGCATTTCATACTCACCCTTTTCATCGGGGGTAACCTCCTCGATCAGGTAACTCTCATCCGGTTTGCCCGGAACGATGGCAGGTTCCTCGCTCTCCCCCCCCTTGAGCAAGGAAGCGAAATCGGTCATTACGTAATCGCCCTTTCTTTTGGCAGGTTGATGACAACCATTGCAATTCGCTTGGAAAAGAGGACGGATTTCCTTGTGGAAACTGACCGCCTTGGAACCTCCCTCTTCCTCCTCACTTGCAGTTAATGGTAGCGCAAAGGAAACCAAGGCCGTTAGAAGTCCGAAGCAAGTAAGGTTGACTGTAAATAAATTCATAAAATGCACAGGCCGCGGGCAAAAGAGTTGCCCTTTTTATTGTCCCATTTTGTTCCAGAAAAAACCCTTATGCAAGGGAAAGGTAATGATTCGATCGAATTTGCGGAGAGAACCCCGAAGGTTCGGGGAATTGATTGTCCATGACAACCGATTACTCCCTTAACTCGAGAATTTGGACTGGAAATCTTTAAAAAGAGAGAAAGATTTCCCTCCGGAGGAATTCCTTCCTTGCCCAAGGAGAGGATTCAGAACGTCATCTTGCCACGAACGAAAGTCTCTGCCACGCCCGAGAGAATGACCCGGTCGTCCTTGAGTTCGCAGCGAATTTCAGCTCCTCGGGGAGAAGCTTGAAAGCCCACCAGTTTGTCTTTGTCCAATTTCGCCCCCCAATAAGGAGCAAGCAGGCAATGAGCGGAACCCGTTGCGTGATCCTCATCGATTCCGACACTTGGGGCAAAATAACGAGACAAGAAATGATAGCCGATCTTCGATGTCTTTGCTGTCACGATCACCCCAAGGCAGGAATTGAATCCCGCCAGAATACGGAAGTCCGGTTCCAAAGCATGGATCGTTTCCTCCTCACCGAATACGCACAAACAGTTGGTTCCCATGTAAACCTCATCCGGATAAGCCCCCAATCCTTCGACCAATGCCGGGGAAACGGGCGAATTTCTTGCCTTCAGCGAAGGAAAGTCCATGCGCAGCCGATGCTTTTCGTCAGTACCAACTCTAAGCTCACCGCTATTGCTGGAAAAGATGATCTCGGAACCTTTTGTCACCAGTCCTTCTTCAAAGAGAACGTGAGCGGCAGCCATGGTGGCATGACCGCATAGATCGACTTCCGACTTTGGCGTAAACCATCGAATCGACCACGACTCCTTCTTCCCTGGAAAAATGAATGCGGTGTCGGGGAAGTAGAGCTGTGAAGCCATATTCTGGAGTTCGTCCGTGGACAACCATTCCTCAAGAATACAAACACCAGCCGGGTTGCCGGAAAATGATCCCTTGCAAAACGCATTTACTGAGAAGTAAGGAAATTTCATAAAAAGATTCTAGAAATAGCCATTCCAAAAAATTGATCAATGCCAAAGGCAATCGCAGAGCCACTTGGTAAAAAAAAGGCCTTGGAGCGAAGCGCCCCAAGACCAAAATTTACTGGGAATGGAAAAGAACTTTAGGCAGGATCGACTTCCCAACCGGATCGGTAAACTTTGCTGATCAGTTTGTCCGCGTCCTTGCGATCGGTTTTCAATGCTTTGGCATCCCATTTGAACTTACCCCCCGCACGCATGGCGACGTTCCCAAGCAATATTGATTCGGTCATGTTCCCCGCGTAGTTGAAATTCGATACGGCGATTTCCGGCTTTCCGGCACGAATGGCCTTCACGAGCTCCTCCTTCATCCCGTTGTCGCCCCGGCCGTTTCGCGGGATACTTTGCTCAGGCAGTTCAACTTCATTGCGCTTGTGCCACTTGCCGCCCTTGTGAACCATCCAGTCGGATCCATAATCGTTCGGGGAATACATGATTCCATCGGAACCGACTATAAGAAGTCCGCTGTTCTTGGGATTCTGACCATGGAACAGTTCCTTCGGAGGAAGATTCTTTATTCCCTTGTTGTCCTTGCCATTGTTCCCGACTTTACCCTCGTACCAATGAAACTTGATGGCTCCGTGCTTTTCGCACTTAGGAAACTGCAAGTTGACGGAAGCCCATGAAGGAAAGGTTTCCTCATTGATCGGGCCAGTGTTAACCGACTCGACGGAAGAAGGTTGAGTCAATTCGCAAGCCATGAAAGCCAAGTTCGTGGTGTGGCAAGCCATATCGCCAAGGGCACCGGTACCGAAGTCCCACCAACCTCTCCATTTGAAAGGAGTGTAGGCGGAATGATAAGGACGCATCGGAGCGGAACCAATAAAGGAATTCCAATCCATGTGGGAAGGCACGTCCTGCTTCTCGCTTGGGCGGGCGACAATTCCCGGAGCCTGTGGCCAAACCGGACGGTTTGTCCAAGCGTGAATTTCCTTTACCTTGCCCAGGCCTCCGCCACGGACGTATTCCGCTCCTTCTCTAAGACCGTCCGAAGCCGTGCCTTGGTTCCCCATTTGGGTGCAAATCTTATTCTCGCGGGCGTACTTGGCCAATTGTCTTGCCTCCCAAACGGTATGCGTCATCGGCTTTTGGACATATACGTGAATTCCTTTTCTCATGGCAAGCATCGCCGCAGGGGCATGAGAGTGATCGGCAGTGCTGACGTTAAGAACGTCGATCTTGTCACCGAACTGGCTTAGCATTTCCCGGTAATCACTGAACTTGACGGCATCCGTATGCTTGCGGATAGAAACGTCCAAGCGTCTCGAATCGATATCACAAGCCGCAACCACGTCACCATGCATGGCCAAGGCGTCAAAATCACCCTTCCCTTTTCCGCCGACGCCGATACCTGCCACCTGCAAACGTTCGTTTGCTCCGAAGACCCGGGAGGGCAGGAACGAGAAGGAAAAGGCAGCGGATGCGGAAGCCCCGATAAACGCTCGGCGTGAATAGTGATAGGTCGTGCGATGTAATTTCGTCATAATAATGAAAATTTCGTATGAACCATCGTTTCTTTATGCAAAGCGCTGACCGAGCAAGGGAAAATTTCGATTGCGCTCAAATTTCTGCATGGACGGCCTCCGGTTCAATCCGGGACCGCTTCCTTGCTCTTTGCTTTTTTCCCTTCGCTCGCCTTTTGCTTTTTTCTTATTTTTTCCAGATACTTGTGGCGCTCAGGCATGGGGAGTTGATGAAAATGCTTGATTTCACGCGCTTCCGTCTCGGGGTCCAAAGTTTTCCAGTAGCGCCGCAGCAAATCCTGTCTCATGTGAAAATCCTTCATCATTTTCGTTCGGGCGGCAGGAGCATTCTCTCTAAAGCGTTTCAACCTGGCTCTCATGCTTTTGCGTTCCTCGGGAGTCATCTTTTCAACGCGTTCAATTGTTCCTCTAATCACTTGCAATCGTTCGGGAGAAGCCTCCAGAAGAAAGCGGAGCAATTCCATTTGCTCTTCGCTTGGGGGCCTTTTCTTTCGGTGAAAATCCGCTCGCGTCCGGTTTTCGTCAGAGCGCCCGGAATCGGAATTACCCAAGAACCGGAATTTGCCCTTGAACTCTCCCCTCTCCTCCGCCTTTGAGAGGCACGCTGTCAAAAGAATGAGAATGGATTGTAAAACAAATGAAATTCTCATGATCTCATTATTCAAAGGGTTGATCGAGCATGACCAGCAAATCCAAGGTTGATTCATCGGGCAAAGCTTCCCCCCAATTCATCTCTTGTGGCATGACCAGCAAATCCTCCAGCAGTTCCTTGTCGGAATCAAGCAAGGGTTCGGCGGATTGGCGAGGGGATTCCGAAGTCAAGGATTCGCCTGGTTCACTTGGTTGGCCAAACCGAGAAAGGAACGCAAAGGCCAAGCATGCGGCCAAACCGACAAGCGAAAAGGGAATCAAGCGGTTCCTTCGTCGATCCGGACGGTTCCTCGCAAGGATTTCACTGGCGAGGTCGTCATTTGAAAAACTTGGTTTCAAGTTCTCCTCCTCGGCTTGCAGGAATCGTTCGATCTGTTCTTCTCGTTTGTCCGGGTTCTTATTCATGATAATTTGTCAGTACTGGAAAGGGATGATTTCAAATCGGATCGGGCCCGGTGAATCCAAGTTTTCACACTCGACTCGGAAGTCTTCATAACCTCCGCAATTTCCTTATAGCTAAGCTCGCGTTGCACCCTGAGAAGCAAAGCGGTCTTGTGGTTCTCCGGGATTTTGTCGAGACGACGGAGCAAAACCTCATTCCACTCCCGAATGTTCTCGGAATCCATGCTGTTCCTGTTTTCTATATGTTCGTCGGAAACGATCTGGGGTCGCCTTTGTCTTTTTTTGATTTCGTCGATGAGCAAATTTCGGGCAACGGTAAA
>JABGWD010000035.1 GCA_018645725.1 Opitutia bacterium
CCGTCGGAAACCTGAACGGTTGCCTCGTAGCGGTTGTCGGAGTCGTTGTCCTCGGGCGCCTCGAAGTCCTTTGGCGTGAGGAAAGTGAGGATCCCGGTGGAAGCGTTAAGGTCGAACAAGTGATGGTCGTCGCCGTAGAGGAGGGAGTAGGACAGGGCGTCCCCGTCCGGGTCGGACGCGTTGAAGTCGAAGACAAAGGTTTGGTTTTCGGGAACGGACAGGTTGCCGTCCGACTGGAAAGCAGGTGGATCGTTCGGGTTGGATCCCGAGGATCCGCCGGTATCGAGCGGGAACCCGTTGGAATCGTCGAAACCAAATTCCGCTTGGTTGCTGTTTCCACCCGAGTCCCGAGTGTCGAGAGTAAATCCTTCGGAATCCGCGAGCCCGCTAGGGCTCGAGTCCTGGGTGTCTAGCTCGAATGCCCCGGAATCGGCGAAGCCGCTCTGGTTGCTCTCATGACCGGAGGCGGGGCCACCCGTGTCCAGATCGAAAGGGTGTGAATCGGCCATGCCGCTTTGGGAAAAGTCGAAGGACGAGGGATCGTCCCGGGTGTCGAGGCTGAAGCCGGGTGATGGTGATGTGCCCACGCCCGACTGGATCGTTCCGCCATCCTCGCCTGTGTCGAGTGGGAAGGGGTCCGAGTCCGCGAATCCGGTTTGGTTGTTATCGGCCTGAAGCCCCGAAGTCGTCCATGCCAAAGCCCAGGCCGTCAACCCAAAGGCAACCGCGCGACTCCTCCAAGAGCGCGGGTGGCGGGAAAGGCGGGTTTGGGCTTTCATCAAACGGCGGACTTAAGCTGCCTGTGGCTGGGACTCGGCTTGGATTACGGTTCGTAACGTACGCAGCGAAGTCCGATGGCTGGGGAGGTCGTGGAGCCAGGACTTGACGACAAAGCTTCCCACAAGTTCGGGTCGCCCGCACCGGCAGGAATACCAAGGTAGGAACCACCGTACACAGGTACATCAAAAGTCATGTTGCCGAAGCCGTCGTCCATCTCGGAACCATCTTCAGCCCATTCGGCAACGTTTCCGAGCATGTCCTTCAGACCGTAGCCATTGGCTTGGCGTGACGTAGCAGGGGACGGGGACGAAAAGGACGAAGCCGGTGGTGCCGTGGCCCGGACGTGCTGGGCAAAGTCTGCATATGCGGTGCCTCCAACGCCGGGAGGGTTGTCATCCCCCCAAGGCCATTTTTTCTGGTGGTTTCCACCCGTTGCGAGCTTAGGGAAGACCCCTGAGTGAAACGTAGGAAGGCGGTAGCCATTTGCATCTTTCTTGATGGGGGACATCACCGCCCAATATTCATTTGGGTGGCTTCCGACCGTTACGCTTTTGCCGTAATTGGGTATGTTCGCTCCAGTGCGGAAAACGGTGGCCAGACCAGGGGAATATTGCCCGTTTCCGTCCAAATCGAAGTACTCGCCGGTTTCGAAGGATCCGTTTTGGTTTATGTCATGAACCCCCTCGTTGGCTTCCATGTAGTAAGCGGGTGTCAATCCCTCTTTCTCGGAACGGGCGTTGCACCAACGCAGGGCATCCCAAAAAGTGACGTTGGCTCGTGGGTTGTCGTCGTTGGCCGGGGCATCCTGCAGGTTGGTGTAGTCGTTGGCGCGCCCCCAGGAAGCAACCTCGTTCCATTGGGCGTTGGTAACTTCCGTAGGGTCGGCGTGGATTTTGGAAAGGGTAGATCCGGTTATTTCCTGAGCCAAATTCATCGTCATGCCGTCATCGCCGTTCCCCGGGATTCCGTCGGGCCCGGGGTCTGTAATCGGAACCGCTTTGTTTTGCCATGCGGGGGGGCCGCCGCCCATAGAAGAAGCTTGGGCGAAGTATGGGCTCCATGGGACCGCGTTCAGGTTTCCGTAGCCCGAACCGGAACCGCCCCCACCGCTGGAACCTGATCCCGCAAAGCCTGAGGATTGATCCCCGTAGGTTGCGATGACCCGGATTCTACCGTTGTTGGTGAATTGATGATCCCAGTCATTTTCGGCATTCCAAACAGCCGTTTTGCTGCCAGCGGTAACGTTGGCATCCGCATCTCCGGTTACGGCCATGCAGCGAACCGGATAGGTCAGTCCGTTGTCCGGGCTGAACCAAAGCTCCACAAATGCTTTTTGGCCCGGATCCAAGGCGAGGGTGTAGTTGATGTCGACGAGTTTCGTGCCTGCCCTTTGGCCCGCCTGAATAAAGGTCACGGCGGGCGGGGCTGCGTTTGCGGCATAAGCAAACGCACAGATCATCGACAAGAGGAGGAGTCTTGTTTTCATGTTCTTGTTATGTTGAATTTATTGGTTGGTGGCTAGGTAGCCGGTTGAGAAAGCAAACTCGGGCACGAGCGACTGCCCGCGCGCGTGGGTAGATAAAAGACTGAATTTTATGTTCTTAGGGATCAACTTGTTGAAAAAGATCTAAATCCATCTTACAGAGGGATTAGCTTAAAACGACAAAAAAATACCTTTTTTTTTAATTTTTTTTTGTTCAATACGGGTGCCGCTTCCTAAGATGGAAAAGAAGATCCTTCTTTGGCAAAGTAAACGAACCGGATGGTACTGGCTTGCGAAAATTCCATCAAACCTCATATTCTATGAAACAAAACCGCAAATTAATGTTCACTTTTAAAAAGCCTTCCACCCTGCTCCTTTTTTTCACGACGCTCCTCTTTCTTGGGGGGCATGCTCTGCGCGGAGAAAACCTGGTCCTTTGGATCAGTTCCTTCCAGGACCAGGTCTATTACGAGAAGATGGGCAAGTTGTACGCCGAAAAAACGGGCAAGAAGTTGGATCTCGAGGTCAAGGCTTACGGGTTCCGCGAAATGCCGGACAAATTGGGGGTGGCTTTCCGCACGGGGGAGGGAATTCCCGATCTTGTCCAATTGGACGAGACTTTTTTCGGGGTTTTTATCAATGGGCCGTCCCCCTTTCTCGATTTGACCGGGAGGGTCAAGAAATCGGGGTTGGCGAAGGATTTGCACCCGAGGAGGTTGGAGGTATTCACTTACAAGGACAAGGTTTTGGGCGTCCCCCAGTCCCTGAGCGCCATGGTTCTTTACTACCGGAAGGATTTGTTCAAGGAAATGGGGGTGGATCCCAAGGAGCTGGAAACCTGGTCGGACGTGGCAAAGGTGGGCAAACGGTTGCAGGATAAGCACGGTCAGCGCCTCATGGCTTTGGATGGCACGCTTTTTGACGTTTTGCTCAGGCAGAGAGGGACCGATTTGTTTGACAAGAAAGGGAACTTTCTTCCTGACCAAAAAACCGCCCTTTCCATCCTCGAGGAATTTGCCGGGTTGGCGAAAAGCGAAATTGCGGTCATGCCCGATCGTGGTTCGATTTTCGACCCCGTTTTCTTCAGTGGGGACTTGGAAACAGGCGAGGTTCTGTGCGTGCCCGGGGCGGATTGGTACGGCCTCGATCTTTTCCAGCAATTTGCCCCTGACATGAAGGGCATGTGGGGAATGCTTCCCTTGCCCACTTGGCGTGACAAGGATGGAAAACTTGGTCCCCGTACGGCTACTTTTGCCGGGCAAGGGTTGATGATTTGCCAAGGAAGCGAGAAAAAGGACGCCGCTTGGTCATTCATCGAATTCGTCATGAAAAACAAAGAGGCGAACGCAGAGCGTTTTCTTCAGGGAAACAGCTTTCCCGCTTACCGGCCCGCATGGAAGGACAAGCGCTTGTTGGCCAAGCACGAATACTTCGAACAGTCGATGGGTGATTTGCTTGTTGATCTGGCGGATGAAATTCCTCCCGTGGTGGTCGACCCCCGAAGACCCCAAGCCATCTTCATGATGCAGGAAAATTACTTTGGCTCCGTTATGTTCGGCGCCATTTCCGCGAAGGAGGCCCTCAAACAGTACCGGGACGCGATGAAAAACGCCGGAGGGCCCCGTTAGGATCCCGTTTTTTTCGTGAAGGGTTTCATGGGAGGCAAAACGGGTTTTTCCCTGCTTTGTCTTTTGGGTCCTTTTTTTGCCCTTTGGGCTTTGTTTTGGCTTGTGCCCTTGGGCATGGGGGTCGATCTTTCGTTGCAGAGTCCGGATTTCCGACCCGTTCACCGAGAGGCTGTGTTGCCCGAGGATTCTGCCCCTTCGAGTTCCCTGACTTTTCTCGATTGGCGGAACCCCCAGGAGGAGGTTGAGGTGGTGGCTCCCCGTTACGTGGGTTTGGAGAATTTCGAGAGGGCAATCGCTGATTCCAAGTTTCACAAAGCCTTGAGCAATACGCTGATCTATGTTTTTGGTTCGATTTTCGTGATCTTGCCCCTCGCCTTTGCGTTGGCAGTCAATCTCCACGCATTGGCAAGGATTCCGCGAGGTGTTTTGGTTTTCTTGCTGATGATTCCGGGCTTGGCTCTGCCCGGTGTCCTTTCGACCTTGTTTTATCTTTTCTTTCATGGTCGAACGGGGGCATTGAACCAATATCTCGTGATCCCGCTTGGTTTCGATCCGGTTAACTGGATGATGGATCCGGCTTTCATCATGCCCTCTTTGATTATCCAAGCGGTTTGGCGGTGGACGGGACTGGTCACCCTTTTCTTTCTTTGCGGGTTGGAGGCTATTCCACGTTGGCAATTCGAGGTTGCGAGGATCGAGGGTGTGGGTCCGTGGATGCGGATGCGTTCGATTTTGTTTCCCGGCGTTCGGCACCTGGCCGTTTTTGCGGCCGTCTTTTTGGTGGTTGATGGCTTTGCGGCTTTTTCCGGAGCCTATAACCTGCTTGGGGGTTCGGGGGGGATTCTGGATTCCGGACTCCTTCTGGTGACCTATGTCTATCAAGTTGCCTTTCCAGGGGGATCGGGCCGGTTTGATTTTCCCGGAGCAGCGGCGATGAGCCTATTGGTCGCCCCGGTAACCGCCTTTTTGCTTTTCCTTCTTTTGCAGGCTAGGAAAACCTTTTTTCCGCGATGAGAAGAGTGCCGTCATTCCTTTTGTTGGGCGTAGCGGCTTTGGTTTGCCTCTATCCGTTTGCCTGGATGTTCCTTTCTTCCTTCAAGACGAACAAGGAAATTTACCAACCGACTTTGTTTTTTCCTTCCGATTACGAGTGGGATTCGTATGCGGGGCTCTGGTCAGGCGAATACCTTCCTTTTCTCGATTATTTTCTTCACTCCATTTTTGTTTCCGGCGGGCAGGCCCTCCTTGCGACTTTTGTCACCGCAGCCGCTGGGTTCGCTTTTTCCAAGATGAGCTTTCGCGGGAGCGGTTGGTTGTTCGGGATTGCGATCCTGATCATCCTTGTCCCCAAGCAAGCCTTGGCGGTTCCGCTTTTCGAGTGGATGGCCTGGTTGGGCTGGCAAGGAAACCTGTGGTCACTCGCGCTTCCGGGAGTGGCGAGCGGGTTGGGGGTCATTTTCTTTTCCCAGGTCTTTCGGAAGGTGCCTGACGAACTGGTCGACTTGGCCAAGGTCGAGGGCTTGAGCCCGGTTCGGACCTTTGTTGCCTTGTTGCCCTTGATTGCACCTGCTTTGATGACGTTTTGTTTTCTGCATTTTATCCTCAGTTGGCAGGAGCACCTGCTCCCCTTGCTCATGCTGGACGACGAGAACCTGACCTTGCCCATTGCCTTGGCAAAATTGCGGGATTCCAGTCACCGGATTCCGGAAGCCGTAGGAATGGCAGCGGCTACGCTTTCGCTTATACCCGTGGTGTTTCTTTTTGGCCTGTGTTTCAGGAAGATGAAAACGGCCTTGGTCGAGTTGAGCCTGTCCTAGAGCCTGTCCCCGCTCGATGAGTCGAACCAGTGAGCCCGTTCCCAATTGGGAGCGAAGAAGAGGGTGTCTCCGACTTTGAAATTGCGGGGGCCTAGCTTGATGGAAACCTCGTGAGGGCCGAGCGCCAGGCGGAGTAGTCGCGAATCGCCAAGGTTTTCGATACGCGTGATCTTGGCTTCCCACGCTTTTCCCGGTTCGGCATTTTCGAGTAAGGTGAGATCTTCGGGCCGGATTCCAAGCAGAACGTGGCCTGGTTCCGGAGTGCGCTCATCGGGCAAGTCGATGGAATGGTCGTCCAAAAGGAAGGTGGCCGAACTCTTTTCGTCGGGGGTGGTTTGTCCAGGGAGAACGTTGATGGCCGGAGAGCCAAAGAATTCCGCCACGAAGCGGTTGGCGGGGAGGTCGTAAACCTCTTCAGGCGTACCCAATTGAACGATTTTACCTTCGTTCATCACGCAGATGCGTTGGCCGAGGGTCATGGCTTCGATCTGGTCGTGTGTGACGTAAAGGGTGGTGCGTTGATGCTCTTGATGCAGGTGGATCAACTCGTTTCTCATCGAGGCCCGAAGGTTTGCATCGAGGTTGCTGAGAGGTTCGTCAAGCAGGTGGATGGATGGGTTGCGGGCGAGGAGGCGCCCGAGCGCGACGCGCTGGCGTTGGCCTCCGGAGAGCTCGTTTGGCTTGCGCTTGAGCAGGTCGGACAAGCCGAGCCGTTCGGCGACGGGGAGAACGGCTTGCTCGATTTCTTCCTTCGGCCGCCTGCGGGCCTTGAGCCCGAATCCGAGGTTGTCGAATACGGAAAGGTGCGGGAAAAGGGCATGATTTTGGAAGACCATGGCCAAGTTGCGGTCCTTTGGTTGAAGAGAGGACGCATCGAGCTGGTCAATCAATACGCTTCCCTCGCTTGGTTGCTCGAGTCCGGCGAGGATTCGGAGCAGGGTGGTTTTTCCACAACCCGATGGACCGACCAAGGCGAGGAATTCGCCTTGCTTGACTTCAAGGTCGATCCCACGCAGGGCTTGCGTGCCGTCGGGGAACGTTTTGGAAAGATTGTTGAAGGAGATTCTTGCCATCAGTTCGGGATGATGAAGGAATGATCGTATGGGGTAAAGCCAAGAGGCATGCGTTTAATCGCTTGTGGAAAGACAGGCTTTTCTTAGATTGGAACACGGATGAATTTATCGATGCGATTTCTGCTCTGCTCCCTGTCCTTTTGGGCAGTGGTTGCGGGTTGCAACCAAACGGTCGAGGTGGAGGAACCAAAGAAACCGGTCGATCCACTCGTTCGGGTTCAGGCCATGGTCAAGGAATGCATGGTTTGCCACGGGACGAAAGAAGCCCAGCGCGGTCCTATCTTGAACGGGATGGAAACCTGGTACCTGACCGATCAGTTGGAAAAATTTCGATCGGGCATACGGGGAGCGCGGGCAAGCAATCGTGCGGAATATCTCATGGGGGTGGGGGTGAAAAAGGTCGAGAGTGATTTCGAGCTGGCTTACCTCGCCGATTGGTTTGCCGGGCAAGCTCCCGTTCCTGCGATTCGCACGGTCAAGGGAGATTTGGAAAAGGGCAAGGCATTCTACGAGGAACGATGCGCATCCTGCCATGGAGCCGAAGGCGAAGGGAACCGGTTGGTTCGCGGACCTTCCCTGCAAAGGTTGGAGGGGTGGTATTTTTTGGAGCAGATGAGAAAGTTCAGGTCGGGGGAGCGCGGTTATCATCCGTTGGACGAGGGAGGAAAGGCGATGGTCGCCGTGTCCAAGGATATCTCGACCGGTACCATGCGCGACGTCGTGGCGTATTGCGTGGAGACATTCGGGCCCGAGGAGGCTCCTTCCAATCGCGACAAGTACGGGCCTGACTCTTCGGCCAAGCCCCCGTTAAAGCCTTTTTAGCTTCCGAACTCGGACTGGAGGGCTTCCAGTCTTTCGGGCGTCCCGACGTCGTCCCATCTGCCATCGTGAAGGATTCCACCGACCCGGTCCGAACCAATGGATTGGCGTAACCGTGGAACGATGGAGAATTTTTCCACTTCGGCGCCATCCAAAATACGGGGGTGATAGAGGGCGATGCCGGCATAGAGCAGATGGGGCGAATCAGATTCGATGACCCGGTTGCCTGCCAGTGAAAAGTCTCCCTTTTCCCGCCATTCGGGCTGAGGTACGAGAAAGAGCAAGGCGTCGTCCTTTTCCGGGAGCTGGGTTGGGATGGTTGAAAAATCAAGGTCGCACCAAACGTCCCCGTTTACCACGAGAAAGGTTTCCTGACCGAGCAAGGGAAGGGCTTTGGTGATCCCTCCTCCCGTTTCGAGAGGATCCGGACCTTCGTCCGAATAGGAGATGTTCAGTCCCCAAGGGGAACCGTCCCCGAGGGCCTCGGGGATTTTCGAACCAAGATGACCGAGGTTGATCACGATTTCACGAAAGCCCGCCTCAGCCAATTTTTCAAGGTGATGAACGATGAGGGCTTTGCCCCCGATGGGAACCAAAGGCTTGGGGATTCGGTCGGTCAGCGGACGCAACCGCTTGCCGTAACCGGCGGAAAGGATCATCGCTTTCATGGGCATTTCGTCATGCCAGCATTTGAGCTTGTTCATAGAGCTCTTGGATGCCCGAAAGTTCCGGGTATCGATCGAGAACGGTCTCCACGTATTTTTTGACCCGTGGAACGTCTTTGAGATAGCTCTCTTTGCCATCCCTGATCTTGAGCCGGTGAAAGATCCCGATGCACTTGAGATGTCTTTGCAGTCCGGTCAGGTCGAACCAGCGCAGGAAATCTTCGTCACTCATTTCAGGTATGGACTTCCTGCTTTGCTCGAGAGCTTGTTGGAAGGACGAGACTTCTTCCGTAATCCAGTCTTCGTCGTTTTCCACGTAACAATCCCGCAGAAGAGAAACCAGATCGTAGGTAACCGGGCCGAGCATGGCGCCTTGGAAATCGATCACCCCGATTGAGTCGGGGGAGGGGACGAGAAGGTTTCGGCAGTGGAAGTCCCGATGCATGAATGACTTGGGGATGGATTCAATGGCATCGGCAAGGGGGGCGACGACCTGTTCGTATTCCGTTTTTTCAATTCCAGGCAAACACCACTCGCGAAAGATATCGAGTTCCTTGAGCTGCCACTCCCGATCGAAGGACGGGAGGGTTTCGGCAAAGTCCGACAATTTGCATTGGAAGGAGAGGATTTCCGATATCGCGAGGTCATAGAGGTCTTCCCGGTCGGTTCCGTCCAGGAGGTCATGGTAATGAACGTCTCCGAAGTCGCTCAGAATCATGAAGCCGCGCTTCAAATCATAAGTAATGATTTTCGGTACGTTGATATCATGTTCCTGCATGTACGCGCCAATGCGTACGAAGGGTTCGCAGGGTTCCAGTTCGGGTGGCGCATCCATGACGATCCAGGTCTTGCCCTGTTCCCATAAACGAAAATACCTGCGGAAACTTGCGTCCGCCGAGGCCAACTCAAGCCTTTCGGCCGAAAAAGAAGTGTGGTCCCTAAGCCACGCTTCCATCTCTTCTTTCCTTTGATCCATTTCCACAACCACCAAGTAGTTTCTTGCGGAAACGTTTTGTGGGGTCAAAGAAAAAAGATGACCCCATTCGTCATCCAAGGGATGGATGGGTGTCAGGCTTTGACGTTTGCCCAGACGTGAACGTGCGGTTTGCCCCGGAAGTACCAAACCATCTTGGGGCCTTCGATTTGCCAGACGTCCCAGACTTCGTCTTCCCCGACGTTCTCGTTCTTGTAGTAGGAGAGATGAAGTTTGTTCAGGTCGTTTGCCTTGATTAACTTGAGAGCCTCGTCCGCATCTTTTTTGCGGAAGGGGGCGAGAAGATCGGCAAGGACCTGGGAGAACAGTTCCCTTTGATCCCCGCTCATGTCGGAGACGGGCAAGCCGTCCAGTCCCACGGCGGTGCCTTTGGTCTCGACCGTCTTGTTTCCGCGTTCGCCCCGGCTTCTCTTTTCCAGAAGGACGTGCTTGCGTTGCTTGCCGTCGAGTGCTTGATAGAGCTCGTTTGCCCGCTCGGCTTGAAACCAGTAAACGTTGCCTGCGTGATCGGCCTTCTCGGTAAAGCCTCCCGCTGCATGCCCGTAGAAAATCGGCCCACCGAATGCCGTGCCTTCGACGGAATCGCCGTCACAGCGCCGGGTGACGTGCCGTCCGGTCAGGACGAATTCGAACTTCCCGCTTCCCGGTTCACCGAAGAGGGCAATCGAGCTGCGGTCGAAACCTCCGTCTTCTTCGACTTGTTCGTACACGAGCTCGGCGTATTCTTCGCTATGCAGCCCGAGAAATATTTCTTTGACCATGGCTTGCTGATCCTTGGTGAAGAAGTTGCGTAACTCGGGTTTGACGATTTGCCAGTTGTTGTTGACCTTCGAGCGGAGGGGGTGATCAAAGGGAAAGCAAAGCTCCTTTCGTTGCTTTTCCGAGAGACTCTTGTGAAGACCTTGGACCAGGGTTTCCGAAGTGGGCTTCTTTGCCTTGCCTTTTTTGCTCAATAACGACCCAGTTCCCGCCAGGGTCAGACCGGTGGCGGCGGATGCCATGAATTTGCGTCGGGGGAAAGAGTTGGGCATCTGGTTTTTCATGGCGTGTACTTTGATTGGACGTTTGTTTGTTTTTTGTTTCAGGCAATAAGATCGGGGATGACCTTGGGGTGTTCGACCCCGGTGAGCCGCTGGTCGAGCCCGAGGTATTTGTAAGTGAATCGTTCGTGGTCGATTCCAAGACACTGAAGAACGGTGGCGTTGAGGTCATTCACGTGGACGGGGTTCTCCACGATGTTGTAGGCGAAGTCGTCGGTTTTGCCGTATTCGAAACCGGCCTTGATTCCTCCGCCGGCCATCCACATTGAGAAGCTGCGTCCGTGATGGTCGCGTCCGTGGTTGTTTTTGGTCAGTTTCCCTTGAGAATAAATGGTGCGACCGAATTCGCCTCCGCAGATCACGATGGTGTCCTTGAGCAACCCGCGCTGCTTGAGGTCACGAACGAGGGCGGCAGCCGGTTGGTCGATATCCTCGCATTGCTGGCGAATCTTGGACGGCAGGCTGCCGTGCTGATCCCAGCCCCTGTGAAACAATTGAACGAAAGGAACGCCGCGCTCGGAGAGCCTGCGGGCGATCAGGCAGTTGTGGGCAAAGCTCCCTTTTTTCATGGCGTCTTTCCCATAAAGATCGAGTACGTGTTTTGGCTCGTCCTTCAAGTCGACTAATTCGGGCACGCTGGTTTGCATGCGGTAGGCCATTTCGTATTGGGCGATCCGGGCGTCGATCTCTGGGTCGCCGGATTCGGCTTTCTTCGCTTGGTTGATCTTGGCGATTCCATCGAGCATGGAGCGTCGCATATCCTTGGAAACACCTTTGGGGTTGGAAAGATAAAGAACGGGGTCACCGGCGCTGCGGAATTTGACACCCTGGTGCTTGGAGGGGAGGAAGCCGCTTCCCCACAAACGGTCGTACAAAGCTTGGGATTGTCCGCGACCTTTTGAAATCATGACGACGTAACCGGGAAGGTTCTTGTTCGGGCTGCCCATTCCCCAATCCAACCAAGCGCCCATGGATGGTTTTCCGGGTTGCTGGACACCGGTGTTGATCGCCGTAATCGCAGGGTCGTGGTTGATTGCCTCGGTATGGACTGATTTTACAAGCGTGATCTCGTCGGCAATGCTTGCGATGTTGGGCACAAGCTCGCTGAACCAGCTTCCGTTCTGTCCGTGTCTGGAAAAGTCGAACATCGGGGCAACGCAAGGGAAGGATTTCTGTTTGGAAGTCATTCCCGTTATTCGCTGGCCGTTGCGAATGGAATCGGGTAACTCGATCCCATGGATGTTACGCATTTCCGGGTGATAATCGTACATGTCGATGTGCGAAGGACCGCCCGAGAAAAAGAGATAGATTACGCGTTTGGCGGTTGGCTTGAAATGGGGTCCGCCGAGGGTGCCGGTCAAGCCGCCTGATGCGGTAGGTGAGGCTGCGGAAAGATCCGGATTGAGAAGACTGGCCGCACCGAGAGCCCCAAGTCCCCGGGCACCTAATTGAAGGAGTTTTCTACGGGTGAGAATTCGTTGGATTTCTAAGTCATTCATGTTCGCGTATCACGTATGTTTATTCGCGGTTCAATGTTTCATCAAGGTTAAGGATGATCGATGCCAAAAGGGTCCATGTGGCATGGTCGTATGGGTCGAGTTTCTCGTCGCGGGGGGACTCCCCGACCGAAAGAAGTTCGTCGGCCCGCTTGGGGTCGTCCTTGAAGACCTTGGACTGTTCGTCATAGGCTTCCTTCAAAACTTGGATGCGCAATTGATCGGCCGGGCGCCCGGTGGCCCATTCGAAGGCGAAGTTCAATTTTTCGGGAAAAGTTTTGCCTCCGTTGGTCAGGATGCGTTTTGCAAAGTGTCTGGCTGCTTCCACGAATTGATCGTCATTCAGGGTTACCAAGGCTTGCATGGGGGTGTTGGTGCGCTGTCTTTGGAGTACGCATACTTCCCTGCTCGGGGTGTCGAAGGCCATGAGGGCAGGTTGGGGGGCCGACCGTTTCCAATAGGTATACATACTCCTTCGATAAAGCTTTTCACCTTTGTCGCGAATGAATTTTCTTCCCCCGCTCAGGGAGACTTCAACCCATAGCCCGGGGGGTTGATAGGGCTTGACCCCGGCGCCTCCGAATTCGCGCTTGAGCAGACCGCTTATGGCAAGGGCGTTGTCCCTGACGAATTCCCCCATCATGCGAAACCTCGGAGCCCGGGCGTGGTAAAGGTTGATGGGGTCTTTTTCGATGTGTTCGGGTCGAGTGACGGAGGATTGCCGGTAGGTGGCGGAGGTGACCATTTGCTTGATCGCCCGCTTGACGTTCCAGCCGTTGTCGCGGAAATCGGCAGCGAGCCAATTGATCAGGTCCGGGTGAGTGGGCCAGTTTCCCTGGGATCCGAAGTCGCTCGGGGTGTTGGTCAGTCCCCGACCAAAGATGGTTTGCCAATGCCGGTTGGCAGCCACCCTTGCAGTGAGAGGGTGTTGGGGGTCGACTATCCACTTGGCCAATCCGAGCCGGGTCTTGGGGAGGTCCTCCTTCATGGCAGGCAGGAAGGTTGGGGTGCTGGGCTCAAACTCCTTGGATTTGTCCGGAGAGGAGTATTGTCCGCGCATGAGCAGATAGGTCTTGCGCATTTTGTTGGCCGGGTTGTCAGCCATGATCATGGAGGTGATCTTGGTCTTGCTCAAGGATGCCAACTCGCCGTTAATCTTGTCCTTTTCCTTGCCAAGTGCCTGATAGTGCTTGTCGATCGAGTTGAGGTAATGATCGAACAGAGTTTTCGTTTGAGCGGGCGTCCGGTCGCCTGCGGCAATGGCCAGAAGGGGAGTGATGGTATCCGAGCCGAAAAGCGACTGGACTTCGACCGAGGTCAATTCGCGATCGTAAAACCTGACGTCGTCAATTTCCACGCCGTTGGTGATGGAGGTGCTGAAACGCCGGCCGAGCCGGAGGGGTTTGTCGGTCGCGATGGTAGCGGTCAGTCCGTCGGCTTCGACAGTATGGTCGAGCTTCTCGCCGTTGAGGTATACCCTGGTGCCCGCTGCTCGGCCCGACCCGTCATAGGTGATGAAGACATGCTGCCACTTCTTGGCCGCGATCTTCTTTTTTCCAACTACCTTGACCGCATTGTCCTGCCATTTGTTTATGATGTGGGCTCCCGGTTTCCCGCCTTGCAGCCAAAGGTCGAAGCCCCGGTATGCATTGCCTTCGTCCATCTTTGCAAATACGGCCCCGTTTTGGTTACCGTTGGAAGTCTTGACCCAGCATCCGTAACTGAAGGGTTTGTTCCAAGTTGGATCCTTGAACCCTTTGATCTCGACAAATCCGTTGCCCTCGATCTTCAATCCACCGTTGAACTTGGCGTTGCCGATTGGTTTGGCTTTGCCATGAAGGCGACAGTCAGTGGTGTTCCTGATGATGTCCGGGGTGAGGTTTTTTTCGAAGGTGTCGAGGGGGAGGTGAGAAATCAAGCCGGAGGGCGCGAGCGGGGTCTTTTTTTCGCCAGCGGTCAGAAAATGTTCTTCCGACCAATCGTCGAAAGCCTTTTGAGCTTCTTTCCTGCGGGCATTCTGCTTCTTGGCTACTTCTTTGCTTTTCTTTTCCAATTCCGCCTTTTTCTTTTTTTGATCGGAGCTTTCCACGTTGATCACCGGAGCCTGATTGCCCCGCCGGGTCTGCATGCCGGGGTCGGCGTTGTTGTTGTAGAAGGCGTAGAACCGATAATATTCCTCTTGTGAAATAGGGTCGTACTTGTGAGAATGGCACTGGGCGCATTCCATGGTCAGACCCATCCAAACGTTGGCTGTGGTCTTGACCCGGTCAACTACGTACTCGACGCGGAATTCCTCGGCGATCACGCCACCTTCGTCGGTGGTTGCGTGGTTGCGGTTGAACCCGGAGGCAATCTTTTGCTCGACGGTGGATTCCGGAAGAAGATCCCCCGCGAGTTGCTCGACGGTGAACTGGTCGAAGGGCATGTTGTTCTTGTAGGCATTGAGAACCCAGTCTCTCCAAGGCCACATGGTTCTGGGACCGTCGTCGTGAAAGACGGAGGTGTCCCCGTAGCGGGCGGCATCCATCCATACCAAGGTCATGCGCTCGGCGTATCCATCGGATGCAAGCAGGCGGTCGACCAATCGTTCGTAGGCGGTCGGCGTCTTGTCGTTGAGGAAACCGTTGATTTCGTCAGGAGCGGGAGGAAGCCCCGTGAGGGCGAGGTAGAGTCGCCGTATGAGAGTCCTCCGGTCGGCTTCCGGCGATGGTTTGAGCTTTCGCTGATCCAAATTGTTGAGTACGAAGCGATCGATTGGGTTGCGACACCATTTCGGGTTGCTTGTCTCGGGTGGGGGTGGGTTTTCCAGTTTTGTGAATGACCAATGTTTTTCCCACTTTGCGCCTTCCTCAATCCATTGCTTGAGAATGGAGATTTCTTTTTTGGTCATGGGTTTCTTGCTTTCGGGCGGAGGCATGATTTCTTCCGGATCGTCGGATAGAATACGATGCCACATTTCGCTGTCGTCAAGGTTCCCGGGTACAATTGCTCGGACGTCGTCGCGTGCGGAAAGAGCTGATTCCTCAACGTCCAGACGGAGCTTGGCCTTCCTTGATTTCTCGGATGGGCCATGGCAGTGAAAGCACTTGCTCGACAAAATGGGGCGGACGTCTCTATTGAAGTTGATCGTTCCTTGCTCGCAAAAAGCGGGAGAGAGGAAGTGCGGAAGGAAGCAAAGGAGAGTGATGAACTTGTTCATTTTGAATAATTTAAATTCTTGTCGGTAATTTATCGTTGAGATTTGTGACTAGCAAGAGCGCAAGTCACGTTTGCGAAAGTTTTTTGCGATGAGAGTACGGGGCAGGCGTGCCCGCAATAACCTTTCGTCCTTTTGAGCAAAAGAAGCGGTTCGTGTTTTTGCGGAAGATTTTTTATCTTCGGTCCGCGAGCGTATTGATTTTGGTTTTACAGGATCTCGCGATGGTTCCGTTCCTGTTCCTTTGAAGAAATAAAAAGAACGAATTGAGTTCTGATTCTGATTGAAGATCCGATTGAATTTCTTCATGAATGGAGCAATATGACCGATGAACCTGAATCCACGGACGAGGAAACGAAAAACGATCCAGAGGAACATTCCTTTGATGCGGTCGACTTGATGCTGGAGGGAAATCTCAAGGAACAAATCAGCTACTCCATGGTCAAGGCATTGGCAAAAGCGCTTGATGAGAAGGCCCAAATTCTCATTCGGGCCGAGCAGGGTTTCGAGCCACAGGAAG
>JABGWD010000321.1 GCA_018645725.1 Opitutia bacterium
CTTATTGGTTCACAGTGGATCGCCACGGGCTACGCCCTCGCGATGACAAGACGGGAGAGTGCTCTGCCCCACGGCCCTGTCATTGCGAGGAGCGACCAACGGGAGGGACGCGGCAATCCATCGTGTCTCGAAGGACGCTTGGGGCAATGCGGTTCGCTTATTGGTTCCCAGTGGATCGCCACGGGCTACGCCCTCGCGATGACAAGAGTGGTGGTTTCCCCTTCACTCTTCACCCTTCACTCTCGCCACGGGCTGCGCCCTCGCGATGACAAGAGGGAACCCGAGGACGGAATCAGGGCCTTGGAGTCTTGCCGATAATGACGTTCTTTCCGTACTGATCGAAGGCCTGCCGGGTCATGATTTGGTTGCCGCCCGAGGAAACGTTCTTGAGGAAGTTCACCCGGCCGATTTGGGCCGCGGCGGGAACGGCCGTTCCGAAGTTCGGATACTTCCCGTCGATGGCCCCGTGCAGGCTGTTCAATCGGACCGCCGAAGCGGCCGGGAAATTGACGTTGCTCAGACGGATGGTGGTGGCTTCCATGAGGATGCTGGACACGCTCCGGCTGAAGGTCAGTCCGTCCACGTTCAAATTGCGGGCCGCCTTGACGGTGGCCATCGAATCGGCCCCGATCCTCGAATTGATCAAGGAAACGTCCCGCATGCCGCGGATGACCGCCTCGCGGGACACCTCCAGGCCGACGTCGTTCAAGGACAGATCGGATCGGGAGGACAAAACTAAGTCGCCCGTGGCGGACTTCAAAGTCATGCCCTCGGCAAACTTGGTTTCCCCGGCGCTCATCACGACCAAGCGGGCCGCATCCTCGGGCTTCGAGGCCCAGGAAAAGTCTCCCTCGAAAGTCAGGTCGCCCAAAGCGCTCAAAACAACCGGCCGGCCGGCGGCCCCGGCGAAGTAGGGAGCCAAGGCCCGGGAGTTCGCTTCCACGATGAGGTTCGCGCCCCCCAGAACCATGGGCGAACCGCTCACCGATTGGTCGTTTTCCAAGGTGGCGTACAACGAGCTGATTTCCTGATAAAAAGGATTGATCCACACCTCGCTCGAATCCAACGAAACCAAGCCGTAGGTATTGTTCGCCCCCAAACGGTAGTCCCGGAGCAAATGATCGGCCACCTCGGCCATGCGCAAAGACTCGTCGGTCAGCTCACCGCCCGACGAGTTCATGAGTTCGTTCAGGATATGGGAATGAGGGGATTCGCTCAATCGAACGGCCAGGGATTTGGCCCGCTCGTCCTCGTAGACGGGAGCGGAACCCGGCAAAAAGTCGTCGGAGCGGGCACCGGCGTTTTGTCCTTTGCCGATCAATCCGGTTACGAATCCCTCCTCGATTTGCTGCTCGAGCAAATTGGACAGGGCCTTGTTGGAGAGCTCGTAGGCAATGGATTGGCTTTGCGGCGAATACTTTAAGTAAGAGTCGATTTTAGGGGCGTCGATGCTTTCGAGCGAAAGGAGTCTTCGGGTGATGGGAATCGAACTTTGCAGCAAGATCGATTGGGAGCGCCGGGGAAGCTGCCAAAACCTTCTCTCCTGTTCCGGGTTCAGGCCGAATCTTTGCAGTTGGTACTGCATACCTTGGACACTGCTGGTGTTCTCTTTGAGTTCCTCGAAAATCCGACTCTCGGTCACTGGGGCGGGTTGCAAGTTCGGGTTGTTGAAAAAGCCTTGTGGATCCCCCATGGGCGCCGCGGGGGCCGCCGGAGCTTGCGGTTGGTTCTGATTCGATGGAACTGCGGGAGTGGGGGCGCGGTTCGGGCTATCGGAATTCCGAGGAGCCCGTCTCCTTGGAGAACGCGCATTGGAGCGGTTTCTCGAAGCCGCTTTTTTGATGTCGGAATACATGTAATTTTTCGTCTTGGCCGACAGGTTGGCGTTGAGGCCATTGATCCTTTGTTCATTCGCCGGATTGATGGGCCCCGGGACAGCTTGCAGAGACGGCGGCACGCTCAACCCTTTGCCCGCCGACACTTGAAAGGTAGCGGCTCCGTTGCGGAGGGTAACCTCGACCATCGACTCCGTGACGTCGACTTGCATACCGCCGGTTGCGCTGAAGCTGACGTCTCCTTGCGTACCTCTGATGCCGGCGGTTCCCAATGGGGTCGAAATCTGGAAATTCGATTTCTTTTTGAGCTTTTTGGTTTTGAAGACCAAGGACCCCACGTCGATATCGATCAAGATGTTGGAACTCGAGGGTTCCTCCTCCACGCTGCCAAGGTTCTTCCACTTCGCATCCAATGGTACCTGTTCGAAGGAGGTCACCTTGATTTTCGAATTTTCGTCCACCGTCAACAAAGTGCCGTTGCTCAAGAGAAGAAGCGCCCTGCCCCCCTCGCCTGCCTGCACCCAATGATCCAAGGGAACCAGGGATCCTTCCTGCATGCTCTCGTCGTCGAGCTTTTGGTTTTGGGCATCGAGAAAAACCACCGGGGCGGTTTTTTGCACCAGGATGACGGCCCCCTCGACCATCTCTTCTTCCGCCCCCGGTGAGACTTGGGTGGAAAACACCATGAAAAGGACTGCGAACAGGTATCTCAAAGCCTTGTTGTCAAAAATATCCACTCTCATTGCTCTTCAATGGTTGTCCACTTCTCCGAGGCGTAATCGTAAAAGAGCTTCCTGCCTTGCCAAACTCCGTAAAAATAAACCCAACCCTGCGAATTCGAACGGTACAACCTGGGATAGAGTCCCATATCCGTCCAAAACCACCCCAGGTTTCTCTTCCACAACCAAACGCCGTGCGATTGGCTCCTCACCGGATAAAACCATCCGAAATCAGGATGCAAGGCCCATCCGTTGGGCGCTTGGAAGAAAGTTCCCATCAAGTCGCTTTTCCACCAATTCGGCATGGTGCCGGCTTGAACGCTCGTCCAGTTGGGAGCCCTTCCGTGTTCGCGAAGGTAAGTATATTCGTCCACGTTTTGCCCGCTGGTTCTCTCGGCCAAAACCCAACCGGGTTTCGTTCCCTTTTCGATCGTCCTGAAACTCTCTTCCAACCCGTAGGAGGTGCCCTCCGCATTCGTGGCATAGGCCCGGTAGTAATATTTCCTCCCCGGCTCGACCCGGCTCGTTCGTACCTGAAAGACGCCCTCTCCCGTTCCCCCTTGCAACAAATCGAAGTCGCTCGACTCAAAGCTTGGGTTCGGTTTGGAAGAAAACAAAATGCCCCGGTCGGTAACCCCGGCCCCACCCCCGGCGACAAGGATGCGGCCCTCCAAAACAAGCGAGTCGTCCGTCGCGGAAGCGCTTCCGCCCGTCGATACCCCACCGGTTTCCACAACCGGGACAAGAACGTCCCGCAAGCTTACTTGGAAGATTTTTTCCACGCCGGTACCCGTTGGCTCTTCGGCCCGTACCCGGATGGAATAAGAAAAGGTATCGGCCTCGTAATCCAAAGGGTAAGCGGTTTTCAGCGTCCCGTCCGGATCCATCACGAAGTAAAAATTGTCCGAATCCCCATCCCCGGGAACCAACCGGTAACTCACCTGCATGCCCGCAACCGGAACGCTCGTTTTGAATTCACCC
>JABGWD010000322.1 GCA_018645725.1 Opitutia bacterium
GATTGGGTTGGTAACCGCCCGAACACCAAAAACCCTCTTTGTCCTTTATGGGAACGGTAAGAGTATCGTCAAAATCGAAAGTAACGAGGCCATTCATTTGAGAATCCTCCATCCAAGGCCTAGGTTCGCAAGCTGACAAGCCCTAAGTCGGACGCTGAATTCATGACTGATTTGATTGGATGGCGAAACCAAACCGCAACACCTGCAAGGACGGCGAACCAGTCAAAGATTGACTTTCGTCCGGCACCGACTCCCAGCCCTTGACCCACCGCCCGCCAGGTGATTGGGTTAGCCGGATGAACCGACCCGGATCCGCCCGTACGGGCAAGACTGCAAAACAAACCGTCTGATGGCCATGTCCACGGGAACACTTGCCTTTCTCGACATGGCCTTCCTCGTCGGACATACGGCGCTCATTTTTTTCAATCTCTTCGGTTGGGCTTGGAGGAAGACTCTGCGGTTGAACCTGCTGAGCATCTTCCTGACCGCAGGTTCCTGGATTGCCTTCGCTCCCTGGTACGGTCTCGGGTACTGTCCCTGCACGGATTGGCATTGGCAAGTCAAGGAGGCTCTCGGGCAGACGGATCTGCCGAACAACTACCTGACTTATCTCTTCGATGCGTGGACGGGGCTCGCGGTAAGCGACGAATTCGCCTCCCGGCTGGCTTGGGCGGCCCTAGCTCCTGCGCTTGCCCTCTCTCTCTACCTCAACTTGAGAGGCAATGGGAACGGGAAAAAGAAAAGGAAGTAAGGATCCCGCACCCCCCTACCCTAAGCGAATCAAGACGGGAGCTTGACCTTTTGAGCGATCCTCGGGAAGAATAAGAAAAATGACAAGTTTGCACAGCCTCTTGGGACCGCTTGCCTTTCTTGCCTGCATCGGGTGGGCTTGCGGGGAACCCGCGCCCTATCTGCGAACCACGGACGACAAAGGCGGAGGACGCATTTTGCAGGTGGCCGCCCGGACCTTGGTCTCGACGAAGAAGGATGGTCCGAGCGTTACCTTGCTGGGGGTTTCGCACTTGGGGGATGCCACTTACTACGAGAAAATACAAAAGAAGCTCGATACCGCCGACTTGGTTCTTTTCGAGGGCGTGGGCTTTGGTGACAAGGCCAAAAAAAAGGACCAAGACGATTCCAATGCCGTATCCGAACTCCAGCTCTCCTTGGCCCGATCCATGGGACTGGTCTTCCAGTTGGAAGCCATTCGTTATGACCGAGCCCACTTCCGCAACAGCGACATCTCCTCCGAGGCCTTGCTTGCCCGTCTGCAGGGCGACCCGGCAAGGTCCCCCGGAAAAGACGGGCGGACCGGGAAGAATGACGCCAACGGCAAGTCGGAAAAGAGCAACCTTCAGTCGCGGGAATTAATGAAGGCTCTGTCGGGAAATTCCTTTGTTTTCAACTTCCTCGGCAAAGCCTTGAGTTTCTTTGGAAAAGACCCGAAGTTCCGGGCGCTGATGAAACTGGCCATCGTGGAGACTTTGGGAGCCATCGAGGGAGACGTGACCCGCTTGGCGGAATCTTCGGGCCCGGGCATGGAAAAATTCATGCGGGTCCTGTTGGAAGACCGCAATGCGATTGTCTTCCGCGATCTCCGCAAGGTCCTCAAGGGAAAGAATCCGCCAAAATCAATCGTTGTTTTTTATGGAGCCGCCCACATGCCCGACCTCGAGAACCGTTTGGTGAGAAAACTCGGTTTTCGGCCCGACGGAGACGAATGGTTGGCGGCGTTTGGCGTGAATCCGAAAAAAGCCGGGCTCTCGGCCTTCGAGGTGGGGCTCGTCCGCAAGATGATCCGCATGCAGATTCAAAAAATCACCAAGCAACAGAAGTAGGCTCGATGCAGTCAGACCTCGGCTTGCTTCTTCAAGACGGCGACCCAAACATTCGGAACAGCAGGCCATGGGCTTCATGACTGGATTCTGGACGAAGATCAGATGAAATTCAAAACCGACAGTGAACGCGCCCCCCGGGAAACAAGAGCGGTGTCCAGGTGGGTCCGGAGAAGGAAGAAATCCAAACGCCAAGATCGAACAGGGACTACGGCGGGTTATTTGTTGCGGCAAATATCATCGCGGCTTTGATTGGACTGGCCAGCGGGACATTGCTTGTCGGTCTTTTCTTTTTGTGGGCCATGAGCAGCCCGGTGACTGGCGGAACCGGACATAAGCCGCTTTGGAAATTAGCTTTCATTGGCGCGATGGCAATGGTGGGACTCATTTTCGGATTTGTGGGTGTCGCGAAGGCAAGAAACTGCTTCCTGATCGGACTTGCAGTGTTTGGTTTTTTACTGAACGGATCGGCATTTGGCGTCGTGGGTGTGACGGGGTTAATCATAATCGACCAGAGCAGACCGGCGGCAGCAAAAGAC
>JABGWD010000323.1 GCA_018645725.1 Opitutia bacterium
GACTATCCGCCGACTGGAGCTCGAGGTCTGCATCACGGGTCGAGCGCAAGGTCCATTCCATATTGCTTTGACCCCCGCAAACCCAAACCTCGCCGATGAGAACGTCCTCATAGGTCAGGGTTTCCTTACCTGCCTTGACAACAAGTGCCTGTCCCTTTGCGTTTGCACTCATTGGTTTCAATTCGACTGTCCATTGCCCCTTGCCGTCCGCGGTTGTACGGAGCATTTGTCCCCCCAGGCTTGCCTCGACTTTCTGATCGGCGTCCGACCATCCCCAGAGCTTAACGGGTTTCTCCCTTTGCAGAACCATCTTGTCTCCGAATACGTTGGGCATGCGCAATTCGGCATGGGCGATTGGGCAAAGGAAATTGAGCAGGGCAAAAAGGATAAAGAAGGGTCTCATGTTCAGGATAAAAATGGGAATTGGGTGCCAAAGCAAGGTAATGAGGCTTGATTTACCATCCGAAGTCCCTGTTCTATTGTTAAATGAGAAACAAATTGATTATCTGTTCCCTTTTTTTGTGCTGGGGGGCCTTTCCCGCCTCCGCAGTAACCAAGGCAATTGACGACGTCGGCATGAGAGCCCTCTTTCAAAAGGGCCTGGAGGAACTGGTTTCAAAAAGTGAAGGAACGAGTCTCGAGCAATTGAACAAGCAACTCGATCGCAGGGAAACCAAAGTCTCCCTTCCGGAAAGAAAACGGGGTAAATTTTCTCCTCATAAAATCTACGAACGATGCAAGTCCTCCGTTCTCATGATCGGGAGGATTTACAAGTGCGACAAGTGCACCAAATGGCACGTGTCATCGGCCTCTGCCTTTGCCATTGCCAGTGATGGAATTATTGCCACCAACTACCATGTGGTGGAGAATAAGGACGGCGCTACCCTGGGAGCCATGGACCTGTCGGGCAAAACCTATGCCGTTTCGGAAGTTCTGGCCGCGAGCAAGGCCGACGACATTGCCATCCTGCGGCTCAAAGACGCCACGCTTACTCCTCTTCGCCTTGCCAATAAAGTCGCGCCGGTCGGAACGCCGATCAACGTGATCAGTCATCCGGACGGACGTTACTTCACCATGACCAAGGGGGACGTTTCGCGCTACTATCTTTTTCGGGGCAAGGAGGGGAGCGCTCCCCGGATGGCCATCACGGCGGATTACGCAAAAGGTTCCAGTGGCGGTCCTGTTCTCAATGGTCGTGGCGAGGTCGTGGGCGTGGTTTCCTCGACCAACTCGATCTACTACTCCAAAGTCGGCGGCCAAAACCAGAACCTGCAAATGGTCATCAAGTCCTGCATTCCGGTTGATGCGATCAATAAGTTGCTCAACTAGTTTTTCCTGAGCTTCGAGATCAGGAATTCGGTCGGGCTTTTATACCTGATACCGGGAGCTCCCGGATAAACCAGTTCGCATCCGACTCCCTTGGATTTGCAATACTCCTGTAGTTTGACTCCGAAATTGGAGGTGTGCGTCGGATCTCTCTGCTCTTTGCCGAGTGCGGGAGGCGCCGAGTAAATCAAATAGACGGGTGGATCGTCGGGAGTCACGTTGGCATAAGGCGAATATTCTTTGATCCAAGGCATGATATTCTCCCTCTTGGCTAGGAATTCGGAAAAGTTCCTTAACCCGAAGGCATGGCCTCCGTATTTGCTGTTGGGTGTCCACTCTTTCATTTGCTTCGGATCCAAAGTTGTCTGGGCACCTGTGACCGCGGCGCAGGACAAGCGGGAGGATTCGCGGGCCACCGGATCCTTGCTTTTGGGGTCAGCCAAGTCGTCGTGAAAGGCAAGCCACAGACTTGAGCAGGCACCGGCTGAGCCCCCGGCTGCTCCGATCCTCTTTTTGTCGATGTTCCATTCCTTGGCCTTGCTTCGTATGAACTGAAGAGCCCGGGCGGCGTCGTGCAAGGGTGCCTTGACGGGTGGTTTCTCCGTGCTCGTTACGTAGCGGTAATTGATGGCTGCGACCGAGATGCCGGCCTTGAGCAGGGCATTTGGGTCGGCGAAGCGGGGGAGCCTTTCCTTGGCGCCTCCCTTCCACCCGCCTCCGTGGATGACGAAAGCCACCGGGGTAGGGGAATCGGACTTGGCCTTCCAGAAGTCGAGGACGTTCCTCTCGTGCTTCCCGTAGACGATTTCCGAAACAGTGGGCTTGGGAACCTCGGAGGGGGAGGGGGAGGCTTTTTTTTGGGCGTACGCTTGTCCGGCGATAAAGAGGGCTGACAGGAATGAAAGGAGGGATTTCATGATAAATATGTAGGGTGGTTTCTTTGTCGGCAAGGAAATCAAGCCAAGGCCTTGATCGCTTTTCCTCCATCGGTGATCGGAACGGGACGGTCCCCATCGTAGAGGTATTCCGAAGGGTCGATCTGCAGAGCGGTCAAGGCGGTGGCAAAGAAGTCGGGCACGCTTACGGGATTCTCCACGATTTTCTCCGACACTTCGTTGCTCAACCCGTAGGCGCCGCGATGATTCAACCCTCCTCCTGCGATTACGTTGGTGAAGCATTTGGACTGGTGCCCGCGGCCTCCGCCCGAGTCGAATCCGCCCGGCCGTCCGAACTCCGAATTGATCAGGATGACGGTCTTTTCAAGAAGGTTGTGGTTCTTCAAGTCCACTATGAGCGAGGAGAGGGCGTCATCGAGATCCTGGATGAGCAAATGCTGCTTGAGTTGGCCTGCGTTATGGGTGTCCCAACCCGTGCCGTTTTTGAAATTGTCACTGTAAGAAACTTCCACGAACCGAACGCCCGACTGAAAGAGGCGCCTCGCAAGTAGGCAACGTTGTCCGAACTCGCTGCCGTACGAAGCGCGCAGGTCGGCCGGTTCGGATTCCAAATTGAAGACCTTCATGAATTCGGGGCCGGACAGACGGATGCTCTCTTGCAGGGCAGCGTCGTATTCGGCGAATTTTCCATCCTTGGGAAATCTTTGCTTGCCGCCTTTGCGGACTTTTTCCAAAAGCTCCTGCCGACGCGAGTTTCTGAAGGAGGAAAGCAATTTTGGTCGAGCCAAACCGGCGGGACCGGACTTTAAGTCGGTGGTGTATATGAAGCCCGCTTCCGGCCCAAGGAATCCAGGTCCGCGAACGATGTTCGGATAACCTAGCAAGACATAGGCGGGAACCCCCTTGGCAACCGCTCCGCGCTTGTGGGCAACGATGGAGCCGAGTGAAGGGTATGTCACCGTACCTGAGGTCGGCCGGCCGGTATGCATGCGGTTGGTGGCGGCGGCATGCTCGTCGACCACGTCATGATGAAGGGAGCGCACAGCGGTGACTTGCTCCATCAACTTGGCCGTTTTCCGGAGATGTTGGCAAACTTGAACGCCCGGGACCGAGGTGTTGATGGACTTGTAATATCCACCCGCCTTTTTGGTCTTGGCATCGCCGAGAGGCTTGGGGTCGAAGGTATCGATCTGGGACATTCCACCACCTAGCCACAACATCACGCAATGTTCGGCCTTGCCGAAAGCAGGTTTAGCAAAGACGGTGGGGGAGGTGAGGGCTCCGGTGGCCACGGTAGACTTAATGAAAGTTCTTCGGTTCATGGTATCAGGATCATTTCAGGTGAATTCAAGAGTGTCCACAAGGCATCTTCAGCAGCTTCGCGCCAAGCGGTTTGCAAAAATTTGCTGGGTGGGTCGCCACATCGGGTATCCTCTTCTTGTTGCTGTTTGATGGAATTGGCCTCGTTGTCCAAGTGATTGAGCCAAGAGACATAGGGATAACGCTTTTTGGCTGGAGAGGGCAAGGTTTCGTGCTTGGGTAGGATCCGATCATCGAAATCTACCTCGAGCAAGGCAACAAAGGCCTTTCTTTCCTCGTTTGTGGGGAAGCGCGTAAGATAGCGGAGGTAGAGGTCTTCGGTCAGCTGTGACGCGGATTCTGCATCGATGCACATCAGTGTGATTTCCGAATCGTCGCTCAATCGGGTCAACCAGCCACCCATGACCCCGTTCGCGAGCACCCCGGGTTGGATGGGGTTGGGTTCCTCGATGCGATGACTTGTCGGTTCGGGCCGGGAATTGCGCCAAC
>JABGWD010000324.1 GCA_018645725.1 Opitutia bacterium
GCAAGAAGCGAGCCTTTTCCCCCTGCCCAAGCAAGCCTTTCCCCCGCCTTGCCTTCTCCCTACGAGGGATCGGTTCGAATTCCCGAGCCACCCTCGTCCGTCTACCCTCCCCAACCTTCCACTCCCCCCATTCCACCTTCCTTGCCGTCGTCGGCAAGTCCTTCCCCAACCACTGACCCCCGGCAAAAAAGGGAATTGGCCAAGAAGCATTATTTTGGAAGGGAAGCCCCGCTTGATTATGAGAGATCGATTCGCCTGTTTACCGATTCCGCCAATGCCGGCGATGCGGAGGCGGCAAGATACCTGGGGATCATGTATCTTCGGGGCAAGGGTGTCCCGAAGGACAACGCCAAGGCTTTTCAATGGTTTGTCCTTGCCTCTGACCGGGGTGATTCCTTGGCCAAGAAAAACGCCGAGATGCTACGGACCCTGATCGGGAACTGACCCCTCCCGGGTTACGCCTCTGTCCGAACCCCTCGGCTTTGCCTTGTTCTAGGCGGAACCAATGAGCGACTTTTTCCGGTACTCGGCAGGAGTCATGTCCTTGATTTTTTTGAACCTGCGGTTGAAATTCGAGAGGTTTGAAAATCCGCAGGCAAAGCAAATTTCGGTAATCGTCAGGTCGGATTGCTGAATGAGAGAGCAGGCGCTGCTGATCCTAAGCTCGTTCAGAAACCCGATGAACGTTTTCCCCGTGGCCTTCTTGAAGAAACGGCTGAAGGACTCGGGAGACATGCCGGCGAGGGAAGCCACCTTGGCCAAACGCAATTCTTCGACATGGTGTTCGTACATGTATGCGATGGAGCGATTGATTCGATCTTCATGCTTGGCGTTGAGCAAGGGGCAGTAAGCCAGGCTTGCCAAATTTTCCCACTCCTCCGCCTGGGCAAGCGTCCCGAGAAGTTCGAGGAACAAGGTGAGGCGACTGACTCCCTTGCTTTCGTTCAACTCCTCAAGCATACGGGCTCCTTCCGCCGCCGCTTTTCCGAGAAATCGGATTCCCCGTTTGCAACGATGGACCATGTCGGCGATTTCTCCCAATTCCCGCAACTCTCCAAAAGACTTGCCCAGACAATCCTCCTTGAATTGCAGGACGCTTGCCCGGGCCCATGACGAGGATTTGCTGTTTCTCAAGTCATTGTAATAAAGGTGAGGAAGGTTGGGTCCGAGCAGGACCAAGTCACCCGGTTCGAAAGAGTCGATGGCATCCCCCACGATGCGCTGACCGAAACTGGATGAAACATGGGTAAGTTCGATCTCTGGGTGATAATGAAAAGGGCAGTCGAACACTGGCAACTGCAAGCTTTTGCATGCGAAGGCGCTTCCTTCGATCTCAGCTATTTTTTCAATTGAGGGCTTCAATTTGTATAAATAATGCGAAACCCTTCACCCGAATCAATAAAACTTGTTAAAAAAGTATTGGACTTTGCCGGTAAACCAAAAGATTTCAGGATGAAAAATATGTTAAATTGACCAGTTGAATCTCCAATGAAAATTTGCAAACATGTTTGTCAGGAACAAGAGCACTCTCAACGAAAGGATCGAAAATATGGCAAAGGTAACCTTTGTAACCGAATCTGGTGAAGAAATCATGGAAAACGACGGGACCGGTAACCTGATGGAAATCGCCCGCCAAAATGACGTCGACGGGATAATCGGCGCCTGTGGTGGCGTGTGTTCCTGCGCGACTTGTCACGTCCGAGTGAAACCCGAGTGGATGGAACGGGTTGGCCGGCCCGGGGAAGACGAACAGGACCTGTTGGAATTGGAGGGCAGGGCGGATGAACGAAGCCGTCTCAGTTGCCAGATTGAGATGACCGACGAACTGGATGGCCTGGTGGTGGAAGTCGCGCCTCTCTAGTATACCTAACCTTCCACATTCCCATGTCCAAGTGTCCCTATCATGACCCTTTTGCCGAAAAACGGACGAAGGGTCCGATCTTGGAGACCGAGTTCGATGGTGATCCCGTGGCCATGATTCTTGGGCTCAAGGACGTGCGCAAAGCCGCCCGTGACTGGAAGACCTTCAGTTCGGATGCCCCCTTTCGGGTGCCTATTCCGCGCGAGGAGAATTTGAGGAGCGTCCGGCAATTTCCCATCGAATCCGATCCGCCCGAGCATACCGAGTACCGCAAAATCGTGGAACCTGCGTTCAACCGTCCGAACGAACCCGAATACCAAGCGCGAATGACCGGTTTGATTCAGGAAATGATCTCCGAAACGACTTCCTGCCAATCGGTCGAAGCGGTTTCCGAATTTGCCCTCCCTCTGCAATCCCGGGCCTTGACCTACTTGCTCGGGGTTCCCGAATCGGAAGCGCAAACCTGGATCAAATGGGGCGTTCACGTTTTGCGCGACGGGGACGGTCCTACCAAGGGCAAGGAGATGGAGCACTACTGCAAGGAGGCATTCAAACGAAGCTCGAGGTGGGAGGAGAACAATTTCTTTTCCCTTCTCAACGAGGCGACCTTTCGAGGCAGGCTCCTGACGGATGACGAAAAGCTCGGCTTCGCCAACCTCGCTTTCGCCGGTGGACGGGATACGGTCATCAATACGGTTTGCTTGATCCTTGCCCACTTTGCCCATCACCCGGATGATTTGGAAAGGCTTCGGAAGGAACCCGAACTCGTCAATTGCGCGGGTGAGGAATTCGTTCGCTTCGCCACCCCCCTTACCCACATTGGCCGGAAATGCCCGGCCGATACCGAAGTTCACGGAGCCAAGGTAAAGGCGGACCAGTTGATTTCCCTTTGCTGGGCCTCTGCGAACTTCGACGACACCGTATTCGACAAGCCAACCGAAATCAGGCTCGACCGGAAACCCAACCCGCACGTCGCCTTTGGCAATGGTGCCCACACTTGTCTAGGAGCGCCTCATGCCCGCCTGATTATCCGTACTTTGCTTACTCAGTTGACTGAGTTGGTCTCCTCGATCACCTTCCTTTCCGGGCAACCCAAAATCGAGAAGACGGTGGATTACGAAAGGGTTAATTCCTTTGAATCCCTTCAGCTTAGACTGAACCTGAAATAACGGAATTTTGGAATCGTAATGCTTTGCAAACCCGAAGTGAAGGAAGCTTTTGCTCGAGTACAGGCCGAAATGACCTAGGCAATTGGATCCCGGGCTCCGTACGGCAAAAAGGCTCAATTGCTTGAGCCTCAATGTTTTGAAATGGCGGAGAGAACGGGATTCGAACCCGTGGAGGAACTATTAGCTCCTCACCGGTTTAGCAAACCAGCGCATTCGACCACTCTGCCATCTCTCCTGAATTTGAAGACGGAGCATACAGGATACCGCCGTCCGAGGTAAACCCAAAAGATAAAAACCATTCACCGTCTCTTGGGTTGCTTTCAACGCCCAAAAGAAAAAGCCGGTTATCAAGCCGGTCTATTTCCCGTCTGCAGCCGTTTCGTTCAGTAAAAAATGTTCGCATTCGAATACGTGAGAGTGCAAACGACTGATCCATTCTTTGCCTTCTTGGGTAACTTGCAAAAGAGTAACGCCATCCTCGACGTACTTGTGAACCACCCCCCAAAAAAAATGAGCATAGCCACGTCGGAGTTCACCGGGTGACGAGCATCCCATCCTTTCGTTGATGCCCAACTCCTCGAATTCAAAATAAAGGGCAGGAATCTTATGAAGGTATTCAGGATCTCCAAGTTGTCCGATCAAGTCGGCGGCCCTGGCCAAACCGGGCAAATCATCGGTCTTCTCATAGCCTTCCCCGGAAAGCACGGGAAAGCGTGTCCTTTCGATGCAATCCGAAACCAAATTGAGGTCTATGAATTCAAAGTTGTCGAACCGCTCATGGACGAAAACCTTTCCTCTCGAAACGTGATATGGTTGGAGCAGGGCGCAGGTTCCGGTATCCGGGATCTCGATCATGCCACCCTCCCCATCATCGAACGAACTCTTGTCCAGATCGTCTTTTTTCAAGGCACCCTTAACAAAGCCCACGTCGTGGCACAAAAGCGCGAGTAAATAATTGAGACCGTCTTCCGGACTGAATCCACCTTCGAAAAGATGTTTTCCACGAATGATTTCCTGGCCAACGGCCGTAACCATTATCGTATGATCAACGTTATGGTAAAGCATGTCTCCGTTTGCGATGTTTTCCAGGGAAATGGATGCGGCCAACCTTAGAAAATCGATATATTCCGGATGCAAATTCCCAAACATCGATTCGTAGGAATGGCTCAATTGATCGGTGAACGGTGAAATCTTGAGGGTCTGTAAATTCAGCATGTTTCAATCGAATGAACGAAGCATGCAACTAGCAACCGAAAAGGCCACTGAGTCGTTGCCGATTTTACCTGTCGGATCAGGATTTGACCTGCTGACAAAACCGTTTTTTCTCTGGTGTACGCGTCTTTCGTTTGTCAGACCAATTTGTTCTCCAAATCCGAGAGATTGACTAAACGGCCCAAATTGAATTGAATCGCAAATCTGGAAATTTGAAAAAATCCACCTTCACGTTATGAAAAATTCAGGAACCAAAAGGAAAACCCGGTTATCCCTTCTTTCGTTTGGGATGTTTTGCATATTCGCAACCAGTTCCTGCAATCGGGAAAACGTTTTAGCGCGTTCCGGCCAAGGCAACGGATCTTCGCGAAATGGCCCAGGCGGTCAAAGTGGACAACGAGAAGCGAAATTCGAATTGCCTGACAATTTGCCGGTCTATCGGAAGAACAACTTGGAAACTTTGTCCATAGGCAGAAACCGCATAGAGATCGAACAAATGATGGGGCCTCCGGAAGGGCGCAGCTTGGATGGGGGCAATGGGTATCTTTGGGATTACAGGAGACCTGTTTATGACGAGGCTTCGGATACCGTGTACGGATGGAGTTTGGTATCCTTCAAGTTTCTCAAAGGGCTTTGCGCCTACGTGAACATTAGGTTGGAGAACCCTCCGGTACAATTGATTCAAGATCCTTCCGGCGAAAAATTTGACCGACCAGATTGATGCAAAAGAAAAAGCACCGCTTTTGGGGCGGTGCTTTTCTGGCTTTTGAAACACAAACTAAAACAAACTGACGTTAGTCGATAAGTAAGACGGTCAAAGTTCTCGATACGTTCAAAATAAATTATATTTTTTCGTATTTAAGGAAGCCGGATGATGTTGATGCCGTTCGAATTGTTCCCTGTTTCGATTTTCTTTCCATTTTTGTCTGCAATCATGACGGACCTTGAAGAGGAGCAAGTAATCGTGAGAGGCCCCCGGTGCATGATGGGTACTTCGTCACCCGACTTCATGCTAATCCATTCCAATTCGTTTCCTCTCTTGTCCTGAACCAATACCCAAACGTTTGCATAGGCATTGATGGTATAATTGGGCTTGGTAGTTAGGATGTGTCGGGTTGGAGCGGCAGGTGATGACGATGGTCCGGGTTGATTGCGCCATAAGGAATTGGGCGTCGTGGTGTTTCCCAATCTGGGGTTGGTCCCACCGAAAGGGGAAGGGCGTGGGGCAGTCGCTTCCTCGCCACTGGATGGAATCTCCTGCCATGGGGGAGGCGCATCGGGCAAGGTGGTGGGGCCACTACTGCCGCAAGCTCCCAAAAAAAAGCAAAAGAAAAGAAGTGAGATGACTCTAATGCAGTTTTCTATCATGGTTGCGTTAATAATTTGTATCGGAGGTGGTCCAACTTACAATATAATGGGGTAACGACTCGTAGCGTTGATACAACCATAAATTTCAGGCTACCAATCCAAGAGCTTGATTTTCTCGGTGTTTTGCTCGACGTCAGCGAGTCAATCCGTTTGCTTTGGCTTTGGATCGAGCCAGTCCTTGAGAGGAAGATCTATGCTCATGTCCATGGAAGATGCATTGGGAATCGGGGTTTCCGGGGAATTTGCGTTTTCGGCGGAAGCCTTGACGAGTCGGGATGGGTAGGCCAACAGGTGACCGCTTGCAAGCTTGGCAACGACATAGTCGCCTTTGGGCGAGAAGGCGCAATTCACGATGGGGGAAGCCAATTTTGCCGCTATCGTAGCGACCCAGGTGTCAGTTTCCCGCCGCCATAAGCGGAGCGCTCCGTCCACGCTGGTAACGAACCATTTTCCATCGGGTGAATAAGCGCAGCCTGCAGGGGTGGAATCGGGATCGTGTTTCACCCCCTTTTCTTTCATGAAATCGCTCAGGTTAGTGATGGAAAACTTGTTTTTTCGAGATAGGGCGAAGAAGTAATCGGGGGTTGTTTCGCGGGTCCGGTCGGGCGATTCGACGATAATGGTACCCCTGCGTGGAAAGGCCCGGATCGAGCACATGCCCTCGTCGTTCGAAACAATGATTCGGTCGCTGTATCTGGAGAAGGAGAAGTCGCGAACGGAGTTCAGGTTCAACCGGATGAGGTTGTAGGGGATGCCTGATGAAATTTCCGTAAAAATGAGCAAACCGTTCTCCGAGACCGAAACCACGGATTTTCCGTCGGGATGAAAGTGTGTTGCGATGGGGTGTCCCAAATCGTTCTGCAATGCCATGACCTTTTCTCCGCTGCGGGCGTCAATTACGATCGGAGTCGAGCCTCTTCCGTAAGTCAATAACAACGAACCGTCCTTGGAGTATTCGATCTTGTCCGTGGAGCCGTGGCCGTGCTCGCGGGTCGAAAAGGTCCATGACAAAGTCATGTCTTCGGTTGAATAACGATTGATTTTTCCATCCAAGCCGGAGCTGGTGAAACTGGAAAGGTTGGAATCAAACGCAACCGAGGTAACGGGAAATTGGTGATGTCCGAATGAGCGGAGAACTTCGTTTTTCTTAAGATCGAAAAGATGCGTCCGTCCATTTTGGCACCCGACCAGAACAAGGGGGGATGATTCGGCGGAAGCCAAGGCGGTGATGGAGGAGTTGAACTCATGGAGCGTTTCCAATGGGCGACCGGAAAAGTCCGTTGAGCCAAGCTTTCCATCGCTTGACCCGGTGATGAGCTTGTCACCGAAGGAGTCGGTAATGGCCTTGGGCGCGGTAAGGGAACTTGGACTTCCCATCAGAAAGCTGCCTTCGGGAATGGGTTTCAGGATCAGGGAAAGATTCTCGATTTTCATGTCTTTGTCCCCGGTTGTCCCGGTAACGTTTCCTTCCACCCCCGGAACGGGGGCAAGGGCCAACCGGAATCCTCTGTCCGAATGAGTTACGGTTGGGGCATTCGCTCCCCGGTAAGCCGATCGGCACCTTGAGTAGGGTACTTCGAAGTTTCCTCCCCGAAGAGCCCGCCATTCCCCTTCCTGAGAAAAGGGATCGACCGTACCGGTCTTGCGGTCGCTCATGAAACTGGTCTTGTTGCGTTTGACGGCATCAAGGCACCATTCCCAAACGTTTCCGTGCATGTCGTGTAGCCCGAAAGCATTTGGTTTTTTCCGGCCAACGGGTTGGGTTTCCCCACCCGAATTACCGGCAAACCATCCGAATTGGCCAAGGTGTTTGTCGTAGGAGTCTTCTTTGGCCGGGAGTTGGTTTGGCTCACTTCCGCAAAAAGGTCCACCCGAGCCTGCCCGGCAGGAATATTCCCATTCCGCTTCGGTCGGGAGTCTCCACACGTAGCCGGGGGGAGCCTTTTGTGTTTCGTTGAGTTTTTTGCAAAAGGCCTGCGCATCATGCCAGGATACTTCGACCGGGAGATCGGGTTGCTTGCGGGAGCTTGGGTTTTTGCCCATGATGATTTCGAATTGCTCTTGCGTAACTTCGGTTTGTCCAAGCCAGAAGGACCGGGAAATCGTAACTACTTTCTGCTCCTCGTTGGAAAACCGGCCGATTTCGACCGGAAAGGATTCGGCATTCGTGAATTTGCCCCCGGCTAACTTGGCGTGTCCGTTCCATAATCCGTAAGATCCGTCTTTCCCGACGGTCAGAATCGTTTCCGAATCACCGGCGAAGGTTGCGCTCGTCAATCCTTTTTCCGGGTGGGGAGCGAAACTTAATTTCTCCAGGGACTGCATGTTTTCGGCCAAGAGGAAGAGTCGGCCCCAATACCAACTCCTGAAAGCGGGGTTGGTTTGGTTGAGGATCGTCGTTGCCGAATTCGGTTGGCGTTCGTCCAAGGCCTTCTTGGCTTGGGCCAACTGGTTGAGATAACCCCTGATTTTCTTCAGGTTTTGATTGCAGTTCATTCTCTTGACGACGTCGAGCGGGATGGAGAATTTGCCGAATGAGGGATGAAGACCGACAAGTTCGTTCGCAGTAATGGATTGGAGGTTGAAGCTTAACCGACCGAGCGATCTGTTGAGAAAAACCTGTTCCGAACTCTCGCTTTCTTCCTCTGCGGGGTTTTCCCGATGGAAATCCAAGCTTCTCATGCGGTTCACGGGTACTTGAAAAGATCCTCTTTTTGTTTTCAGGGTGAAACTGTCACCCGATCCGCTGCTTGAGGAGGCCTCGGTGGAGTCTCCATTGGTGAAGACTGCGAATTGTCCGTCCGAATCATTTTTCCTCTGCTTGGCCGACATGGGAAAGAACTTGCCATCCCAACCCGCCAAGGTCAGTTCCTTGAGCTTCATGTACGAATTGCCGCCTTGGTTGATGAAGAGAATACCGTTCCCTTCGGGGTAAAAATCTTCGCTTGCGTCTTTCCACCGGGCAACTTCCCGGTCATTTACCCGGATGATGAACTCCTTCCTTTCCCTGTGGGCATAAATCGAAAAACGGGCCTTTTTACTGCTGGTTATTTCATCGATCATGGCAGAGCCAAGGGTTTCTCTCGAAACCCGCCCCTTGGTCCTTTTGTTGACTTGGAGATTGAGCCGGTTGTTCGAAAAGGAGAGATGGTACCCCGTGTTTCCGTAACTGGCTCCATCCGAATCCGAGAAGAAACGGAGGGCCAGGTAGAAGGACCGTTCCCATTGAGCCTCGAACTCGACTTCTATGGCATCCTTTTGGGGCAAGGTGGTTCCAGTACTCCCCGAATAGACGGAAACCAAGTCGCCTTCCTCGGCGGCCCATGATTTTCGATTGCTGCTTTTCCACCCGGACAAACCTTCCGAGGAATCGTAAAGAATCTCATGGGTTTCGGGTAAAAATTCCATCTTGCGGAGGGTCTCGACGGGAACCGAAACTTCCTTGGCAAAACTGGTTTCCACGACAAGATTTTTCTTGTCCAGCGTCTTGAAGTCACATCGCAGTTTGTCTCCGTTTTTCATGTGTACCCGAAGAAGGTGTTTGCCGGAATCGTCCTTGGTCGTTTTCGAGAAACGGTCCAGAACGACCGACTCGATTGCCCGGAACTTGAAACGAATGGGTTCATAGGAAGATTCGTGCCGCCAGAAGAGGTTGTTTTCCTGATCGAGTTTAAGCAACGTTCCCTTGAGGTCGGATCCGTCGAAAAAACGGATTCGTTCCGTTCCGATCAAAAGGTTCGTCCCTTTTTTTGTTTCCTTCGTTGCATCCTGGGCGATCGTTTGAAGGATGAGTTTTTGAGCTTCCTTGGCGAACAAAGGAGAAGCGAGCAGGCAGAAGAGGAGGATCGAAAGGATTTTCATCGTTCGTAAATCGGAAGATAGCGATAATTCAAGGCAAGCGACAGAAGGGCGGCGGAGGTGGCAAAGGTTTTTCCGTAGTTTCCATTCCATGAACCGTTTTCAGTCTGGGTGGATTGAAGCCGTTTGAAATTTTGAGAATTCCAGGAGTTCCAAAGTGATGGGCTGGCCCGGAAGATCGCTTGCGAGGTATAGTACAAGCTGTAGAATTTGTGTCCTTGGTCACCGAATTTGGCGGACTTTTTGAGGTACTCGACGGAATTTTCGTAGGCGTCCGAGTCGGTGTCCTTGGCGAGGGAAAGAATAAGCGAACCGATGGCGGTACGGGGCAAGTTGGCTCCACTGGAGGTGGTGTATCCGAATCCACCGCTCGAATCCTGACAGGAAAGAACGTAGGCCTTTCCTCTTTCGATAGCTTCCTCGGGGACCTTGATTCCGGCGTTACGGGCCGCAAAGAGGGCAACCATCTGAGCCCCCGATACGGTGGTGTCCGCATCCTGGCTTTCGGGGCTGTATCTCCAGCCTCCCTTGGGGTTTTTCTTTTGCGAAGAAACGATGAGCTTGGTCGCTTTCTCCAGGGCCGGTCCTATCCTCAGGTCGTTTGTCAAGCCGTAGGCCTCGGCTAGGGCGAGTGTGGAAAAGCCGTGATTGTACATGGAGCTGCCTATGTAGCCGGTCTTTGTGTCCTGAGCCTTGAGCAAGTAATCCAATGCCTTTTTGTAATGGCTTCGATAGGGCCCGAATTCCGGGTCGTCCCCCCGGGCGAGAAAAGCGAGAATGGACATCCCCACGACACCTGGCTCGGAACCGTATGAACTATCCGACCAACAACCCCGATCATCCTGACTTCCTGCCAGAAAGCCAAGACCTTTGCGGTAAGTGTCGTCAATCTCGCGAACCAAAAGGTCGTTCGATTGCTCGAAGAGGTCCTGCCCGAAAACAGGGGAAATCAGCAGGACCTGAAAAACGGAAAAGAAAAACAGTCTCTTCATCTTATTCCTCTATGTTGCGGAAATAACTTTCCATGACTTTTTTGAATTCCGGGGGAGGGGATTGGGAAACTCCCCCGGATTTTCCCGGTTTTCGCGACCCGGTCGAGAGGTTCGAGGCTTCGCCTCCGTTTTCACCCGGCACTTGGTCCGTGGTTCCGCCCTGGCTTGAGCCACCGCCTGAATTTCCGGGTGTCATTCCTGCCGCCTTCCCTTTTCCCGATTGCCCCAATTGTTGCATGAGTAATTGCATGCCGGTCATGCTTTGACCCTGCCCGCTTGATTGACCCGAAGAGGCAGATTCGAGAAGTACGTTGATCAGGTCGGTCACGATGTCCTTGGCCTCGGTTTGGGATCCTTGGGTCGTTTCGCCTGCCTCTCCTTTTTCCAATCCGGATGCCGATTCGTACATTGCGGTGTGGGCATCGTCAAAGAGGGGATTGAGTCCTTCCTCGGCTATCTCGATCTGCACGTCCGTAAGGTCGAGCATGAGCTCTTGTTGTTGATCCTTGAGCGTGTCGGTCCACTTCTCCCGCTTGGCTCGAAAATTTCCGCTGTTCACGACTTTCGTCTTGCCGATTATTTCGCTCTGATTGTCACGAATCTTGAGTAGCGCGAGGATTTGCTCGGTGATGTCTTTTCCCTCGCCTTCTCCTTGTCCTTGCCCTCCTCCTTCCTGAGAGTTTTGTTCCTCAAGAATATCGGCCCATTTCTTGAATTTCTCTTCCCATGCCTCCAATTCGTCGAGTGCTTCGAAGGCGATGTTACGGTCAATTTTCTTGGAGACGTCGAGCAATCCGCGTTCGGTCTTTTCCTGTTCCATCATCTCGCTGACCTCACCGTAGGCAGGTTTGCCCGTCCTTTCGTGAAACCGGCTGATTTCCTTCTGGATTTCGCCGGCTTCGACATGGGCTTCGAATTGAACGGATTCCATTTTTTCCTTGTTCTCGGATAGCTTGGGGCTCAGTTTTTCAACGCTTTCCCCAATGGATTTCGGGAGAATCTCAAGCATGCCTGCGACCAAGCTTTTTTCGGTATTTTCGACCTTCCTCAGACGTTGGGCCAAGTTGCGGGCTTCCAGTCGGTCAAGTTGCTCGGAACCGTCCGAAAGAATTTCCTGAAGTTCGCTCAGGGCTTGTCTTTCGAGTTCTTCGGCCTCGGCAAGCGATTGCGAAGCCGAGGAGGGCTGGGATGCTTGGGCTTGTTGCATCTTCGAACTTGCGGGCTTCATTTTGCCGGAGGCGACGTCCTCCATCTTTTGCATGGTTTGAGCGAATTCTTGGAGGGTGTTTTGATCGAAGGTGGGATTTCGCTCCGCTTCCTCCAGGAGGTCTTTCAATTCCCCGGCATTGGCCTTGAGGTTCCGCGCGTTGGTTCTTTGCATGTCGGCCAATTTCGAAAGCTTTCTTTCCGTTTTGGAATCGATGGATTCCTCGCTTGCCTCGACTTCCTCTTCCAAGGCGATTGTTTCCATAAGCAAGCTTTCCTGCTCCCGCGCTATTTCCGAAGTCCGGGCCATGATCGCTTCCATTCTGTCCCGAATGATCTCGGCATGCTTTTCCGGTCCCACGACAAAGAATCGGACCGTTCTCGATGAGGTCGGTTCGCGTTCCGGAAACCGGTCTACGGCTTGGGCGGTGAATTCGGCGACGTCTCCATCCTGCAAGGTGAACAATCGGGGGTCGAAGGGGAAGGAAAATCCGGTTTGCGTGACGTTGTTCTCACTTTCGGTTTGCTCGTAGAGGGTGCTGTCGATGAGGAGGTCGTTTCCGCGGATCGCCTTCATTCTCAACCTGGTTCGGGCAAGCCCGAAGTCGTCTTTGGAGACGATGGAGAGCGTTATCGTTTCGAGGAGCAGAACGGAGGATTCCGGTGCCAGATCCCTGAAGTCAACCAGGGGAGGGGCATCATCCAAGGCAACCAGGCGGACGGTGTGCTCGGCGTTGGGCTTGAGCCCGAAGGAGTCCGTGAACAAAAGCCCAATTTCTTCCTCTTCCGTCATGTCCCTGACCGGAACAAGAAAGGTATTTCCGTCGAAGTCGGCATCAAGCGAACGGGTCGCGGTGGAGGCGGTCATCATCGAAATTTTGCGATCCGTCTTTCCCCGAAGAGCGAGGGTGGAACCTTTGGGGAAGGAAACCGAGCGGGCCATGGGTTCGGATTCATAGTCAGGGAGAGCAAGATAATCCGGGTAGGATACCCTTGCGATGCATTCCGAGATGGACGGCCGGTCAAGGGGAATCAACTTGATCATGGCCCGAAAGTCACCGGCCTTGAGCCGAAGGTCCTTGGCCTTTTCCTGACCGGGGACAAGGAATTCGTAAAGGTTTCCATTTCTGGGTGCCTTCACAAGAAGGTCATTCGGCCCGGTCAGTCGAATTTCGGAAGGGTTGCTCTTCGAGTCTTTGGCTAGAGTCAGGCGGAGAACGATTGGTTCTCCTTTGGCCGCGTAGAGCTTGTCCGGCACGTCCGAAAGGCGGGTCAGGGTATCCCGTTCGAGGTCTGACCAGGGAATTGCCCAACGCAAGGAGGCATTTTCCGCAAGATCGGGGTGGGCAAGGAAACAGGCGAGCATGCCTAGAGCGAAGGCGCTTGCCGCAAGGCCGGCCCGTCGGGCCGGTTTGCGATCAAAGGTTTGATCGAGAGGAAGCTTGGATACTTCTCCTTCGACCCTCTTGAGGGCGGCTGCATAAAGAGATTCCGAATAAGAGGAATGGTCCTCGTGGCGCTTGTCGGTCAATTCGATGACCCCCAGCAAACGATCCCCCGGTCCGCCGAAGCGGATTCTCACTTGCCGGGCGAGCCATTTTCTCGAACCGGATCGGTCGAACGCGGTCCGACGGATCATCCAGGCAAAGGCAAGCGCGGCAACCCAGCCTGAACAGGAAAGGGTCAGGCGGGCCCAAACGGGAGTGTCCCATGCCCGGTCCGATGCAAAGAGAGCAAGCCAGGAAACGCAGAGGGCAAGCAACAGGAGGGATCCGAATTTGAGGGAAAAGATTTTTCTGGAATGAATTGCCAGGGAAGAAAGGGCATTTTGCAGGGAGGAGGGCAGGACCTCGGAGAGAGGAACAGCGTTCGGTTTGGTGGAGCCGTCTTTCATAGTCATGTTTTTTTCAAATCATCCCAACCAGCTTGCGGCCAGTCCAGTAAATTGCGAGTAATCCAAAAAGAAAAAGACCCCACGAAGTGTCGGTTCTAAGGCGATGGATCCGGATCAAGGGCTGAGGATCGGGAAGAAAAGAGAGGGAACGCACGACGTCTTCGTAGTTCTCGCAATCAGTGGATTTGCCTCCGGTGAGTTGAGCCAGATGGAGAAGGTCACGAGAGACGACGGGTTTGCCAAGTTTCTCCTTGCTCGGTCTTTCGACGGTCAGGTCAAGGCTCAGCTCCCTTTCCGTTGGAAGGGTGCTTACCTTCATGTTGAGGGTGCCCGGTTCCCGAGCCTTGAAGGATGCCAAGTATACGCCCGGACCTTCTTCGTCAGGGGTGAAACGCAGGTTTTCCCGTTGGCCGTTCGGGTGCATGACCACGCCCTCGACCTCTCCGTCTTCCATTGGAAACCCGGCTTTGTCCAAAACGATGCAGCGCACGAAAACTTTTTCCCCGGATTTGGGTCTTTCGGGATCGGGGATTACCCGAATGCCTTCCTTTTCCGCCAAGTACCTGCCGTGGGCCATCCAGCGGACGACTTGGCTCCAGAACCGATAGTGGTACTTGTCCTCGACTCCCCGTCTCCACCGCCATGCTCCGTCGCTACCGAGGAAAAGGGTCTTTCCCGCTCCGGCATACCGGATGGCCAGTGTGGGCATTTGTCCCCAGTCGTTTCGGTAATTCGAATGAACGGCCAGAACTTCGGACCCCGGTCTGCTCTTGCTGACCATGGCCGACCAATGAAAGCCGGGCAGTCTTTCCCAAAATTGCCGGTCGGGTTCCCCTGCGCCCCTGAGGTTCGTCAACCAATGATCCTTTCCGCGGGCCGTCAATTCGAGGCTTGATGGATTGGAAGTGCCTAGCCCCGTGGGTTTTTCCGGGTCGTAGACAACGGGCAGAAGGTCGGAGATGGGGGAGTCGGAAAAGGTCAGTTGCCTTCCTCTTCTTCCGGGAAGAAAGACCAAGCCGGAAGCTTGCAGGCGAATGAGTTCGTCGAGGTTTTTGCATTGCTTCTCGCTCAGTTCGTTTTCTCCCATTCCGACGTCCCCGAGAAAAACGACGTCGAATGAGGCAAGAGCATCTTTGCTCCTCGGGAATTCGGGGAGGTAGTCCTTCCCTTGCCCGGGTGACAGACCGGGGTGGAAAAGGACGCATTTCATGTCGATGCCGGGATCGCGGTCGAGGGCATTGCGCAGGAAGCGGTATTCCCAACGGGGGAAGGAATCTACGATGAGGGCCTTGATTACCTTGTTTTCAACCCGTGTGGCGAGGATTCTCTCATTGTTTCCGGGCAAGCTTTCCCCGGGGACCTTCTCCACGGTGACCTTCAACTCGTAATTCCCCTCGCTGGGCGGAAGCCAAACCATGCTACCCGCTATCTCGTCGGAGGCGGAAATCAAAAGGGGTTTTTGGGACACGAGTTGTTCGTTGGCGAAAAGCTTCAGGGTGCTTCTTTGACGTTGCTCGAAGGTGTTCGTTATCCTGTAGTTCACCGTTATTTTCTCATCTTGCAGGGCGAAGGATGGAGCAAAGGCTTCCTCGATAGAGAGGTCGGGCAAGGGCTTGGGCGCGCCGATTCGAATGCTGTATACGGGAACGGTTGCCGATCGGCATTTTCCGGCAAGGGAGAGAACGGAAGATCCGGTGTTCGAATCACCATCGGAAAGAAAGAGAACGGCCTTGAGGTTGTCCGAGTTTTCCAGGGCTTCGCTCAGCGCCCGGGAAAGGTCCGTACCCTGAGTCCCGCTTTCGGAGGAAAAGGTGGTGGTGGTGACGGTTGAATTTTGCTCGAGTGTCTTCTTCCAATCCGCCTCCAATGCCTTGCGAGCCCAATCGATGCGCGATTCGATTGATCCGTTCGAGTCTCTCACGTCAAGAGTACTCATGCTGCCCGACACATCGAGCAGGCAGACGATTTCCGGTTCGTTTTCCTTTTCTTCCTTCTCCACTTGTTCGGGGTTGAGCAGGGTAGCCAGTATCAGAAAAACGACCGAGAAGCGGAAGATTTCAAGAGCCAGAACAGTTTTCTTTCTGCCTGAACGAACCCAAGTTTTCCACGACAGGAAGGCACTCAGTCCCAATACGAACAAGACCAACAAAAGGTCTGTCCAGTCCCAACTCAGTCGCCAGTCGAAAAGTTCAAGCATTACTCGAAATTGCCTTGTTTGCACTTGTGGAAGCAGGTTGCCCAAGGAATGCCTCACCGAGGAGCAAGACAAGGCAGAGAAGAAGGAAAAAGGACCAAATTTCCGATCGGTCGGTGGAGTCGGAGGAATTCTCTTCTTCCATCAGACGGGGAGAAATGCCAGGCAATTCCTCAATGATTTCCTCGTCTTTGTGGAATCGCCTTTCGTTTTCTTCCTGTGGCCTGTTGACGGCGGTGAGTCGACCGTCAATCTTGTAGATCCCGGCATGCAAGGAGGGTATCTTGTCGGGATCTTCGCCAATGGGTTCGAATAGCGTGACTTCTTTTGTCTCCTTCCCCCCGCAAGCCCATGATTGAGCGAAGGAATTGGAGGATGCGGTTTCCTCGATCAATCTTTGCAGGGCGGGAACCAGGACGTATCCGTTATCCAATTCGGACCAACTCTTGACGGGCAGGGTCGAGAAGGCGTAAACGACCCCTCTGCCGATTGTCATGCTGGTGAGGAAAGGCTTGCCGTCGGAATAATAGGCAAGTGGTTCGCCTTGGGCAGGAATGCGGCGTGTCTTGATATCCAAACGATCCAAGGGCAACCGGTTGCCATCCGAAGAATTGGCCAGCAAACCCGAGTCCCTTCTCCATCCACTGATCTGAAAATATTCGTCTTTTTGCATTTTTTCAAGTGGTCCCCAAGACAGAAATTCAGAAGTGGATGGCTTGCCGGATTCAGGAGGAAAGAGTACGAGGGTTCCTCCATTGAGGGCGAAGTTTTGGAGGATTTCTTCGTCTCCCGCATCAAGTTCTCCCTGATGGATCAGTATCTTGCGCAAGAGCAGTTGCTTTTCCTCCAAAACATTGAGCGGCAAGGCATCCGCAATTTTTCCAAGTTCGGATTGGGAGGCTGAGCGGAGAATCAAGCTGGCTCTCGGATTGTAGGCCCGTACGGCTACTTGGGGAGGAGTCGTTATCCCGTAGGTAAGGAAGCAAACGTTGTCCGGTTGGCAGAAGTCATCGGGTCCAAGGATTGAAATCCATCCTTCCTCGGGTTCGTTTTCAAGATCGAACGTCGGCCGCCAAAGCATGCTTGGGGATGCAAGTTCGACTTCCATGCTCCCCGGCGAACCATTCGTGTTGATGGACAATCGAACGAGTTCGTTCCCTTGTCCGTTTTTGCTAAGATTGACGACCGGTTCGATTCGACCGGGCCGGCGGTTGACCCGATCGAGAGTCATGCTGAGGTTGTAGGGTGGGGAATCGTCAAGATTGAGGAGATTCAGCTTCCAAAATTCCTTCTTTTTGGTGAGGATTCGATTGATTTTCTCCATGACTTCGGAATTTCGGTCGAGTTTCCAATTGCTTGTTTGCATATCGGAAACCAGAAGAATTTCCGCAGTCCCCACTCCTGATTTGTCAAGCCAGTCAAGGGTCTTCAACAGGGTGCCCGGCAGATCGGCAGAGGTGTCCGTTGGTCCGAAAAATCTTTCCAGAGCGGCATCCTTTACCGAAGCCGCTTCGTCAATGAAGAAGGGATCCTCCAAAGCCGTGTCGATGACGATCAACCGGCTTTCCGCCCATGGCTTGGCAAAGGCCTGAAAGGCATCGAGGGCCTTTGCCCTTTTGGTTTGAGGATCCTTTTCGGTCCTCGTTTCCATACTTGCCGAACGATCAAGCACGAGCACGAGTACTTCGGGGCTTCCCGAGGAGAAAGAGAAAAGGGAGTCGCCACCCGTCATCGGGCGGGCGATCATGAAGGCCAGGGCGGCCAAGGCTAGCATCCGAAAAAGAAGGGTGATCCATCTTTTCAGTTTGGAGATTCGGGATGAACTTTTTCTGGCTTGAAAAAGAAAGCGGGTCGCAGCCCACGGTTGAGTCCGGTGCCGAAGAAGGTTCAGCAAGTGAATGACGATGGGGGCAAAGGCAAGCAAGAGCCCAAAAAGGGCAAGTGGTTGAAGGAAGGTCATGCCGCTTTGCCGCCGATCCGTCCGGCAGAGAAATCATCGATGACGTCGACGAGGGGACTGTCCGTGCGAACGAGGTGATACCGGGCTTGCGATTCCAGGCAACCCTGCCTGAGTTCCTGAACGTGTTCGTTCAGGCGGGCGAGGTATTCTTCGCGAATGACGGTGGGTTCGGTAATGAGAGAACCAGCTCCTTCAAGGTCAACGAAGCGAGTCGGTCGATCAAAGGTGAAGTCCAGTTCCTGCGGGTCAAAGAGATGAAAGAGAACGACTTCGTGTTTGCGGTCCCGCAGGTGCAGAACCGCATCCATGACGTCCCCGGGTTCCTCAAGCATGTCGGAGACGACGAAAATCATCGCCCGCATGCGCACGCTTTCGGCAATTTCATGAAGAGAGGAAGCAAGGAGAGTCTCACCCTTGGGCTTGAGAGGCCCCAGTATCTCGAGCATTTCCTGAATTTGGGCGGGGTTTCTCTTGGCGGGAAGAATTTGAGGCTTTTTTTGCCTAAGGGTGTGCAAGCCCACGGCATCCCCTTGACCGACGTAGAGATAGGCAAGCGTGCTGACGAGCTTTTTTGCGTACTCGAACTTGCTTGTGGGTGCCCCGAAACTCATGGAACCGCTGCAGTCCAATGCGAATTGGCCCCGGAGGTTCGTTTCGGCTTCGAATTCCTTGAGGTAATACCGGTCGGTCCGGGCAAATACTCTCCAGTCCATTCTTTTTGGATCTTCTCCCGGCGTATATTCCCGATACTCCGCAAATTCCACGCTTGATCCCTTGTGCGGGCTTCGGTGATGACCCGACACGCTTCCCTCCATGGGGAACGGGCTGAGCAGAGGTTCCCCGGAAATCCGGGAAAGAGAATCTTGGTCGACGTAATGAAAATAAGTCTTTCGACGTCTTGCCATGTCCTTACCGTTGTTCCTTGCGGGCGTCCTCGATCAGTCTTTGCACGACTTCCGTGCTGGTAATCCCTTCGGACCGAGCATGGAAATTAGTTAGGATACGATGGAAGAGAACGGGGTCGGCGACTTGCTCGACGTCTTCCATTGAGGTCATGTAATTTCCTTCCAAAACGGCCCGGGCTTTGGCTCCCTTGACCAAGTACTGGACAGCTCGGGGACCTGCCCCCCATTGGACCCATTTTTTTAACCAAGCGGGAGATTCATCCGAATTGGGACGGGTTCTGCGCACAAGGTCGACGGCTAATTCGTGGACATGGTCGGGTACGGGCACCCTTTCGACCAATTGCTGGAAATCCTTCAGTTTCTTCCCGGAGATGATTTTCTTGAGTTTGGGCAAAGTGCCGGTTGTGGTTTGCCGGGCAATGGAAATTTCTTCGTCCCTGCTCGGGTAATCCATGCGGATGAGAAACATAAAGCGATCCAGTTGGGCTTCGGGCAACGGGTAGGTTCCTTCCTGTTCGATCGGGTTTTGGGTGGCGAGCACGAAGAAGGGCTCTTGCAACTGATGGTTGGTTCCGGCAACGGTAACCCTCTTTTCCTGCATCGCCTCGAGGAGGGCGGATTGGGTTTTCGGGGGAGTCCGGTTGATCTCGTCCGCCAAAATGACGTTGGCGAAAATCGGTCCTTTGATGAAGACGAATTCCCTTCCGTCTCCATCCTTTTTGTTTTGCAGAATTTCCGTGCCCGTCACGTCGGAAGGCATGAGATCGGGAGTGAATTGAATACGACCGAAGGAAAGAGCCGTAGTTTGGGATATCGAGTTGACGAGGAGAGTCTTGGCCAGTCCGGGAACGCCCATCAGCAGGGCGTGTCCTTGGGATAGCATGCAAAGAAACATCCTTTCGATCGCCTCCTCTTGACCGATGATTATCTTTCCAAGCTCGGATTTGATTTCGGCATAGGCCTGCCGGAGTTCGTCGATGGCCTCCACGTCGTTTTTCGAGAGGGTGGTTTCCGTGGATATTTTGGTCTTGGAAGAGGTTTTGCTTGGCATTAGCTTTGATGATTATGGGCTTTGTGAAAGATCGCGGTTAGTTGTGCTTAGGTTCCGTTTTGGCGTGGAAATCGGTTGCGGGAACCCGAACTATTTTTGAAATATTGATGACGATGGTTCAGAGAAAATACAAGATAATTAAGGATACTTCGCTCAAAGGCTTGACCGAGGAAGTGAATGAGCAGATTCAGCGTGAATACAAGGACAAGGAAGGTTTCCTCTACCAATCTTCAGGTCGCTGGCAATGCTTGGGCGCCCCTTTTTTCGAAAACGGTCAATGGCATCAGGCTTTGGTCTTCTTGCAGTGCGAAGACGAGTAAGCGCACTATCCTCTCATGTGGTAATTTATGATACATTAAGTTAGGGTATTGGGGGTAAAAAAAGCGTTTGAATTGCCTTTGGCTTTACTCGACGACGCAACTTGCGGTAATTTGGCTACTTAGGACCTGTGTTCCTTTAAAACACAAACCAATTAAGCCGTCGGTTTGGGCAAGACCGACGGCTTTTTTTGCGTCTTTTGGCGTGCGGACGAGCAATAAGAACGACGATGCGCTGGTCCGCGCGTCTAAATGGTCATGCAATTATAACCGCCGTCCACGACCATTTCCGTTCCCGTAATAAAGGATCCTGCATTGTCGGACGCGAGCAAAAGGGTTGCTCCGATCAGTTCCTCCTTGTTGCCGAACCGGTCCATGGGCGTGTGGGTCATGATTGAATTCACCCGGTCGGGCGTGAGCACCTTTCGGTTTTGTTCGGCAGGGAAAAACCCGGGAACCAGAACGTTTACCCGGATTTTGCAGGTCGCCCATTCCCGAGCCAAATTCTTGCTCAGGTTATGGACGGCCCCTTTGCTTGCGGAATAGGAAAAAACCCGGGAAAGGGGGTTGAGTCCGGAAATGGAACCGAGGTTTATGATGCTTCCTCCTTTGTCCTGATCGAGCATTGTCTTCCCAAAGATTTGGCAACTTAGCAGGACGGCCTTGAGGTTGACGTCGAGAATCCGATCGAATTCCTCCTCGGAGATTTCGAGAAAAGGGGTAGGGGAGTTGATTCCCGCGCCATTGACGAGCACGTCTATGCTCGGGTGTTTTTCCAAAACCTGATCACGTAACTTTTCAAGCTCTTCTTTTTGGCTGACGTCACAGGGAATGAATTCCCCTTGCCCGTCAATCTTCCTGATTTCCTCAAGCCGGCTTTCGGCTTTGTCCTTGTTTCGACCAACCAGGTAAACGTAAGCCCCGGCACCAGCCAAGCCTTCCGCCATCGCTCCGCAAAGCTCACCGGTTCCACCAATTACGACAGCGCATTTTTCGCGCAATCCGAATAAATTCTCCAAGTAATCCATTTTTCGAACAGGTTTGAGGTTAACGGTCTACGCGGGCGCCTCCGCCCCCGACGAGCTTTTCGACTTCGGCCAAGATAGCCATGGAGGTGTCTCCGGGAGTGGTCATGGCAAGGGCTCCGTGAGCAGCTCCATACTCCACGGCTTGGGCCGGATCGTTGGTGGTCAGGAGTCCATAGATCAATCCGGATGCAAAACTGTCCCCTCCGCCCACGCGATCGAGAATTTCGAGGTTCTCGCGATGGGTTGCCTGATGGAATTGTCCGTCTGCCCAGCAAATCGCCCCCCAGTCGTTAATGCTTGCCGTCTTGACGGAGCGCAAGGTAGTGGCCGTTACCTTGAAGTTCGGAAACTCGCCGGTCGCCTTTTCGATCATTGCCTTGAAGGAATCAATCTCGATGTTGCTAATGTTATCGTCGAGCCCTTCGACTTCAAAGCTAAGGCAGGCGGTAAAATCTTCCTCGTTGCCAATCATTACGTCGACGTGCTTGGCAATTTCACGGTTTACTTCCTGCGCTTTTTCAAGACCTCCGATGGATTTCCAAAGGGATGGTCGGTAGTTCAAGTCATAGGAAACGATAACGCCGTGTGATTTCGCAGCTTCGACGGCTTCGGTTACGGCTTCGGCAGCCGATTCGGACAGGGCCGCGAAAATGCCTCCGGTATGGAGCCATCTGGCTCCTTGCCTGCCGAAAATCTCATCCCAATCAAAGTCACCCGGTTTGATTTGGGAAGCAGCGGAGTTGCCCCGGTCGGACGTCCCGACCGCCCCCCGCAATCCATATCCGCGTTCGGTAAAATTCAACCCGTTTCGGATTGTTCTGCCAATTCCGTCAAAATCCTCCCAGCGGATCAGGTCAGTCGAGACTCCGCCTTGCAGGATTAAATCCTCAAGCAGGCGACCCACTTCGTTTTCAACGAAGGAGGTGGCTACGGCGGTATTCAATCCGAAGCATCGTCGAAGCCCCCGGGCCACGTTGTATTCTCCTCCGCCCTCCCAGGCATTGAATGAACGGGTGGTACGTACCCGACCCTCTCCGGGGTCGAGTCTGAGCATGATTTCTCCAAAGGAGACGAGGTCCCATTTGCATTCGGAAGCAGGTCGAAGATCGAGGGTGTTCATAGTCAAAGGGGTAGATCTAGTTGGCGAGGGGAAATTGTTCGGGGTCAAATGCGACCTCGCTGTCCCGCGCTAGCTGGGCGAATTCTTCCAGTTCTTTTTCGCTGAAGAGCAACCCCTGGTTCTTTTCCGACTTTTGGGCGAACTGGGCTTCCATTTGGCCGGGGAGCAGACAGTTTTCGTTCCCTTCCTTGAGGACGTCGTCCAGCACGGCCTTCAAGTTCGCCCCTTGGTTGCGGTTGCCGGCAAAATTACCGGCGTCGAAGGCTTCGGGGTGAATGACCTGAAAGAAAAAGTTGCATGAAAATTTCTCTTCAGGGATATCTTTTGGAATTCCGCGCACGGTCGGCAGGGATCCTCCGATCATCCCTCCCATGATCTCGTTGAGCAGGCCCAGTCCGTATCCTTTGTGGGCCCCAAAGGGCAGAAGTGAAACGGCTTGATTCGGGTCGGTTGTTTCATTTCCCATGGCGTCAACGGCGGCATGGGGAGGA
>JABGWD010000036.1 GCA_018645725.1 Opitutia bacterium
CATCTTCGCCGTACAGCTTGAAGGTCGAGTCAGGTTCCTTTGCGAGATCGGTCACCTCGGGAATGGACGATTGCATGCGGAAGCCCATCTCGTACTGGGCGATCCGCGTTTCCAGTCCGGGATCACCCGTCTTTTCAAGCTGGATTTCGTGGAGCTCCTTGAGACGGTCCAGCATCTTTCTGCGTCCGTCCGAGGATACGCCTTTGGGGCTGTTCAGGTAAAGAATGGCGTCCTTGTCCGCCCGGAAGCGCGTGCCGGCATGCTTGCCGGGCAAAAAACCGCTTCCCCAAAGACGGGAAACCAAGGGTTGGCCTCCTTTGTTTTTGGTGACGAGGGTAACGAAACTGGGCAGGTTGTCATTCATCGATCCCAACCCATGGGAGAGCCATGCCCCCATGCTGGGACGGCCGGGAAACTGGGAGCCCGTCTGCATGAAGGTGACCCCCGGACCATGGTTGATCGCTTCGGTGTACATGGAGTTCACGATGCACATGTCGTCCGCGACTTTTGCGGTGTTGGGAAGGAGCTCGCTTATCCATTGACCGCTCTTGCCATGCTGGGAAAACTTGAAGGGCGAACCAACCAGGGGCAGGCTCGCCTGGTTTCCCGACATCCCGGTCAAGCGTTGTCCCTTGCGCACGGAGTCGGGCAGCTCCTTTCCGGTTTCCTCCGTCAGTCGTGGCTTGTGATCAAAGAGATCGATTTGGGACGGCCCTCCCGATTGAAACAAATAAATCACCCGCTTTGCCTTGGCGGGATGGTGCAGCCCGTTTCCGGATTCCGCGTGAAGCATGTTGGCCAGAGCCAATCCTCCCAGTCCTCCGCCAAAGCGGTTGAGGAAGCTTCTCCGGTCAAGCCCGACGGGGGATTCGAATCCAGTGCAGATGGTTGAAGGTTTCATGTTATCTTTTGGATAGGCTGGCATCGAAATTCATGAGGGCCGAAACCAGCGTGGTGACGGCAGCGAGATAAGAAGGGTCATCCAGAGGTGCTTTGTACTCGCCCGTTTGGAGAGCTTTGGCGGTGAGGAATTCCTTGGCCTTGGCCGGATCCGAGAAGACCGCTTTTTGTTCGCTCAGCAATTGCTTGAGAACCTTGAGCTCCTCTTTTTCGGGGTTTCGGCTGGTAAGCAGGCGGAAGGCATGAGCCACGAGCTCCCCGTCTTTTTCCTTTCCAAACTCCTCGACCAGTTTGTGGGCGGTTGCCCGGGCTGCTTCCAGAAACTGCGGGCCATTGAGCAATACGAGAGATTGCGAAGCGGAGTCCGTGCGTTCGCGACGGACCATGCAGACGTCTTTCTTGGAAGAATCGAAGGTCATCATGACCGGGGAAGGGGCCGTTCTTTTCCAGAAGGTGTACAGGCTTCTCCGGTAAACGTTGGGAGCCCTGTCCGGGTTGATTGGCTTGAAGGAAACCTTGAGGTCGTATGGCCTGACTCCCGGTCCTCCCGCTTTGCGCTGGAGCAAACCACTCGCCGCCAAAGCGGAATCACGGATCATTTCGGCGGGAAGGCGGTAGGCGGGGGCTCTGGAAAGCAATAGGTTCTCCGGATCCAATTCGCGGGCCGCTGGAGTGAATTGGCTTTTCTGACGATAAGTGGAAGAAAGAACCATTTTCTTGAAGAGATGCCTGAGATCCCATCCTGAATCGATGAAATCCCGGGCCAACCAGTCGAGTAACTCGGGATGGGTGGGAGGCTTGCCTTGGCTTCCGAAATCCTCCGAGGTGGAAACCAATCCGCGCCCGAAGATCATTTGCCAATACCGGTTGACCGTGACCCGGGCGAGCAGTGGGTGGTCGGGTGAGGTCAGCCAATGGGCCAACCCCAAACGGTTTTTCTTTGGCGATTTTTCTTCATTTGGGAGAAAGTCGGGCGTTTCCGCCGTCACGACTGCCTTGCGGTCGGAATACAAACCGCGGTTGAGAATATGGGTCTCCCGGTTCCCGGGCATTTCCTTCATCACCATGATTTCGGTCAGGCGTTGGCGCTGATTGCCGAACGCCTTGCGGGCGGCAACCAAGGCGCTTTTTTGGGCGCGGTAGGATTCGTATTTTGATTCCAAAAAGAATTTGAATTCATCTTCGGGACCCAGCTCCTTTTTCTTCCCAGCGAGAATGGCAACCTCCGAGGGGGTCAATGACCGGTCGTACAGGTAAAATTCGTCGAGCATCCCGTTCTTGAATCCACGATCCCTCATTCTTTGGGCAAAACCGAGAAAGGGATCCCCTCCGCCTACGATCTCCCGGGTCAAATGGTCCTTTACCATCTCGACCTCCGCCAAGGTTCCGTTTTCGTACAGTTTCAGGCCTTTCGCTTGACTCGATCCGTCGTAGCTCAGGGCGACGTGAGTCCATTCATTGACGGGAAGTCGTCTTTGCGAGCGGATGCGAATCGCATTGCCGGGCCAGAAGTGGATCAGGGCAGGTGAAAGTTTGCCGTCTTCGATCAGTATTTCGTACCCCCGGCTGGCTGCATCCGTCCATGCCTTGGAACGGCGTACGACGACGGCCCGTTCAAATAACTTGGTTGGCTTTGCCCAAAAGGCCATGCCGAAGCTCTGGTGCCGGTTGAAGTCGCCGAAACCGGATGGGAAGTTCAAGGCATCGTCCCCACTGAACCGGATTCCCTTCCCATGCTTCCCCTCCACCTCTTTGTTATTGCCATTGGTATTCGCAGGCTTTGCGGGATCTGCGGAATTGGGGCACTTGTTGCCCTGTCGATCATCAAACGAGAGGTACGCAAGGGGGACTCCGTATGTGGTCTTCGCTTCTCTCACGATTTTCCATTTGGCAAGCAGATAGTTTTCCATCCTTTCTGTCTTTTCGTCAGAAAAGGCCTCGGAGAAAATTAGTAATTCGCCGATTTCCCCGTTCCAATTGTAATTGCCGCCATGATTTCGATCTCTTCCCAGGCGACTGGCGATTACGTTTCCCGTGGTTCGAAGGGAAACCACTGCCAGCGAATTTGGGTAAATGGAGTTGGTTGAACCAGATAATCCGTTGATTCGCAGACTCCCATTTCGAATGTGCTCATGTGTATGCTGGGGATGCCAGAATTTATTTCCGTTGGAATAAAAATGATGGACGGAGGGGTGGCATAGCGGTGAACCGGAATTGCCTGCGGTCTTACTCATTACCCAAAATACGGTACGGATGTTCTTGATCTCTTTGAATTCGTGATAGTCATTTTTGTTGGATTCGTATCGCATCACTTGAAATCCACTCGATTTATGTGCCTGGACCTTGGGTGAGGCATGTTTTTGGGCATGATTCCGATTAGGGCTTTTATCGTGCCAGGTTTCCGCCGTTTGATTCAAGTCACTCGCATCGAGCCAAAGAGATGGCTTAAGTGCGAGAATATCAAAATTCCCCTCGGGTTTTTCAGCGGGTGGCAAAAGCTTGGAGTAGTAAGTCGCTTGGCCCAAATTTTCGGATTCAACTTCCTCGATCCACTTGTCGAAGGCTTTTTTCGCCTCAACGGATTGGGCGATTTCGGAAAGTTTTCTTTCCGCCTCCTTGATCTTTTCATCGCTCGGCAAGTCGCCGAGTTCCAGCGTTGGCGTGGGGACGGATCCCGTGAAGTAAGAGTAGAGTCCTGCTTCGTCGATATTGTTGAAATAGGCGGACAATGAATAATAGTCCTTTTGAGTGATCGGATCGTACTTGTGGTCGTGGCATCGGGTGCATTCGAAGGTGAGCCCGAGGAAGGCCGTGCCAAAGGTATGCACGCGGTCCGCAACGTACTCTATGCGGAATTCCTCGGGCACGCTTCCACCTTC
>JABGWD010000325.1 GCA_018645725.1 Opitutia bacterium
ATCGAGCCAGGTGGTGTAGATTCCAACCAATCATCGTCGAACGAAGGGGATGAGCCGACTATCGAACCTTTGAGCCCAACTACCGATCACTGAGATGGAAGCCTTTGTAGATTTTTACAGCACCAATGAGTGGGGTCGGATTTGGCCCGAACTGGCCTTGGCTTTGGCTGCCATTACCCTCCTCGGGATTGATCTGTTCGGGAAAGAAAAATCTTCAGGCAAAACCGGGTTGCTCGCCATTGGCTTTCAAGCGGCTCTGCTTGTCTTTCATTTGCTCGATTACCTTTTCTGGCATCACACGCAGAGCCTCAACTACTTTTCCGATATGCTCAGCCAAGGGTTGCAATCGGACGTCATGAGAAGTTTCTTCCTTCTTTCATCCTTGCTTGTCTCTATCCTCGCTCATCGCTACCTTCGGCAAAATCGCTTGGGTTCGGGGGAATTCCACCACCTGACGATGCTCGCCACGGCGGGACTCATGCTTCTTTGCCAAAGCAACCACTTCCTTATGTTGTTCGTGGCTTTGGAAACGGTTGCCATCTGCTTTTACGTCCTCGTTGCCTACAATCGGAATTCCTCAAAGTCACTTGAGGCTGGGATCAAATATCTTGTGTTCGGCGCATTGAGCTCGTCTCTCCTTCTCCTTGGGATCGTTCTTCTTTATGGAGTCGGAGCCAACCCAGAGGCGTGGGGGGCAAGTTATCCCGGTTACGAGAGCATGGATCCTTTGTCTTTTCAATATTTGGGTAATTTGATGGAGGAAAACCCGGACAATCTTTTGCTTCGGGCGGGAGTCGTTCTGATTGTCGCGGGCATTGCCTTTAAGGTGGGAGCCGCTCCTTTTCAGATCTGGGTCCCCGACGTCTACCATGGTTCCCCCATGCCCATTACCGCTTTTTTGGCGGTTTCCTCGAAGGCGGCCGGCTTTTTCGTCTTGTTGAACTTGGTGAACGGACCATTCGAAGGGATGGCGGAGTTTCTCCTTCCGTTACTTGGTTTCGTGGCCACCTTCACCATCTTTTTCGGCAACCTTGCGGCTTGCGCCCAGCGTAACCTCAAGCGCATGCTCGGCTTGTCGGGGGTTGCCCATGCCGGTTACCTGCTGGTGGCCGTCATGGCTTCCATGTCGGATGCTTTCGGGGGGAATGACAATGATGCCGTTTGGGTCCTGTTCTTTTACCTGTTCGTTTATCTTCTGGCTTCCTTTTGCGTATTCGGAGTTATGGGCTTGGCCGATTTGCCCGACGAGACGGAGCATGAATTCGGTCACTACGAGAACTTGGCCAAAAAGCATCCCTGGATGGGGTTTGTCCTTGTCTCGGGAATCGCTTCCTTGGCCGGAATTCCTCCCTTTGCCGGTTTCATCGCCAAGCTTTTGCTCATAAGCGTCGCCTTCGAGGCCAAGCTATACCTTTCTCTCACCGCCATGGTCATTGGCGTGGTGATATCGATCTATTATTATTTCGGTTGGATAAGAGAAATCGTATTCAAACCCAGGCCTTCCTTTGACGATGACGAACCTTCGCACGATCCTTGGACCAAGTTGTCGGACATCGGTTTGTTGAAACTAGTCCTCATCGTTCTCGCCGTTGTCTCCATTGTCTTTGGGCTTTGGCAAGGTCCTTTCGGGGACGCTTTCTGATTGGCTCGGGGAATCTGCCTGTATCGGAATAATCTTGTCCTCGGCATTTGATTCCTTCATTTCTGACTTCCTTGTGCCCGGGTGGCGGAATTGGTAGACGCGCCAGATTTAGGATCTGGTGTCGAAAGGCGTGGGGGTTCGAGTCCCCCCCCGGGCACCATCTTTGAAAATTCCGCTTCATTTGGCCTTGAGAAAAGCAGGCTGAAAAAAGCACGTTCACGCCTCGGCTTAAAGAAGCGGAGTTGCTTCGTTCAAAGGCAAAAAAATCAAAATAGAGCGTTAAATTATATCGGAAATCCGTTCTTGCTTTCGGTTGATCGGTTTACATGATTATTTTAATGAAATCTACTTGTCTTTCCGTCTGCAGACAAGGTTGGTTAGGCGTCCCCTTGTTCTTGCTTGGGGTTGTTTCTCTTGCCTTCAGTCAACTTGGTCAGGAACCCCAGGAAGAAGCGATGACAGCCGAGGAACTGTCCCGGTTCGTTGCCGATGGAATCAAACGTTTGAAGATTCGCGTAAATGGGTTGCAGAAGGAACAATCCGGAACTTTCCTTGCCGAACGCAAGCAAGCGATTGGCGGAAACCTTTCCCAAGTTTCTTCCGTGAGAGGCAATTCCGATCCTACCGTGGTGAGGTTGCAGGCAAACTTGCAGGCTGTGGAGGAGGCGTGGAAGTCCCGTTCTCGGGAAACGGTCAAAGGTTTGTCTTCGGTCGAAGGACGGTTGTTGGAAACTACCAAGATATTCGATGATTTGGATGAGAATTTTGCCGGGCGCATGGATGAAGCCAAACCCGCCCTTGCGGTTCTGCGGGAAAATTTATCCAGGACGACGAACGAACTGGATGCCTTGGTCAAGTTGTCTCAAAATGCTCAAAGTGATGCCTTGTCCGGTTTGAACACCCTGTTGAGCGAGAGTAACGAATTGGTTCGGTTGACCGTTCCGTCAGCTCCCGTGAGTCCACGGTCAACCATCGTAGCCCGTCAACCCGCACCTCGAAGCAACCGTTTTGCCCCGTCGATCAGATCATCCGTCGGGCAAGTCGGAGTCGATCCGGTCGAGGGTGGATTGGACGAGGAATCCCAAGAGGTGATCAGACGCCTCAAAAACGAGTTGGCTGCATCCAAGTCGGTTCAGACCGAGTTGTCTGCCGATACGGCTGGGTTGCAGGGCGATTTGCGCAAGGCTTACCGTGAAATCGTGTCATTGCAGGCCAATCTCAATGAATCCCAACTGATGGTGAATGAGTTGGACAAATCGAGGCAGTCCTTGTGGAAAACAGAAGACGGTAGTCCGCCCACTGCCCAAACAGTGAGCAAACAGATCAACCGATTGGAGCAGGATCTCCAGAAGGCGCGTGAAGATCTGCGCCTTTCCCGGCAAACCCTTTTGCTCGAGCAGCAGCGCTCCAATGCAATGATCAGCTCGGTTACCAACGAGTTGGACAGAACCCGACAAGAATTGGATTCGGCTCGAACGGCCGCCGCCGCTTCGGGCGATGACTCCGGGCGTCTCTTAGCCATGGAACGGGAACTTAACCAAGCCCGCAGGGCTTTGCAAATGGCGCAGTCCGCACCCAAGGACAAAACTCAGGAGAGCTACCTGTCCCTTCAGGATGAGCTAAGGAAAGCCCTCGGCGAAATTACGCGCATGCAATTGGAACTGTCCGAAAAGGACGTTTTGGAAGAACAATTGGGCAGGTTGCGCGATTCCATCGATGCTTCGGGTGACCTTTCCAGCGGAACTGCGAGGGCGGAATACGTGAACAAGCTTCTCGTCGACTTGAACGCCGCCAAGCGGGAGGTCGTTCGGGCAAGAGCTGAAAATCGAGAGGAACGCAATAGCTTGATCGAACAAGTTGCGGGTCTCGAGGACGAATTGCAGGCTACGAAACTTGACTTGGAGAAAACCCGCAGAGATTTTCTCAAGACGCGTGAAGGAATCGCCAAGAGAGAATTCGAGGATGCCCTTACCATTCAGAGGCTCGAGGAGGAAGCCGAACTTGCGCAGGCCGCATTGAGGGAGGCATCGTTAGGCAAGTTGCCTGCCATTCCATTTGTCAACGAGATGGAGGAAAACCTGGCCAGTTCGGAAGCCCGCATCAATACCTTGGCCGAGCGGTTCGAGACCGAACAAGCCAAAGCGACCGAGGTGATTGATGGTTTGCGGGTCGAGTTGGACGCTGCGGTCCTGAGGCAAAAGAGGGCATTGGACCAGTTGGCCCGCAGGGAAATCGACCTACAGGGCAAGGAGCGCGAACTTCAGCAAATCGAACAGGAAAAAAGAAAGCTCAAGGAAGAGCTTGAGGTGGTCAAGGTCATATCGAGCCAACTTCAGGATCTGAACGACGTTTTGGAAAAGACCAAGACTACCCAAAACTCACAAAGCGGCAGTTTGGATGAGATCGTCAAGTCTTTGCGCGAAGAGCTTAACCAGACCAAGGTGGAACTGGTTTTCTCCTTGGAGGACAGGGACAAGATACAAAGACAATCTTCCAGTCAAATCAAGGCTTTGGAAAGTCAACTTGAAGATACCAGAAAAGAATTGCTCCTCAAAGAGGAAGAGCTTGCCGACTTGGCTGGCGGATCAGAGGAACTGATGCTTGACCTCAAGAGCGAATTGGATGCCACGCGCGAGCAAATATCACGCATGAAACGGGCGGGAATGGGGGATTCGGTTGAGACCGAAAAGGCAATTTCCCAATTACAGGAAGCATTGGGGACCATTCGGGTTTTGCAGGAAAGCTTGGACGAATCGGAGAAAGTCTATTTGGAAGTGGATACCCTCAAGGCAGACCTTGGGGACGCGATGGAGAGCCAAATGGCGGAGATTCAAAGGTTTGATGATGAAAAAAAGCAATTGCGCCGGAAGTCAAAGGACTTGGAGTCCGAAATTGCCATGTTACGGGAGCAACGAGAGGGAACCGGGGTAGGTTTTCAAAAACTCAATGCCGAATTAAGAGAGCAGTTGGAAGCCTCTCGGTCTCAAATAGCCGATCTTGAAAAAAGAGCGGCCAAGGCCGAGGACACGGGAATTGTCTCGCTGGTTGAAATTGAGGAAGAACTTGCCCAGGCGAAAAACAGAAATCAAGAGCTACAGGCAGCCCTTTCCGATGGACTTGCAGGCAAAACCAAGACGATCGAGTTGCTGGAAAAGGATTTGACTCAGGCCCTTGCTCAACTGGATGCGATGGATGGTAATCAAGGAGCTGAATCTGCAAAAGTGAAAGATCTTGAAGCCCAATTGGCTGTTGCCAAGGAAGCTCTTGAAAAAGCCAATGACACTTCCTCAGACGTAGAATCGGAGGCCATGGCCCAGCAGGTAGCGAAGCTCGAAGAAAGCCTTCGGGAAGCCTTGGCCGAGCTAAGCGGATTTGAAAACAAAGATGATCCACGGATCAAGGAATTGGAGCGTGAACTTGCCATGACCAAGATTGAATTGGACGAGTCAAAGCAAAGAAACTCCGTCCTGGGGGAGAACTCGGATTCAGTAAAGTCCTTGAGGCTTCAACTTGAGGAGGCTTTGGCAAAACTGGAGGCCATCCAAAAAGATCCGCCCAAAGATGATCGGATGGAAACACGTGATCGTGAAATGGTAACGAAATTGGAAAAGGACTTGTCCGATGCTCATCAGTCGGTCACGACTTTACAAGTTTCCCTGGATGCCGAAGAAGGGAAGAGGCTGAAGTTGCAGGACCAATTGAATGATGCCATGGCAAAGCTGGAGGCAATGGTCATCCCGGAGTCGGAATCGGGCGGAAGAGAGGTGGTGGATTTCATCAAGCTCGAGGAGGAGTTGACGACGGCTCAAAACACCATTGCGCAACTTCAGGCAAAGACGGAAGCAGAAAGGACGGGAAGGGGCGAGCTTGAGAACCAACTTGATTTGGCAATGGACAAATTGTCGTCTTTCGAGGGAAATCACTCCACTTCGCCCGATAAAGGGGAGGTCGAGCAGTTAATGAAGTCGCTCGCAGAAAAAGACGGCAAACAGAAAGATCTCGAGAAACAACTTAATGCGGCGATTGAGTCAGTCAATGAAATGGAAGCGGAACTTGAACTGGCCAAGGCATTGGCCGGGGAGATGGATGAGTTGAAAAGGAAGCTTGATGAGGCTCAAGGTTCCCCGGTTCCTCCTGTTCCTGCTCCTTTGCCTAACGATGAACGTATTGTCCTGCAAGGTGAGATAGACATCCTGAAAGGCGAAATAGATCATCTCAAGAACCAACTTGATGACACCAATGATTCCATTGCCGGTCCTGCCGAAAGTCAAAGACTTGCATCCCTTCAGGAGCAACTTCAGGATGCCGTTGCGGAAAGCGTCGAGATGCAAACCGAACTTGAGGAAACCAAGAGAAGGCTTGCAGTGATTGAAGCCGAAGACGCCTCCTCCGGACAGCAGAACCCCGAATTGCAAAAGGTCATTTCAGATGCCAAGAATGCCGAAGAACAGGGCCAACTTCGAATTGCCGAGCTCGCTCAGGCTCTTCGTGAATCGGAGGGATTGCGAAAGGAGATGGAAGGCCTTCTGCCTCAAATTCAAGTTGCCCCCGCACCTCAATTGGCTCCGGCTCCGGTTCCGGCTCCGAATATTGCCGCCGATCCCAGGTTCATAGAGATTCAGAAGGAAATGCTCCTTCTCCAACAGGATCTCTTGGCTGCCCGTGGGATGAAGGATCCCGAAGCGGGAAGTTTGCAGGCAGAGCTTGCTTCGACCCAAGCCGACAATGCCAAGCTTAATGATGAATTCAAGAATGCGATGGAGGATTTTGGCAGGATCAAGGAACAACTCTCCATCTTGGAGGATGAAAACCAAAGGCTGCAAAGCGAAGGGCTCAGTGAAGCCCGATCCAAGGCCGAGCAAGATCTTGTTGCCTTGCAAGCGAAAATCGGAGGACTTTCCTCCGAAAATTCCAATTTGAGGGTTCAATTGGGCGAACGGGAGAATCGGATATCGGGTTTGCGGGACGAATTGGCAAGGGCTCAGGTAAGAATTCCCGGTGTCTCCCCCGATAACGCGGCTTTGCGCGCTCAAATCATCAGACTCGAGGGGATTGCTCAGGCTTCACAGGATGGTGAAGGCAGGGCGAAGATGGATCACCAACGAGCTCAATCGGATTTGCAGTCGGCCAATCAAAGAATAGCTTCTCTTGAGGCCAACCTGAGGCAAGCCGATTCCATGGCTCGAAACGTTCCCTCCAGAATGCCTAGCTTGTTCACGCCTCCAGTTTCGGTTCCTCCTTCGGCTCCAACGTTGAGCAATGCTCAAGTGGCGGAGCTCACTAACTTGAGGGAGCAGAATCTACGCTTGCAGAATCAGTTGAAAGGAATGAACCTGAGCTCACCTGTCCCCGGAAGAGAGCAGATTGACAGAAAGATCAGCGCTTTGAACCAGCGAAACCTTACGGCCCAGATTCAACTTGATCAGGAGAGGGCTCGCGTCGAGGACCTTCGCAAGCAACTTTCCGAGGCTCGGGATATCAAGCAGGAAGTCGTTGAACGCGGACAATCCGCCAACCTTAAGGTCGGCTTGCTCAATGACGAGCTATCCGGAGCCAGGCAACGTATTTCTTCCCTTGAAAACGCATTGATTGCCGCAAGGGAGGCAATCCGGGTACTCAAGAAGACGAATGACGGATCTGCCATCAAGGTTTCCATCCCGTCTTCGTCAAGACCGGTTGCGCCTCCAAGCAGCCGAAGAAGCACTTTTTCACCTTCCCCATCGAAGCCTCGACCGAGCTATCCCGTTGTTGCCCCGGTTCGTACGCAACGCACTCCTTTTCGAGGAGGGAGTCCTTTGGGAGGGATTGTCCCGCGTGACTCCCAAACGACCCCTTTTGTCCAGACTGTTCCCAAGGGAGACGCAACTCTTCGCCTGCGTGCCGAAGTCCAATTCCTCAACAACAAGAACCGGCCCGCTGGTTTTACCGAATTCTTTGTGCTCCAAGAGGACTTGGATTCGGTTCTCAACTCCTCCCGTATCCGCATACCCGGTGGACAGGGAATTGATTCTTTTGCCGAGCTGTGGGCTCGTTCGGTTCAACGGGGATATCGTTATCCCGGAGTTGCAGCTGCTATCCGCAATGCCTTGGCCACTTCCAGTATTGCCCGGATTAAGACGAATTCCGTCGGACAGGCAAACTTGACCAAGCTCAAGGCAGGCAAATATTTTGTCGTCGGGGCATCGACTTTGGGGCAAGTCGGGGTAATTTGGTCCAAGCCGTTTTCCCTGTCGCCTGGTTCCAATGATCTTACCCTTGACTTAAGGGATGCCACTTGGGCCGAATAATCGGTTTTTGAACCGCCATGCTATCCTGCAGGTATCCGGTTGACTCAAGATCTCCTGCCCGGACGTCTTTGGCAAACCATTGAGTGGCTTTGGCTCGTAATCCGCTTTGCCCTCCTTGCTCTTAAGAGTGCCACTTGGGCGGAACAATCAGTTTTTGAATTGCTTTACGATCCTGAGGTATCTGGTTGACTCAAGATCTCCTGCCTGGACGGCTTTGTCAAACCATTGAGTGGCCCGTTCGTAATCCAACTCAACCCCTTGGCCCATAAAATAAAGGATGCCAAGGTAGCGCATGGCCTCTGGTTCTTTCTTGATGGCGGCGATCTCGAACCATTTTTTTGCTTCCTTGTAGTCCTTGTCGGAATAGTGCTTGAGTCCGAGCTTCTTGGCAGCGAAGAGATCACCTCTGTAGGCTGCGTCCTTGAGGGCGTCTTTGGTTAAGTCAATGACCTTCGTCGGGCTGTGTCCCGAAGAGGAGGGAGAAGTGGGGATGGCCTGCGGGTTCTCGGTTGGGGGTAACTCAAAACGTTTGTCGCGAGGTGGATCCTGTTTGAGGATTTGCCCTTGGGCAATTTGAATGGCAGACTTCTCCTGCTCATCCGGAACATAGGCGGCAGGAGGGTTTCTCATCCGAAAAAGGTGATTTTCATACCTTCGAAGTTGTAGCTTTGCTTCGGGGGATTTTCCCCGAGCGGCGGCTTTCCCAAGCCACTCCACTGCCAATTCCAAATTTTTCTCCGTCCCGTCTCCGGTGGCCAACTTCATGCCCAAGGTAAGTTGAGCCATCGTGAGCTGGCGGTCCGCGGCGGCTCTAATCCATCGCAAGGCGTAGTCATCATTTTGGGCGACACCGTCCCCGATCGAGTAGGCCATGCCCAAGTAGAACATACCCAAGGGAAGTTTTTCACGGGCGGCTCGGGAACACCATTTGACAGCCAATTCCGGGTTTTTTTTCACCCCGATCCCGGAAAAATAAATCATTCCCAAGGTTGCTTGTGCGGTGGGGAAACCCATTTCGGCGGATTTTGAGAGTTGCCTGATTCCCTTGGCGAAGTTTCGGGGTGGGTTGTCGATCTCAATCATACCCATGCAAAACAGGGCAATCGGATCTTGATGTTTCACCACTGACCTTAGGTTTGAGTGAAGATAAGCCTCATCGTAGAGAAAACGTCCCCGTTCCGTTTTCCCCCGTTCCAGTTCCAAGGCCGCCAACGTGCACAAACCGAGCGAACCCCGCTTTTGCGCCGCCAATTTCGCCCACCTTTCCGCTTCTACCAAGTCTACGGCCAATCCCTTTTCCCCAAATTTGTGAAAAATGGCAAGGGCCCCTTGGTAGTGGATGTCCCCAGCCAAAGCCTTTGATTGTATGGAGGCCAAGCTTTCTTGCAGAATGGAGTTTCGGGCTTTGGCGATTTGTATCTGCAGAACACCGAAACACAAGACGCACAAGCTGATCAAGCGAGTCGGATTCCATACCGTGGACCGAGCGTAATTGAGTTGTTTGGAAAGCATGTGAAGGGCACCCTGATTCCCTAACGTAATTGGATTAAAATCAAGATTATTCTCGTATTACAATGCTCGGGCTTTAGCTTCTAGGCATGTTTCGCATTTGCCCGCATTGTGATTTCGAATGGCATGACGCAGACGGAGATTCCTGTCCTGCATGCAATCCTGACGTCGGTGACGAAAGGGAAAGCGCCCGCAATAGCGAAAAGTATGACGGAGGGGCGTTTGGGAGTGGTTCGAACTCTTCCCGGCTTAAGAATCTCTACCAAGCCTTTGGGTTGATTGCTCTGGTTTACCTCCTCTACTATCTTTTCGGCGGAAAATGATCAAAGCTAGTTGAGCTCGGGCGAGCCGTCGTCAGTATTGCAGGACGCACCCGGTAAAAAAGGCCCTTCGAATGCCTCTTGGAAATTGTATCCGTCTTCGAAGTCGGCAAGGGAGTCGTTTTCGGTTCTTCCAAGGATTCCGTGATCCACAAGGTTGAAGACAATGTCTCCGAAGTCCCTGCATTTTTTTACGTTCCAATGGTTCATGAGGGTCAAGGTCATCGGGCCGAATCTTTCCAAGGCGTAATCTTTGATTCCCTCAAGCAGTTCCCTGCCTGAAACATGGCCCTTGTTCTTGCCCCTGTCCTTCTCCATGGATTTCAGGGTATGATCAAGCGCTTCACGTATGAAATAGTAGGCGCCTTTGCCGAACCTGTCGTCTTTTGCATGAATCTCATGGATCACGTCTGGAAAGTTCTTGTCGCTCATGGGGGGTTGTTCTAAGGATTGATCGGTCAACAAGTTTCATAACGAAATCCGATCGGGCGTTTCAACACTCAAATTACAATATGAAGGTATCTTACTCGTTTGCAAAGAATCGCGCATCCTCTCATTGCATAACTTGGGTTTACAGGAAGAAACGGCACAGGAAGTTTTTCAGAAGCAGGATTGATGCGGTTCGTTTCCAAAACGAAAAGGAGAGGGAATTGGGCGTGCCCAATGCGAATGAAATCGAAAACGAAGTGATATTCTTGGCTCTGACCGAGATCAAGGACCGGTTGGACAGCATGGAGTCAAGGTTGGACAGGATGGAAAATTCCTTCCTCAAGCAGGAATCTCATCTCAATGACATGCGCAAGCCTCCGGCACCAAAAATCCTCAAGGTCTCCGAGGCGGCGAAGGTTTTGCGGGTGTCTTCCAGGAAGCTTTATTACCTCTTGGCCAAAGGCGTTTTCAAAAGATACAAACTTCCCCATACGAGGACGACGTTTATCAAGCTCGATGAGGTCGAGAAGGCTTTGGGGACGGAAGACATCAGCGAACTGCTCGCCGGAAATTGAGCCTTCGTGGCTCGTGGTCTCGAAACTTTTGTTTTGCCTGCCGGTCGAAGATATGGAAGATCGTCCTTTTAACTTTATTCCTAACAACTTCACATATGAGTAAGAAATTCCCAGGAGGAGTCATTACCGGAGATGCCGTTCAAGCGATCTTCAATGATGCTCAAGACAACGAATATGCCCTGCCCGCGGTAAACATAGTGGGTACGAGTTCCGTAAACGCCGTGCTGGAAACAGCTGCCCAAGTGAATTCACCCGTAATGGTCCAGTTTTCCAACGGTGGGGGAGTGTTTTATGCGGGCAAAAGCCTCTCCAACGAAAACGAGCAAGCCGCAATAGCGGGTTCGGTCTCGGGGGCCATGCACGTCCATGCCATGGCCGAAGCCTACGACGTTCCCGTGATCCTGCACACGGACCATGCCGCCCGTAAGCTTTTGCCCTGGGTCGACGGAATGCTTGATGCCGGGGAAAAGTTTCATGAGCGCGAAGGCAAGCCACTTTACAGTTCCCATATGCTTGACCTTTCGGAAGAGCCAATCGATGACAACCTGCAAACAAGCAAGGATTATTTCGAGAGAATGAACCGGATCGGCATGACCATTGAGATCGAGCTCGGGGTAACCGGAGGCGAAGAGGATGGCGTGGACAACACCGATATCGACAGCTCCCGTCTCTACACGCAACCCGAGGAAGTCAATCAAGCCTACGAGGTTCTTTCCCAAGTCAGCAACCGTTTCACCGTGGCAGCGGCCTTTGGAAACGTACATGGCGTGTACAAGCCCGGAAACGTAGAGCTTACTCCGAAAATTCTCTTGAACTCACAGGAATTTCTCAAGGAAAAGCACGGACTGTCGGGCAAGCCGATTCATTTTGTTTTTCACGGTGGATCCGGTTCGTCACGCGAGCAGATCAGGGAGGCGATTGGGTATGGGGTCGTAAAGATGAACTTGGATACCGATATGCAGTGGGCGTTCTGGGAGGGAGTTCACGAATTCTACGGCCAAAACAAAGATTATCTGCAGGGACAGTTGGGCAACCCGAAAGGGGAGGAAAAGCCAAACAAGAAATTCTATGACCCCAGGGCGTGGCTTCGCAGCGCAGAGACGTCTTTCGTCGACCGGTTGGTCCGTTCCTTCGAGGATCTCAACTGCATGAACCGAAACGCCGGGTGAGGCAGTTTGGTTAACTTTTCGTACTCAGAAATCATAAGCAAATGGAAGAAGAGCAAGGCAAGTCGGTTCTCGAGCAAATCAAGGAACACACCGTAATCGTAGCGGATACCGGAGATTTCGATTCGATCCGACAATACGAACCCCGGGACGCGACGACCAACCCGAGCCTTATTCTCAAGGCTGCGAAGCAGGCCGAATATTCCGAGTTGGTCGAGGACGTCGTGAACAAGGCGAAGCAAGAGGGAGTCACGCAAGTCGATGAAGTGATGGATCGCTTGCTCGTTCGTTTTGGGGTTTCCATTTTGGAGATCGTTCCCGGGCGCGTTTCGACCGAAGTGGACGCAAGACTGTCTTTCGATTGCAAGGGGAGTCTGGCCAAGGCCCGCTCCCTTATCGAACGGTATGAGGAACTTGGTTACTCACGCGACCGTGTTCTCATCAAGCTTGCGACCACTTGGGAGGGAATCGAAGTCTCGAGGGAACTCGAGAAAGAGGGAATCCATTGCAACATGACCCTTTTGTTTTCGATTGCGCAGGCGATTGCCTGTGCGGAGGCAGGTTCGCAGTTGATTTCTCCTTTCGTCGGAAGGATTCTCGATTGGTACAAGCAGAATACAGGTGAGGATTTTGAGGGAGCGGATGATCCCGGAGTCAAGTCGGTTACCGAAATCTACAATTACTACAAAAAATTTGGTTACAAGACGGAGGTGATGGGGGCAAGTTTTAGAAACACGGGCGAAATAAAGGAATTGGTCGGATGCGATTTGCTTACCATCAGCCCCAATCTTCTCCAGGAAATGAAAGAAGATCATTCCGTCCTCAACCTGAAGCTTTCCGAAGCCAAGGCCCATGAATCGGATCTTTCCAAAACAGAGATCGACGAAAGCGCCTTCCGCTTTCGAATGAATGAGGATGAAATGGCTACGACCAAGCTAGCCGAGGGCATTCGCAAATTTTCCGCAGACGTGTGTTCCTTGGAAAATATGCTTGGCGAAATGCTTGCATCCTAAGAAGCCTTCCTACATTTGCTTGCCTGGGTCTTCCTCTCTTTTGCGACGAATTAGCGCATTTGTGTTTTACTTTGTTTAATTTAAGTGTAAATGTTTAATTATGGAAGATAATACAGATTCTGCTTTGCCCAAAAGGGTGGTTCGCACGATTACGCTCACTCAGGAAGACTTGAGCTTGTTGGATGGCATAGAGCGTGTGATGTCAAAGACCGGACAGAGAATCAAGACCGATTCCAAGCTTATCAGGGCAGCCATTCAGGTTGCCCATGCCACTCTTCACGATGAACCCTACGACGTCATGGAAGTTGCCGAGAGGGTTGTCAAGGAAGACGGTCGGACCTTGAGCCGATTGTTGGAAAAAGAAAAGAAAAGCCAATAATAGCCTAGAGGCTATCAAGCGAGTCGAGGAGTTCCTCGCAGTTGTCGAATGCCGGGAAACTGGTTGTTCGAACGGTTAGAACTGGTTTTGCTTCGGCGTTTTCGTCCATCTTCAGGAAAACCGGACGATGGGGCTTTGCCGCAAGGCTTTGAGTGAGATCATCCAAATCGTTTTTGCCGGTTTTTATGGAACAGAGTCCGATTTCATTCTCGGCTATGGCGGTCAGGGCGTGACCGATACCGTGTGGAGCCTGAGATGCCAACCCTGAATACGCGTTTCTGACCTCGAGGTATTTCTGTCGCCATGCCTCTTCTCCCGTGAGGTGGAAAAGCGTGGTGAAGACGCGCAGCATGGAAGAATTGCCGGCAGGAATTGCATTGTCGTACCAAAACTTCTTTTTTCCGGGAGCGGGGCAATCCAGGTGCTTGGGCGCAAAAAAATAGCCGGCGGATTGTCCGTCCCCCAATGCCTCCATTGCTTTCGAGGCAAAGTTTTCGGCATCCCGAAGGTAGCTGGACGAACTACCCGGTTCGATCCATTCGCTGATCGAGGACAAGGCGAGCAATCCTTCGGCCCAAAAGGCATAATCGTCAAGGAAAGCCGGGTTGCCCGATGGTTGATCTTCGTAGCGCAGGGACAGAATCTTCCCTTCCTCGTCCAGCAAGTGATTTTTCATCCATTCAGCCAGTTTGCAGGCCATGCCCAGGCAGTCTTTGCTTGTCAGGGCAATGGACGCATCGACAAATGCCCTAAGCAAAAGAGCATTCCACGCGGTGACTCTCTTGCCATCCCGGGAGATTTCCCATTTTCTGGATTCTCGGGCTCGAAGGAGTTTCTCCAGTCTTGCATCTTCCTCGGGATCTTCTGCGTCCCCTTGCAATCGGGGCAAATATTCGTTCGGTTCGATTTGGGAATTTGGATTTTGGTCGGAAAAGATACGATCCGTATCGGTCTTCCCCATGATTTTTTCGAGTTCATCCCTTTCCCAAAGATAATATCCGCCTTCCTTGCCATTTGAATCCGCGGAAAGAGAAGAGGAGAAACCGCTTGTCGGGCTTCCCATTTCGCGAAGGAGCCATTGGATCGTTTTTTTCACGATTTTCCGATACAAGGGAAAACGATACTTGCGATAGGCCCTGGAGTAAGTGGACAGCAAAAGAGCGTTGTCGCAAAGCATTTTCTCGAAATGCGGCACTTCCCACTCGTCGTCGATTGCGTAACGAAAGAAGCCACCCCCCACATGATCGAACAGCCCTCCCCGAGCCATTGCGTCAAGGGTTCGTTTGACGCAGAAATCAATCCTGTCTCCAAGTTGTGAATCGGAACGAACCTTTGCCGACTCTCCCATGGACAAGAGAAAGTCGATCTTCATCGGGGAAGGGAACTTGGGAGCGGGCGAAAACCCTCCGTTCGAATCGTCGTGACTTTTGCAAATCGATTTGACGGCATCCAACAGAAGGGAATTGTCCCATTCTTTCGCAGACGAAAGATCCGCATCATTCGAATGCTCGAGGTTGCCCACGACGTTTTGAGCGTTCTCGATCAATTCTTCTTTGGCGCGACGGTAGTGATCCGATATGCGCATCAGCAGTTGCGGCCAGGGGACGATGCCTTGTCCGGTATCTTGTTTCGGGAAATAGGTGCCACCCCAAAAGGGACTGCCATCGCTCAGGCAAAATACATTGAGAGGCCAACCGGCCGATTGGTTGAACATCCGAATGGCTTCGAGGTAGGTCAGGTCGACGTCCGGTCTTTCCTCTCGGTCGACCTTTATGCATACGAAATGCCGATTCATGATCGACGCCACGAATTCGTCCTCAAACGATTCCTCGGCCATCGCAAGGCACCAGTGACACGAGGAATAGCCAATGGAAACGATGATCGGTTTGTCTTCCCGCTCCGCTCTTTCAAAAGCGCTTTTGCCCCAAGGCATCCAGTCGACCGGTTGGTCGGCATGTTGCCTCAGGTATAGGCTTGATTGTGAGGTGAGAAGATTAGGCATGAGGAAACTTTCCCATTTTTCAGAGATTGCGGGGATTCCCAAGCATAATGAGAGAAAACTAATTTTCCCATTGTCCCGACGGCTCCCTGTCATTACGCAAAAAGGATGCCGAAAATTCGAATTCTCTCCGACAGAGTAGCCAACCAAATTGCTGCCGGTGAGGTCGTGGAACGTCCCGTCGCCGTGGTCAAGGAATTAATCGAAAACAGCATCGATGCGGGAGCTACGAAAATTGAGGTGGAATTTAGGAACGGCGGAAAGTCCTATCTCCGGGTGGAAGACGACGGTTGCGGAATGAATGCGGATGAAGCCCTCCTTTCCCTTGAGCGTCATGCCACGAGCAAGATAAGAAAGGCCAGCGACCTTCACGAGGTTCAAACCTTTGGCTTCAGGGGGGAGGCTCTTCCCTCCATTTCGAGTGTCAGTCGGTTCACGCTTCGAACGCGGGCCAAGTCGAATCCGGAGGGAAACGAAATTTTCATCAATGGCGGAAAAATGATTCACGTAAAGGAATGCGGAATGCCGTATGGAACGAGGATCGAGGTATCGCATCTTTTCAACTCGGTCCCGGGCAGGAGAAAATTTCTCAAGACCGAAGTAACCGAAGCCGCTCATATCATTCATATCTCGAAGCTTTATGCCTTGGCTCATCCTGCCATTGCCTTTTCTCTCGTCGAGGGCGGAAGAACGCTTTTTCGTTCTCCCGCATGCGAAGGGTTTGCCGAGCGGGTTCGGGAGACTTTGGGAAAGGGCTTGGCCGAGTGCTTGGCGCCCATTGACTCATCTCAATCCGACCTTGCCTTGGAGGGACTGATCGGAAAACCCGGACAAAGCCGCCCGACGAGAAAGGAAATGATATTCTTCGTGAACCGCCGGCCGGTCGAGAGCAAGACCGTTTCGTATGCCGTGCTTGAGGCTTACCACACCTATGCCCCGAAAGGCCGCTATCCTCCGGCGATTCTCTTTCTGTCTCTAGACCCCTCTCAAGTAGACGTAAACGTCCACCCCGCAAAGCGCGAAATTCGCTTTCGGGACGAGCGGAAAGTGCGTCAGTTTCTCATGGACAGTATTCTTGAGAGGAACAGGCAGCTTGCCGGGAAAGTCGATGAGATTGCAAGCGAACAAGAGATGGAAACGGATGCCTCTTCCGGGATGCTTGTCCCCAAAATTGATCCACAGGCCCTGAAGCTTCATCAAGGCAAGTCAGGGTTGTCCCTGAGCGAAGGAGTGGGTTTTGCCCGCGAACCGGAACTCCCCCTGGCAGAAAGACCCCCCGGTCAAAATTCGGAATTGAAGGCCGAGGGAATTGAAAATGGAGAGGGGGTGGAAGAGGCTGCTTCTTCCTCGTCGGTAGGATTGCGTCACAAGGTAGATGCCGATTGGAAGTTCCTTGACCGTCCGCATGGAGACATGGCGATTTTCTCGACCCCTCAGGGAGTGGTTGCCCTGCATTGCCGGGCTGCCTATGAGCGCATCCGTTTCGAGCAACTTGAGGATTCGTTGGAGGGGGAGGGGAAACCCCGTACGCAGACTCTCCTTCTTCCCGAGTCGCTCGAACTTGATGGGGTGGACGCCGCCTTGCTCGAAAAAGGAAGGGAAGGGCTTGATAGAGTCGGTTTTGCGGTGGAAGAATTTGGCCGGAATTTCTATCGCATCGTGGGATGCCCCACTTGGATTGATCCGAGTGAAGCGGGTGGGTTCTTGCGTGATTTCCTGGAGGTAGCCCGTGAAAACGGAGGCGAGATGAACACCGAAACCTTTGCCAAGGAGGCATTGATCCGTCAGGCTACGAAAAGCCAAGGTCCCGGAGAGGATTTTTCCGATGATGAAATTGTTCGGATGACCAATCGTTTGCTTGTTTGCCGCAACCCTTATACCTGTCCACGCGGTCGACCGACTTATTTTGAAATCCCGAAGAGAGATTTTGAGACCAAGTTCCGCCGAAAACTATGAAAAACTTTTGGAATTCGTAAGATTTTGCTTTCAAATGCGTTCCGTTTTCTAGAAAACTCCAATATGAAATTTTCACGCCATCTTTTCGCTACCCTGCTCTTGCCGGGGATTCTTCTTCAATCCAACTGTACGGTTTCCGAAGTCGGAAGCAAAACGAAGGACGGCATCAGGAAGAGTGCCTCCTTTGTTTCATCCAATAGCAAAAAGGCCTATCAGTCCGGCAAGGCTGCACTCGGTCTTGCCAAAGCCCAACCCCCCCAATCCAAGCCCATGACCGTAGCAAAAAAAGCTTTTGGCGAAATGCCCGATGGATCAAAGGTGAGCGAATACGTTTTGACCAACGCCCATGGCATGCAGGTTTCCCTTCTGGACTATGGGGCAACCGTGAAGGACATCATGGCCCCCGATCGCAACGGAGCGTATGCCAACGTTTCCCTTGGTTTTGGAAACTTGAAGGATTATCGTGAGAAAAGTCCTTATTTCGGATGCACTGCCGGACGATATGCAAACAGAATTGCCAAAGGGGCTTTCACTTTGGATGGCAAGGAATTCAAACTGGCTGCCAACAATGGCCCCAATCATCTTCATGGGGGAGAGCGCGGTTTTGACAAACACGTTTGGTCGGCCCGCGTATCCGAGACGAAAACCGCCGTCACTTTCACCCGGAGAAGCCCGAACGGAGAAGAGGGGTATCCGGGTAACCTCAGTTGCAAGGTCACTTACACGCTGACCAATGATAACGAATTGAAGGTAGAGTACGAGGCGACTACGGACAAACCCACTGTCTTGAATCTAACCAATCATACCTATTTCAACTTGGCCGGCGAAGGTGATCCGACCATTTTGGATCACGAACTTACCCTGCCTGCCGATCAATACGTCGCTACGGACGAGACGAACATCCCGACCTCGGTGGATAAGGTTGACGGCACCCCTTTTGATTTCCGAAAGGCCACGGTCATTGGCAAACGCATTGAAGCCGAGCATCCGCAGATCAAGTACGGCAAGGGTTATGATCACACCTGGGTCGTGAGCCAAAAGAACGGCGAACCTTTGGCCCATGCCGCCACACTGCGTGACCCGGGTTCCGGTCGCGTGATGGAGATTTATACCGATCAGCCAGGCATCCAGTTTTACGCCGGCAATTACTTGGATGGAAGCTTCAAGGGACAAGGCGGAAAGGTTTACCCATTCAGATCCGGCATGTGCTTGGAGACTCAGGTTTTTCCCGACAGCCCCAATCATCAAGGGGAAGAGGGATGGAAAAGTTGCGTCTTGAGGCCGGGGGAAACCTACACCCACCTGACCGTCCACAAGTTCACGGCCGAGTAAATCATTTTGTTATCGGAAATTCTCGCCAATTTTCGCGTCTTTGATAGAGTCGGGATGATGGTTGTCTTACTTTCAAGGCAACCTTTCCTATTTGCAGATGATTTCTCAGACGACTTCAAAACCCATTAGCTTAACGCAATCTCAGGAGACTTCGGCGGAATTGGTCGCGGAGATCAAGAAAGCGATCGAAAGCCACCTTCGGCTTACCTTGGCGCGTCATTTTGACAACGCAACCCGGAGGGAAGTATGGACGGCGACCTGCTTGGTGGTTCGTGAGAAAATAATCGACCGTTTTATCGAGACGCAGGCCGCCCACAACCGGGAGGAGACCAGACGCGTATACTACCTGAGCCTGGAATACCTTATGGGTCGATTGCTCAACGTCAATTTGCGTAACACGGGCTTGCATCAGGCGGTCGGAGCCGCTCTTTCCGAACTCGGTTTCGATTTGGAGGAATTATGCGAGGAAGAGCGTGACATGGGCTTGGGCAACGGAGGCTTGGGCCGGTTGGCCGCCTGTTTTCTCGATTCCATGGCGACAATGGATCTTCCGGCCATCGGATATGGCATTCATTATCAATTCGGCTTGTTCCGGCAGGAGTTTGAAAACGGCAGGCAAGTGGAACGCCCGGACGATTGGCTGAAGTACGGAAATCCGTGGGAAATCGTCCGTCCTCAATATGCCCAAAAAGTATGCCTTTACGGCCGGGTCGAGCATTCGTGCGACGATTTGGGGGATTACAGACCCCAGTGGGTCGAGACCAAGCAGGTCGAGGGAATTCCCTATGACTTGGCCATCGTCGGGTACGGCGCCCGAACCGTGAACTTTCTTCGATTGTGGGAAGCGAAAGCCTCCGAGCAGCTCGATCTTCAGGTCTTCAATCAGGGAGGTTACGTGGAGGCCGTCCGGGAGAAGGTCATGGGGGAAAGCATTTCGAAAGTTCTTTATCCCAATGACGAAACGGAAAGCGGAAAAGAACTCCGTTTGGTTCAGCAATATTTCTTCGTTGCTTGTTCTCTTCAAGACATGATTTCTCGATTCCGACGGACCGAAGACGATTGGAATTTGTTTCCCGAAAAAGTGGTCGTGCAACTTAATGACACGCACCCGGCCGTGGCCATTTTGGAACTCATGAGAATCTTTCTGGACGTCGAATGCATGGATTGGCAGAAGGCGTGGGACTTGGTTCGGAAGACCTTTGCCTATACCAACCACACTTTGCTTCCCGAAGCCTTGGAAACTTGGGGGGAAAGCTTGTTTGAAAAAGTTTTGCCCCGGCATCTGCAGATTGTCCGTGAAATCAACAGAAGGTTCGTGGTTGAGGAATTGGCTGCCCGTTGGCCCGATGACGGGGACAAGGCACACGCAATGTCCATTGTTGCCGACGGTCAGGTTCGTATGGCTTTTCTCTCGGTCGTGGGCAGTCACTCGGTGAACGGAGTCGCGGCTTTGCATACGAAATTGCTCAAAAATCGATTGCTCAAGGATTTTGCGGATTTGTATCCCGAAAAATTCAATAACAAGACCAATGGAATTACCCCCAGACGCTGGTTGCTTGGTTGTAACCCGGAGCTTTCCAAGTTGGTCACGTCGGTCGTGGGCGAGGAATGGATTACCGATTTGAGCTTGCTTCGCGGATTGGAGAAAGTTGCCGACGATTCTTCCTTTCGGGAAAAATTCATGGACATCAAGCGGAGGAACAAGGTCGTTCTGGCTGAGATGATTGAGAATGAAATTGATTTGAGCATTGATCCCGACGCGCTTTTCGATTCTCAGATCAAACGCTTGCACGAATACAAGCGCCAGCATCTCAATCTCCTACATTTGCTTACCCTTTACCGTCGGCTTTTGCATGATCCCGATTTGGACGTTGCGCCCCGGGTATTCATATTCGGAGCGAAAGCCGCACCCGGATATCACTTGGCCAAAGTTATCATACATGCGATTAATTTGGTGGGCGAACGCATAAACAAGGATCCGAGGATCAAGGGGAAGATCAAGGTTGCCTATTGGCCGAATTACGGTGTCTCCTCAGCGGAAAGAATTATTCCCGCCACCGATCTGTCCGAGCAAATATCGACTGCGGGAAAAGAAGCATCGGGAACCGGAAACATGAAGTTCGCATTGAACGGTGCCTTGACGATCGGAACCTTGGACGGTGCCAACGTGGAAATCCTCGAGGAAGTGGGTGATGAGAATATTTTCATTTTCGGTCAGACCGTCGAGGGTATCGAGAAGCTTCGGAACGAGGGGTATGAGCCACGGAAGTATTACGAGTCGGATGAAGAACTCAAAGCGGTTTTGGATTGGCTTTCCTCGGATTTCTTCTCACCCAAAGAAGGCAACGTCCTGGAGGATTTGCCCAAGAGTCTTTTGGATTGGGGCGATCCTTTCTTCGTCCTGGCGGATTATCGCGCTTACGTGGATGCTCAGGAAAAGGTCAACTCGGCGTACTTGGATCAAGGGAGTTGGGCATCGATGGCTATACGGAACGTTGCGGGTTCGGGCAAGTTTTCATCTGACCGGACCATTGGCGAGTATGCCTCCGGTATTTGGAAATTGGATCCGCTGAGGGTGCCGGATCAAGTTTCATGATACTCAGAAACGCAGGCATTCTGATTTCTTTTCTCTTCCCGACCTTTCTCCTCTCGGTCGAACCGGCGGACGAATTGCCTTTTCAGCCGGGGGAGACCTTGGAGTATGATCTCAAATGGGGTCTTTTCCCCGTGGGATCGGCAACCATGAAAGTTCTCCCCAGGGAGGGTGAGGGTGACAGTGGTTTTCACCGGTTGAGCTTTTCCGTTCGGACCAATGAATTTGCTGATGCCTTTTACAAGGTGAGAACGAATGTCACGAGCGTGATCGATCGCTCCTTCAGTAAGTCGGTGCGATATGAAAAATCTCAAAGAGAAGGCAAGACAAAGCGTGAAATCAGAGTGCTCTTTGATTATGATGCCGGAAAAGCGAGCTATTTCGAATCGGAGAAATTGGTGTCGACCTTGCCGATTCCCCCACAGGTTCTCGACCCTTTGTCGATTGCCTATTTTTTCCGGTTGGGAGAATTGAAACCCGAAACGGAAACAATTTTGCCGACCTGTGACGGCAGGAAATTGAAAATGATCAAGGTGCGCACTGGAAAAGTCGAAAAAATTCGTGTTCCTGCAGGTACTTACAAGGCAATGGGAACGATTCCCGAGATGAAGGACCTGAGCGGTGTTTTCAAGAAAAGTCCGGATGGTATTCTTCGCATTTGGTATTCTGCCGACTCGCTGAAGATACCCGTAAGGATTAGCAGCAAGGTCATAGTGGGAAGCTTCAACGCACGGCTTGTTTCAGCCAAGGGACTGAAAAAGAATTAAAAAAGAAGGAGTCTCTAGGCCGAAGGGTTCGCGTTCTTCATCAGCTCGACGAAGGAACGAAGAGCCGGGGTAAGCATGCGGTTCTTCTTGTGAATGATGGCGAGCGGACGGACATGCGTCCCATGATCCAGTTTGCAGGTGGTCAGTTGATTGCGCTCGGTTTCATTGGTGACCGTGTTTCCGGGAAGGATGGCAATGCCGGCATTGATTTCCAAGGCTCTCTTGACGGTTTCCACGTTGTCGAATTCCATAACGATGGAAATTTCCACGCCTGCATTGCTCAAGATTTCATCAGTAGCCTTTCGAGTGGGAATATCTTTCTCGAAGGAAATAAAATCCTTTCCGTTCAAATCCTTGATCGTGAGGTTTTTTTTCTTGGCGAGCGGGTGCTCGGGGTTCATCGCGACGACGAGTTCGTCCTGGGCAAAGTTGATGGTGGTCAATTCCTTGTGATTAATTGGAAATGCGACCAATCCGATGTCGGCGGTCCCATGCAGCACGTCTTCGTAAACCAAGTTGGCCCGGCGGTATTCGACCCGTGCGTTTACGGAAGGAAATTCCTTGATGAACGATTTCAAGTAGGGGGGGAGCTCATGGAGACCAATGCTGTTTACGGTTGAAATTTGGATCGTGCCACTGACGATATTCCTCATCTCCTGTATTTCGCAGTTAAGTTTTTCGTAGAGAGAGAGGATTTCCTTGAAAGTCGAATACAGAGCCGTTCCTTGCGGAGTGAGGCGAAATTTCTTTTGATTGCGATCGATGATCAGCATGTCATAGTGATTCTCCATGGCCTTGAGTTGCTGACTGACGGCCGATTGGGTCACCTCGTTCAGTCGGGCTGCCTTCGAGAAGCTTTTGGTCTCGACCAGGTCGCAGAAGGTTTTGAAGTTTTGAATATGCATCCTGAATCACTATAAAGAGAGCTAATCGATTGCAATTTTATTATTTGCTCAGCTAATGATATGTTATGCTAAACGAAGAACAATTTAGGGAAAATCTTGCTGAAGTGGTAGGTCGAATCGAACGATTTTGCCATGAATTCAATCGTTCCCCCGATGAAATTACCTTGCTGCCGGTGACTAAAAAATGGCCGAGCGAAGCGGTTCGGTTTTGCCAACGGGCCGGGGTCTCGAGAGTTGGGGAAAATCGTGTTCAGGATGCTCTCGGCAAGCAGCAAGAAACTTCGGGGATACTATGGGAGCTCATTGGTCACCTGCAAAGCAACAAGGCAAACCAGGTGATCGGGCGGTTCGAACGAATTCAAACGGTTGATTCCCTTAAGTTGCTTGGCAAGTTACAGGCGGGGGCGGAGCAAAAGGGGGTAAAGTGCAAGATTCTTCTGCAGGTAAATACAGGGGAGGATCCTGCCAAGTTCGGACTTTTGTCCGAGCAAGTCGAAGCCGTGCTCGAGCACGCACTTGCTTCCTCCAATCTTTTGGTGGAAGGTTTGATGACCATAGCGCCTTATGCCCCCGGAGAGCCCTCGGTTGCTCGGCGGGCTTTTGGGCGTCTGCGCGAACTCAGGGATCGCCTGAACGAAGATTTCAAGGTCGACATGAAGGAGTTGTCCATGGGGATGTCGGGAGATCTTCGCGAGGCAATTGAGTCGGGCAGCACGATGGTCCGGGTCGGATCCGCCCTGTTTGGGGAAAGAGTTCAATGAGATTTCACAGATGAGGGCTTGCCCCGCATGGGAGAAGGCGCGACTATGATTTCAATGGAAATTCACGACAAGGAACGGTTCGCAAGACGGTGGAAGCCCTTTCGCTCCCTGCTTGACGATGAATCTCCGCTTGTTCGCAAAGCTTTGCTTGATCAGCTCAAGGACAATGCCGAAGAGGGGGTTGTTTTCCTGCGTGAAATGGCTGATGATGAGGATCCTCTTTTGGCCAGGCATGCTCAAGATTTGATCAAATCGCTTGGTTGGGTGGATGGAGTGAGTGGTTTTATCGACTTTATCCGCTCCCAAAGATACGAATTGGAAACAGGCTGGTTTCTTCTCGATCGAACCGTTTACCCAAGGTTCGAACTATCCTCCGCGACGCTCTTATTGGACAAGCTTTCCGATCGTTGCCGGGAATTGCTCACTCCCCCCATGCTTCCTCTGGAAATCTGTTCGGTCATGAATCGGGTGCTTTTTCACGAATACGGTTTCCGGGGCGCCGGCAAGGATTTTGAAAACCCCCAGAACAGTTTTCTCCATCGTGTGCTGGAACGCAGAAAGGGACTCCCGATCACCTTGTCGGTCATTTATATCCTGATCGCCCGCAGGCTTGGCTTCGACTTGGAGCCCATAGGCTTGCCGGGGCGGTTCATGGTCGGTTGTTTCAGTGAGGAGAGACCTTTCTACGTTGATCCATGGTCGGGTGGAAGAATACACGAAATCGATCAGGTCGAGGAATTTCTGGGAGATTATTCGATCGAGGACTCGGGTTCCGCCTTGTTGCCGGTTACGGTGGCCGACACCTTGGTTCGAGGTTGCCGGAATTTGATTCATCATTACCTCAAGGCCGAGGATCCGGAGAAGTCCGGGCTTTTTACTACCTTTGTTCTCGAATTCGAACGAATTCAACGGATAGCCGCCAGTGCCTGAACGGTCCCTTGAGATTGGCGAGATGCACGCCTTCGCCGAAGGGCAGGTAGGGTTGGCCGTACTGGGTTGCCCCATTGCCCATTCGATAAGTCCGCAATTGCACAATGCGTCTCTGAAAAAAATGGGTGAATCCAATCCGAGGTATGCCCATTGGCGGTACGACAAGATTGAGGTTTCCGCGAGTCAACTTGCCGAGGCCCTCCCAAGGCTTGCCGAACTGGGGTATCGCGGAATTAACCTGACGATTCCACACAAAGTCGAAGTCTTGCCTCTTTTGACGTCCGTTGATGAGGAAGCTCTGGCAATGGGTGCAGTCAATACCCTCGTTTGGGGTGAAAACGGTTGGTCGGGACGCAATACGGATGGATATGGTCTGGAGCAAGGAGTTCATGAAGACCTTGGAGTAAGATTGGAGGATTCATCCATTCTGATTCTCGGAGCGGGAGGTGCAGCGCGCGCAGCCACTGCTCAATGCCTTCTGCGCGGATGCGAGACCGTTTGGTTGGGGAATCGTTCCCTTGACCGTTTGGCTGGGGTGACCGAAGCCTTGGGCAATGTTTTCGAGAGCCACCGCATCCGAACTTTCGCCTTGTCCGAGCTACCTCCAGAAATCGAGGACCTCGAGGATCTGCTTGTGATCAACGCAACTTCCCTGGGTCTTCGGGAAAAAGATCCTTCCCCTCTGTCATTGGCCGGATTATCTTCCGATACCAAAGTATACGACATGATTTACAACCCTCCGGAAACCACTTTGCTTGCCGAGGCGAGAAAGGAAGGCATGACCTGTGGCAACGGATTGTCGATGCTTGTTCACCAAGCAGCCCGAGCTCTCGAAATTTGGACCGGGGACCGTGTTCCCTCCGAAGTCATGCTTCGGGAAGCGAAACTGGCCATGGAGGTCGCGCGATGACTTTGGCCGAATTTCTTTCGAGCGAAACGGGGATGCTTCTGAGCGGCCTTGCTCTCGGGGCTGTGGCGGGTAGCTTTCTGAACGTTTGCGCTTATCGAATTCCCCTCGGCCAATCGACTGTGTCTCCCCGTTCGCGATGCCCCCAATGCAAATCTTCCATTCCCTGGTTCAGAAACCTGCCTGTGTTCAGTTGGTTGATTCAGGGGGGGAAGGCCAGTTGCTGTACTTTCAGGATTCCGTTGCGATATTGGCTTGTGGAGGTGTTTGTGGCGATGGTCTTCGGTTTTCTTTTTCACAGGTATTCGCAAATGCCGAGCTTGGGACCTTTTGTCGCCGGATGCATCTTTGCTTGGCTCATGATTGCGGTGGTGGTGGTTGACGTGGAGCATATGATCATTCCGGATAGATTCAGCATGGGGGGAGCCGTAGGTGGCGTACTGTTGTCCATGGCGTTTCCTTCCATTCACCTGCTCCGCCACTCGAGCGAATTGCTGGATCGCTTGGGTGGAGGCATGAATTCTCTGATTGGGCTTCTCGTTGGTTCCGCTTCCCTGTACTGGATCGGTATCCTTGCTGAAAAGGGCCTGAAAAAAGAAGCTTTGGGCGAAGGAGACGTAAAATTAATGGGCTGTATCGGAGCCTTCTGTGGTTGGAAGGGAGCTATTTTCGCCATTTTCGGAGGAGCTACGCTGGGGGCTTTTATCCTGCTTCCGCTGATGGTGATTGGCAGGATGAGATCAAATGGAAAAGATGACGCCGAAAGCTTGGCTTGGGGGCAGGAAGTCCCTTTTGGCCCCTACCTCGCTTTGGCGGGTTTGCTTTATCTGGCGTGCATCCGCTCATGGGTGGACAGTTGGTTTGATTCCCTCATTTTGGTCTTTCAGCGCTCTTCGTTAGGTTAATTCCTTTTTTACGTTGAAAACCTCCTGCCTTGAGGGCATTTTTTTCAAGCTTGCTTACGTAATCATTAAATTTTCTCCATGAAAAAACTCCTTGTTGCCAATCGTAGTGAAATTGCCGTCCGTATTTTTCGCTCTGCGACCGAACTTAACCTGCGGACGGTTGCCATTTATGCAGAGGAAGACAGGTTCGGCGTCCATCGATTCAAGGCGGACGAAGCCTATTTGGTAGGGAAGGGGAAGGGACCGGTCGCCGCTTACCTTGACATTGATTCGATTATCTCTCTGGCCAAGGACAAGGGCGTTGATCTCATCCATCCGGGTTACGGTTTCCTGTCGGAGAACGCTGAGTTTGCAAGGGCTTGTGAAAACGCTGGCATCACCTTCGTTGGCCCGCGACCGGAATTGCTCGAAAGCATGGGAGACAAGGTGGCTGCGAAAAAAGCCGCGGACAAGGCGGGGGTTCCCACTTTGCCTGCTACGCCCAAAGCCGTTTCCAAGCCCCGCGAGGCAATTGAATGGGGACGGAAGATAGGCTTCCCCCTGATTATCAAGGCTGCCTTTGGCGGAGGGGGCAGGGGGATGCGGGTCGTAACGAAGGAAAAAGACTTGGAAGCCATGCTGGAGGAAGCCCAAGGCGAAGCCGAGCGCGCGTTCGGCAACTCGGCGGTCTTTCTCGAACGTTACGTTGCGAGGGCAAAGCACTTGGAAGTGCAGGTACTTGGTGACCGGAAGGGGAACGTCGTGCATTTGCACGAACGGGACTGCTCGGTTCAAAGGCGCTACCAGAAAGTGGTCGAGGTCGCGCCCTCAATCGGCATTCCGATGGAAGTCGTTTCCGACTTGTGTCAGGCAGGGGTCGAGTTGGCCCGCAAGATAGGCTACGACAATGCGGGCACGGTCGAATTTTTGTTGGACCAGGATACCAACGAATGGTTCTTCATCGAAATGAATCCCCGGATTCAGGTCGAGCACACCGTGACCGAACAGATTACCGGGATAGACATTGTCCGGTCTCAGATTTTGGTGGCCATGAACCAGGGGTTGCATTCTGCCAAAATCGGGATTCCCCAACAGGCTGACATTCCGAGAAACGGTTGCGCCGTGCAATGCCGTGTCACGACGGAGGATCCCGAAAAGGATTTCACTCCCGACTATGGCAAAATTCTCAGCTATCGTTCCGCCGCCGGTTTTGGGGTTCGTCTGGACGGAGCGATGGGGGATACCGGATCCATCATTACTCCCTTTTACGATTCCCTTCTGGTCAAGTTGACTACTTCCGGTCCCAATCTCCCGCAAGCATTGGACCGGATGCACAGGGCCTTGCGGGAAATGAGAATAAGGGGGGTCAAGACCAACATTCCATTCCTTGAAAACGTAATCAATCACAAGGATTTCGTTGCCGGGAAGGCGACCACCAAGATGATCGACGTCACGCCCGAATTGTTCAGGTTCAAGGCTCGCCGCGACAGGGCTTCCAAGCTCTTGAGCTACTTGGCGGAAATCATCGTGAACGGCAATCCTCAGGTCAAGGGCCGTATCCGTATGGAAAATCCATTGCCGTTGATCGAACCTTCGTTTGATTCCAGGCAAGATCCGCCCAGGGGGTCCCGCGATTTGTTGCTTTCCCTGGGGGCCGAAAAGTTTTCCAAGTGGCTTCGGGATCAAAAGCCCCTGATGGTAACGGACACGACCTTGAGGGATGCCCACCAGTCTCTTTTTGCCGCTCGCATGAGATCCTATGACATGCTTGCCGTTGCGGACTTCATTACCCGCAGAACGTCCGGTTTGTTCAGTCTTGAGATGTGGGGCGGGGCAACTTTCGATACCTGCATGCGTTTTTTGGGGGAATCCCCCTACGACCGGCTTCGGTTACTCAGGGAAAAGATTCCAAACGTGCTTTTTCAAATGCTCTTGAGAGGTTCGAATGCGGTTGGTTATGCGAATTACCCGGATAACGTCGTCCGGGAATTCGTCGTACATGCATCGGAAGCCGGCATGGACGTTTTCCGCATATTCGATTCCCTCAACTACCTTCCCAACCTGAAGGTCGCCATGGAGACGGTAAGCGAGCGGACTTCCTCCCTTTGTGAAGCCGCCGTCTGTTTCACGGGTGACTTTACCGACTCGACTGAAGAAAAGTACGTCTTGAAGTACTACGTCGACTTAGCCAAGGAATTGGAAAAAATGGGGGCTCACATTCTTGCGATCAAGGACATGGCAGGGCTTTGTCACCCCACGGCTGCCTATCGCCTGGTCAAGACATTGAGGAACGAGGTGTCCCTTCCCATTCACTTTCATACCCATGATTCCAGTGGAATTGCCTCGGCCTCCGTCCTCAAGGCCTCCGAGGCCGGGGTCGACGTGGTTGACTTGGCCGTTTCATCCCTTTCGGGCTGTACCAGTCAGCCCAACTTGAACTCGGTAGTCCATGCTCTCCGGAATGCCCCCCGTTCGACCGGCTTGGACGTCAAGGCTCTCAACGAGCTTTCGATCTACTGGGAAGCAGTCAGGCAGTATTATTCGCCCTTTGACAGTTCTCCGCCCTTTGGCAGCGCCGAAGTCTTTGATCACCAAATGCCCGGCGGGCAATATACGAATTTGCGCGAACAAGCCGGTGCCCTTGGATTGGGCAAAAGATGGCCGGACGTTGTCAAAACGTACCGTGAGGTAAACAAGATGCTCGGCGACATCGTCAAGGTGACCCCGAGCAGCAAGAGCGTGGGGGATCTCGCGATCTTTCTCATTACCAAGGGAGTCAAACCCGAGGATCTTGTGAACTTGCCTGCCGAGACCGGTTTTCCAGAGTCCGTAATCGATCTTCTTTCCGGAAATCTCGGACAACCCAAAGGCGGTTGGCCAAAGGCCGTTCAGAAAGTCATTCTTGGAGGAAGAAAAGCTATGCGGGGTCGGCCGGGAGCCTCCGCCGAAAAAATCGATTTGAAGAAGAGCGCGGGTGCTCTCCGTCGCAAACTTGGCCGAAAAATAACCGAGGATGATCTTTTTTCATCTTTGATGTACCCAAAGGTTTTCGAAGATTTTCAAGATTTCCGGGCTAAGTACGGCGACGTTTCCGTCTTGCCTACCACCGCTTATTTCCACGGATTGGAGCCAGGTGAAGAGATATCCATCGATATCGAGGAGGGAAAGACCTTGTTTGTCAAGTTGTTGCATGTCGGTGATCCCGACGAGAAGGGTATTTGCTCCCTCACTTTCGAAGTAAACGGAAAAGCCCGTACGACCATGGTACAGGACAGGTCGGTCAAGGGAGATGCCAAGGTGCGGGAAAAAGCCGATCCGTCTAACCCGATGCACGTGGGAGCTCCCATTCCTGCCATGATCAGCAGCATTGCCACCAGTGTGGGGAAGTCTATTTCAAAGGGTGATAAAATCGCCGTGCTGGAAGCCATGAAGATGCAAACGACCCTGTACGCATCTGCAGACGGAACCGTTGACGATATTTTGGTTCAAGTCGGAGATTCAGTCGAGTCGAAGGACTTGATTGCCCGTCTGCGCTGATTCTCGTTAAAGATTTTCCATTTTCATCCGACTATGCAGGCGTGATGAGTATGCTTGCCGTATTTTGCCCCAAAAATTGTTTCTGCTTGTTTCTGCTTTTGTCGTCGATATTCGCGACTTTTGCAGAGGCAAAGAGACTTCGTGTGCCTGAGCCTGGTCTCGAAAAGGCATTGGCGGAAACCCTTGGGGTGCCCAGGGATGAACTAACCGAGGAATTGGTAGCCAAAAACCTTCGGTTTCTGGATGCCGGCAACCGTCAACTCAGAGATTTGACCGGATTGGAAGTTGCTGAAAACTTGGAAGTCCTCGACCTGCGACAAAACCTGATCGAAGATATCTCTCCCTTGGCCGATTTGCCTAATTTGGTCAGGTTGGATCTCTCGGGTAACCGAATACAAAATCTTTCCGTTCTCGAATCCCTTTCGCTTGACCGGATGAAAAAGGAAATTTCCCAAATCCAAGTTGCCCTTCAGTCCCGGTCCTTGACCAAGGAAGGGAAGGCCAATTTGATCGTGAAGCTTTCCGGAGTCGTCAACAGAATCAATCGGGGAACCTGGTCATTGCAAATACTTTCGGTTGCAAACAACAAATTGCTCGGGCTTTCGGGGGTTGGTCATCTGACTTCCCTTCGTCACCTGGACGTTTCCCGGAATTCCCTGATTGATTTGGAGGGTGTCGGGCAATTGAGAAACCTGGTTACCCTGTCCGCTCAAGGTAACCAACTCGGAAGGGTCGAATCCTACGTGGACGTCGACAAGGACAAGGAATATACTCCGGGCATAGATCAGTTGAAGGACGAGAGCGGCAATGGCAAAAGGGATACCGATCCGTTGATCGAGCTCCGGTCTCTGCCCAACTTGATCAACCTGTATCTGTACGACAACCTTCTCACGAACACCCTTTCCCTTTCCGGTCTGCCCAGTCTCAAGTTTTTGCTTTTGTCGGGTAACAAGTTGGATGAAATCGATAACCTGCGCGAATTCAAGGGTTTGATCCGGTTAGCCCTCTCGGATAACCGAATCACCACCCTGGACGGATTGGAAGGCTTGCCGAAGATCGAGCATCTTTATCTTGAGGAAAACATGATTTGTGATCTCCGTCCTTTGAGCGCCTTGTCAAGTCTACTCGAATTAAGGCTTCAACGTAATCAAGTTTACCGGCTTCATTCGTTAAAGGATTTGAAAAAACTCCGGGCACTTGCTTTGTCGAATAATTTCATCCACGAACTCACTCCTATTCTGGACTTGCCCAAGTTGAGGAGGTTGTCTTTGTCCTCGAACTGCATTGCCCTTGATGACGCGGTTTTGGAAGAAGCGCTAAAGAAGTTGCGCAGATCCGGGGTCTTTGTTTCAGAGGGATCGCAACGCAAGAGAATCGTCGAGGCCGAGCAATTGTTCGAGTCCTTGTCGGGTCGTCCTTCTTCCAACAAAATCCTCGGAGAATTTCTCCGGGAAAAGAACCGGTACGACAGGCTTATCGATCTTGCCGAAGACACTCAAGTGGCGGATCCGCTCAAGAAGGTAGCTTACAAGAACTGGGAGGATCTTCTTAGGCGTGGGAAACTGGACGAGGGTACTTTCCTTTTGCCGGGGAATTAAGGTGTAACTGATATTTGGCGGAGGCTTAACTATTGACATAGAGCAAAGCCGCCAAGATCACGGTGGCGACGAAGCATATCAGATAAAGCAGGCGCATGAAAAACTTCTGTATTCCGTGGGAGCGAACGACGCCGTCAATAAATCGGTAATACTCTCTCTTCCACTTTCGGGAGAGGTTTTTTTTCTTTAAAAGCACATACTGATAATAATTTAGAGATTTGGCTTTTGCAAGCATTCCGTTTGCCTTCCTTCTTTACAGAATGGAACTGTTCGGCTAAACAGAAAACGCCATATGCCGACCAAACAAAGGACCATTCGCAAAGAGCGTTCGATCAAGGGCAAGTCATTGCATACCGGAGAGGAAGTGACTCTTACCATAAAGCCTGCGAAAGCGAATGAGGGCTATCTTTTTCGCCGGATCGATCTTTACGGGAAACCCGAAATCAAACCTTTGGCCTCAAACGTCTCGGAGTTGATCCGCAGCACGACCATAACGAATGGAAATGCCAAGATTCACACCATCGAGCATGTTCTCAGTGCTCTTAGCGGATGCGGGATAGACAACGCAGTCATTGACTTGGATGCGAGCGAACCACCCATTTTGGATGGATCGGCCCGACCCTTTGCCAACTTGGCATTGGAAGCCGAGCCTGTCGACCAAGAGGAGGAACGGGATTATTTCACCTTGAGTGAACCCGTGTCCGTGACTTCCGGCAATCGTTCGATGATTGCTCTGCCTTACGACGGTTTCCGGATCACTTGTACCTCTGCGGACGACCGGGGAAGTCACGTTCAGCATCTTTCCATCGAAATTGATCCCGAAACCTACTTGGCTCAAATTGCCCCGGCCCGCACCTTTACCGTTTACGAAGATATCGAAGAGTTGCTCAAAATGGGAAAGATCAGGGGAGGGAGCCTGGATAGTGCAATCGTGATCAAGGGCGACAAGATCCTGTCCAAGGAACCTCTTCGTTTCGATGATGAATTCGTGCGCCACAAGATACTCGACATCGTTGGAGACTTGTCCCTGATCGGAAAATTCATGAAGGCCCATATCATTGCCGTGAGGCCTGGGCATGCCTTGAATGCCGAGCTTGCGAACAAGCTTTTCGAAAAAATGAAAGGGACCGGGGCGAAACCGGCCAAATCCAAAAGCGACGACCCGAAATCCTTCGTCTTGCCAGACGAAACGGAGTTGGACGTGCGAAGGATTTTGGACGTGCTTCCACACCGTTTTCCTTTCGTGATGATAGACCGGGTCATTTCCATCGAGGAAAACGAGGTGCTGGTCGGGATCAAGAACGTTACCATCAACGAACCGTTCTTCGCCGGGCATTTTCCCGGTCATCCGGTCATGCCCGGGGTTCTGCAACTCGAAGCGATGGCTCAAGCGGCGGGGATTCTGCTACTCCGGAGGGGCTCGGCGGAGGGGAAAGTCGCATTTTTCATGAGTGCGGACAAGGTGAAATTCAGGAAGCCGGTGGTTCCGGGTGACCAACTCAAGATCACCGCCAAGCTTGAAAAGGTGCGGGGGAACAAATTGGCTACCGCCAGCGTCGAGTGCTCCGTAAACGGCAAACCGGTCTCTTCGGCCAGTTTGATGTTTGCCATTGCTGATGCGGGGGGGAATTCCTGATATGGGAACGGACATCCACCCTCAAGCGATCGTTGATCCGGGCGCCGAGTTGGGGGAAGACGTTCTGGTCGAGGCGTTTTCCATCGTCGGACCGAAGGCCAGAATAGGTGATGGTTGCCGGATCCGTCACCATGCTTCCGTCGAGGGAAGGGTGGTCCTGGGCAAGAATAACACGGTTTATCCTTATGCCATGATTGGCGGCCTTACCCACGATTTGAAATACCAAGGCGGAGAGCCAGGCCTTTCGATTGGGGACGATAACGTTTTCCGTGAATACGTGTCTGCTCACGTTGCCACGAATGCGGATGACGAGACCGTGATTGGCTCGGGAAACGTATTTCTTGCTTACAGTCACGTTGCTCATGATTGCATCGTTGGGGATAACTTGGTGATGAGCAGTCATTCCGCTTTGGGCGGACATGTCCGGGTTGATGATTGCGTCAACATAGGGTGGGGTGCAGGCGTTCATCAGTTTTGCCGCCTTGGAAGGCATTGCATGGTGTCGGCTTGCTCGAAACTGGTTCAGGACGTCGCTCCTTTCATGCTTGCGGACGGAGCCCCTGCCGAAGTCCGTTCCATCAACAAGGTCGGCATGGAGAGAGCCGGTTTTTCAAGTGAGGACGTCGAGACCGCCCGGGGGGTATTCAAAGTCCTTTACAAGAGTGACTTGAACCGCAGTCAGGCCATAGATTACCTTCAGAATGAGTTTTCCAAAGGAAACAAGGCGGTTTCCGAGGAAATCATCGAATTCGCCCAGTCGAGCGAACGTGGTTTGGCCTGAGAGGCGCTTGGCTTCAATCCCCGTCCGTTTTCCCGGCGATTTCCGCAAGGTACTCCCAAGAAAAGATACCGGTTGAGTGACCGTCGCTGAATTGGATGCGGATGGCATAGTTTCCCACGTAACCGAATCCATTGATTCCAACCTCCGAGTAATCCCCGTTGGGGTTGCCTCCGGAAACCACCCCGAAAAGATCGGCTTCTCCCGTTTGTTCGGCACTGGGCGAGTGTTGGCGCAAGAAGGAAGGCTCAAGATAATGCTCGCTTCCATCGGGCCACAAGAGGGCGAGGGTATTTCCCACCAACTCGATCTTGGTCGGTGACAATTGCATTTCGTACTATGAACTATACGAACGAATCCAAACTGTTCCCCCCGGAAGGCGGATTGGACGAGTCGGAACCACTTTGGTAATAAGGATCCAACACCTCGTTCGAATTGGGTCGGCTGAAATCTTCCGCCGCCTCCGCCGCCCGGTCAAAATCTTCGGTTTCCCGACGGATCATCTCGTCCTGCAAATCCTTGTCCTGAAGTTCTCGGTCCAGGCTTCTTTCTTCCCAATACCGATCGTTGTGAAATTGGCTTGGTTGTGGTTCTGGTGGCAATTGTGATGGCTCGACTACTGCCCAGTCGGGTTCGCGGGTGGAATCAATCCCTGCATCATCCACGTTGTCGACGCTTTCCATCGGGTCGCCCGGAACAGGATGTTGCATTTGCTCGGCAAGCGTCTTGTCGTTGGCGAGGGCACCGGACAGTTCGATCGGTTCGGGGGACTTGGTGACTCTCAGCGAGCTGTCCACGCCGACCTCGGGAACTTCAAGGTCGGATTTGTCCTCTCTTGCCAGCTGCATTTCCCGATGAACGTTATCGGAAGTCTTCGGTATGCCGTCGTACAATGGTGATTCCATAAGGAAACAATGGTGGGGCTTCACGGTTTTTGCAAATAATAAAAACGACTGCCCATTGGAGCCACTATTCGGTCGGATGCAAAGTTTTGCGTTGATCGAACGGGTTTTAAATGACAAGATGACCTCATCATGGCAAGAGAAAGTATCATACTTGAATGTACCGAAGCCCGTAAGGAAGGAAAGCCTCCTTCTCGCTATATGAGCTCACGCAACAAGAAACTTCAGACCGAGTCGGTAGAGAAAAAGAAGTACAACCGGTTTCTGCGCAGGCATACCTTGCACCGCGAGATCAAGAACTGATTTTTATTCAGAGTCCCAATATGCCGGCAAGGGACTTCGCTATCTCCTGAATTGCTTGGCTAGCTGAGTTTTCGGGGTTCGTCACGACTATGGGCGTGCCATGGTCGCCTCCCATTCTGACTTCTTGGTGCAATGGGATTTCTCCCAAAAAAACCGTTTGCAGGGCAAGAGCGGTCTCTGCGCCTCCACCTTGTCCGAAAAGGTAGGATTTCTTTTGTGAATCCTCATCCTCCAAGTAGCTCATGTTTTCGACAACCCCGAGAATCGGAACGTTGACTTTTTCAAACATTCTGGCCCCCCGGCGCGCCACGTCCACGGCCGCCTTTTGGGGGGTTGTGACGAGAACGATACCATCCAAAGGCAGGATCTGGGCGAGGGAAAGCTGGGCATCCCCCGTGCCCGGGGGAAGATCGATCAGCAGAATATCGAGTTCCCCCCAGTCGACGTTGTCCGAAAATTGCTGGATTGTTTTCATGACCATTGGACCCCGCCAAACGATGGGTGTCTCTTCATCGACCAGAAATCCCATTGACATAACCTTGATCCCATAGCTCTCGATTGGAGAGATGAGGTTTTCCGCGATGCTTTGGGGTTGTCCGGATGCTCCTATCAAAAGAGGAACCGAAGGTCCGTAGACATCGCAGTCCATCAGGCCTATCTTTCCCTCTTTTCCCGTGGAGGAAAGAAGCTTTTCCAAGGCACATGACAAATTGACCGCAAGGGTCGATTTTCCCACACCACCTTTTCCGCTGGCGATTGCCACGATCTTCTTGACCTTGCCCATGGAGGATGATCGTTCATTTTCGGAACCGCCGCTTGCTTGCGGTTTTCCTTTTGAGCCCTTGACCACTATTTGGACCTCGGTCTCACGGATGGATTCTTCCTCGAGCAAGGTTTTTTCGATCTCTTTTTTGAGCGTTTGCGGAAGAGTCGGCTCGTTCGAGCTGAGCTCGAGTTTCACGAAGGCTTTTCCGCTTTCGTCGAGCTTGGTCTGCTGGATCAATCCGAAGGAAACGATATCCCGGCTGAATCCGGGGTATTTGACTTTGGCGAGCAAGGAAAGAAGAAGATCGTTGGACATGGCAAAAGGTTTGAGAATGCCCGAAGAGACTTGTTGGGCAAATTAAAAGTTTGAGAAAAGATTGAGCGATTTGGCGAGATCGTTCGTCAAAAACGATGAATGCGAGCTTTTGCGCTTGCTGACTTTGGCGGGTTTTCAAATGTTATGCAAATGAATGTGGAATCGAATGGATGGAAATTGAGCGGTCTTCGATCGGCTCAGGTTGTTTTTTTAGCGTCGCTTGCAGCGGTTGCCTTTGTGATCGGCAGCCCGTTGTATGGCCAAGGTGGGAATACAATCATCTTGGGTACGATTGAGGCCGAGCTGAAAAAGAAGCAAGTGCCTTTGGATTTGGGCAAGACCCCAAAATCCTTGGCTCTTCTGATTGCCAAGGCGGTTTCGGTACACGGTGGGTTGCGGTTGGCTCACCCCAATCAAAGTCGCTACAGCGTATATTTTTCTCCTCTCGGAGGTAACCAAGTGAAAGTTGAAATTTCGAAAGGCGCGTCGGATATCCCCAAGAAGCTTTACAAAAGCTTCGTGGTGCAAGGGAGTTCAATCGATGGTGCCGTCCTTAAGGGGTGTGACGGAATGGTCCAAGCAATTCTCGGAATACCCGGTTTCTTTTCCGGCAAGATCTGCTACCTGTCCAAGCTTTCGGGAAACAAGGAGATTTTCGTTTCCAATTCTTTGATGACTTCGGCTCAGCCACATACTTCATTTAAGAAAATTACCTTCAATCCAAGTTGGGATAATGCAGGAAAGGGCATTTTCTTTACCAGTAACAGAAAGGTCTTTAACAATATCGAGCATTTGGATATTGCCTCTCGAAGAATTTCCAGCATCGCGAATTACCGGGGAAGTAACTTGCGGGCCGTCCAAAATCCACGGAATTCGGAAGTGGCCATGATTCTTTCAACCTCCGGTAATCCCGAAGTCTGGCTTGCCGCTACCCCAAAATCGAAGCCAAAGAGAATCACCAAGAACAAGAGCAATGAGTCCGGGCCGTGCTGGTCTTCCGATGGTCGCCGGTTAATCGTCACCTCCGACAGCCGTGGCAAGCCCCAGCTTTACGAAGTGTCCCTTTCCGCCGGCCGCCTGACCCGAATCCCCACGAACGTCAGTTCGCACTGCACGGAAGCAAGCTGGAATCCATCCGACCCGACGAAGATTGCCTTTACGGCTGCAGTGGGTGGGGGCTTTCAAGTATACGAGTATAGTTTTTCCTCCAGAACCAGCCGGGCATTGACCGGGGGAAGGAATCACGGCATGCAGCCTTGCTGGGCCAACGACGGACGGCATTTGTTCTTTACCGAAAGATCCTCAAGCGGAGGTACCCGTTTGATGGTTTTGGATACCGAATTGCAAGGATCAAAACCAGTTGCCTTGCACGGGGCAAGTTTTGGAAACTGCTCCCAGGCAAGTTTTCATTATCCACGATAAGAGCAGATTTTTCTCGCGCCATTCCGCTCCCATATCATAAATAGCGGGTTCCATGTGCCTTCTTCGCAAAACCTTCCTTTTCTTTTTATTTGGTCTTCCTGTTTTTCTTTCCGCCAAGAGTGTTGAAATAGAACTGCAATCCGGGGCCTCGGTTTCCGGAGAAGTCTTGAAAAAAAGCGCGGATCATTGGGTCCTCGACCTGGGTTTCACGGTTTTGCAAATTCCTGCCAAGGAATGCGTGAAGGTCAAGGAAGTGAAATCGGGGAAAGTCCTTGGGGCGGCCAAGAAAAGCGATTTGTACCGGACCGACCAACAGCTGAAGAATCGACCACTTCGAGATTTGGTTTCGGATCTTGGAGAATGCGTGGTCATGATACGCACTCCGATCGGACTCGGTTCGGGTTTTTTGATTCATGAGGACGGATACGTAATCACCAACGATCACGTGGTTGCCGGAGAAAGGCAGGTATCCATCACTCAATTTACTCAGAAAAACGGAGAGTTGATCAAGGAGAACTACGATAACGTCCGGATTGTCGCGACCGGGGGTAACGTCGATTTGGCTCTGCTCAAAATAGAGGGGCATTCGAACAAAGTTTTTCCTACTGTCCCCCTCGGTTCTTCCGCTGAGCTTCGGCAAGGAGAACGGGTTTTTGCAATCGGTAGTCCATTGGGGTTGGAAAGAAGTGTTTCCGAGGGCATCGTCAGTTTGCGTAACCGCATCATTCAGGACCGCCTCCACATTCAGACCACGGCCGAGATCAGTCCCGGGAATTCGGGCGGTCCGTTGTTCAACTATCGCGGTCAAGTGGTTGGCGTAAACAACATGAAAGTAGTAAGCACCGGTGCCGAAGGCCTGGGTTTTTCGATTCCCGTCCGCGAGCTCAAGACTTTTTTGGAGAATCGTGATGCCTTTGCTTTCGATCCCCGCAATCCAAATGCCGGTTATCGGTACCTCCCTCCTCCCCGCTAACCTCAACAGACAACTATTCCATTATGAAACCCATCCTTGGTTCCCTCTTTTCATTCTTCCTCCTCCTTGGTTTTTCCGACGGACTCTTTGCCGGGACCAAACTGCTCGACCGGATACCCGGGGACTCGCTTTTGGTTGTTTCGGTCGATGATTGGAGTGACTTTTCGGAAAAAATCGAGGATGGGCCGTTCGGCCTTTTTTCAAAAAGTCCCGCTTGGAGCAAAATGAACGAATGGATGGAGGATCAGTTGGAAAGCGGATTCGGGGAGAAGGAAGCCGCGCTTGAAGAAATGATCGAACAAATGAAGGATTGGAGGGATTCCTTCGATGGTGGAATGGCCATGTCCATGGGCGGATTCGAGAAAATGCTCGGGGCTTTGTCCGACGGTACGAAATTAAATGACCTGCCTCCTCCGACGGTGGTTTTCCTTATGGAGACTGAAAAGACCGACAAGGATCTTGTCAAAACCCTCCGATGGATGAAGAAGGAAGTCAAGCGCACCGGCGGAAACTTCGGGTGGGATCGGTCGAAGGTGGAAGGAACAGAAGTTCATTGGATCGGCAATAACAAAAGCAAGGACAACGAGAAGGCGGCCGTTTTCGTGAAGGATCAAATCCTTCATCTGATTTTCGGTGGGGAGGAGCCTGTCCGCGAAGCGCTCTTTCTCGGGGCCGGGGACATTTCATCAAAGGCAATCTCGGACAACGATCAATACCTGGACTTGTTTGATGAGATCGGGGAAGGCGATGCCCGTCTCTTCATGAATTTCAAGCCCTTGGTTGCCATGATGGAAAAGCTTGTCGAAGACCCGAAGTTCGAGCTTCCCGAAAATCCTTTTGGGATGAAGACGGAGGTCTTGATGGAAGCGTTGGGCCTGGATTCCATGGATTGTTTTGGGGTTCAAATTGACCCGTCCGATGAAACTCTCTCCCTTTCGAGCGCCTTTTTCGTTACCAAGTACGACGGAATCTTTTCCTTGATGGAAGACGACGGAAAGAAAGCGAATCTTCATCCGTTCGTTCCATCGAGTCTCATGTCGGCTTCCTCGGCTCGATACGATTTGTCGAAGTTGTGGCCCAAGATGGAGGAAATGATGAGGGAAATGAGTCCTCAACTTCTCTTGCTCGTGAATTCTCAAATTCAAGCCTTTGAAGATCAAATCGGGGTTCCTTTCAGAAAAAACGTACTTGGTTCTCTTGGTGACGACATTGTTTCTTTTTCCCGTTTGAATACGGATTGGGCGAAAAACGTCGGCCGACTTTTTTCGGACGATGACGAACTTGACGAACTTGACGTTGACGGTTCTCCCACCAGTGAAGTCTATGCCATTTCCCTGCGTGATCCCAAATTGTTTGATCAAGCCCTGCGGGCGACCATAGACGGAGCAACCAAGGGTGCGGATATGTTTGAGGAAAGGAAGCACAAGGGCACGCTCATTCGTTCCATGCGCGGGCTTGAACAGTCAGGTGTTTCACTCAGTTATGCAGTGACTGGAAAGTGGTTGCTTCTCTCGATGGGTGAAGATCAGTTTCTCAATCAGGCGATCGATCGGATGCAATCCGACCAAAAGAGCCTTTGGGACAGAAAAGACGTCAAAAGCGCGTTGAGGGATTTTCCTGATCGGGTTTCTCAAGTCGAATACTTCGATCTCGGGCAACTCATGGAAATGCTCGAACCCATGATTGATGAAATGATGCAAGACGGGGTTGAAGACTTGGATTTGAAGTCCGATGACCTTCCGGATTTCCCCTACTTCATGTTGGGCTGGGCAAGCTACGTCAAACGCGGTTTGATTTCGAAAGTAACTCTTTTCCCGCGGTCGTCCAAGTGATTTCCCTTCTTCGAAAATTCGCTTTCGGGGCATCCGTTTTCCATCTTGCCAGTGGCCTGATTGCGGAAGACAGTCCAAAATTTTTGCTTTCCGCTCCCCAAGTGATGAAAGCCGGATGGAATGCCCGGATTCTCAAGCATTACGATTTGAACAAAGATGGCTTTGAAGATTTGGCTTATTACAATTTGGATCGTTCCAGGATCGAGTTTCTTTACCGTACGAAGGATGGCAAGGCACCACCACGAGTCAGATCCGCCCAACCTGACCGTTGGGAACCACCCATTGAAGACGCTCCTTACGTAAAGGAATACCTCTTTGTTTCGGAAGAATTGACTGCCTTTGCATTCGGCGACCTTAACGATGACGGATCAACCGATCTTGTTCGTGGAAGTCCGGAGGACGGGCTGCTCGTTCATTTCAGGACAAAAGACAACAAGTGGAGCAAGCCCATCGAAATCGAGACGAAGACTTTGAAGGCTCATTCTCAGGCGATCAAGATTCTTGCCAAATCAAAAGACTCGCCTGCCCGGATCTTTCTTTTCACTGAAGAAGGGTTGGAAACTTTGCCTTTTTCCAAGGGCAAGCCTCTTTATCCGTCCAGGCTTTTCCGGGAGGATTCGAAGCGGGCTACCGGACTGGATTTGCTCGACCTTGATGAAGACGGGCATCTCGATTGGCTCTATTTCGCTCCCGGTTCGGACCGTTCTTTGAGAATCCGTCACGGCGGTCCGGATGGTTTTGGCCCGGAACGCTCCTTCGATCTTGCCCTGGGCTCATCCTTCAATCCTTTGCCCAAGGGCAAAAGAGGCAAGGCGCCGGTTCGCTTCTGTTCCATTGACAGGCTTTCCGGCGAAGCGATGGTTTTCTCTTTTTCGAAAGAAAGAAAGGATGAAGCCGACGGGCTTTCCGTCAGTAATTTCGACGTGTTTCCACAAGATCAAAAACGGACATCCTGGGTTTATGCGGATTTCGACGGAGATGGGAAAAAAGACGTCGTGACCGCCTCCTCAACCAAGGGTGAAGTACTCTATCTCTCAGGAGGAAGCGGGATGGGCTTTTCAAACCCAGTCCCTTATCCTTCCCTCAACGGGATCACTTCCATTTCGGAGGTTCGGTTGTCCCCGAAAGCGGTCGGACTACTCGTTCTGAGTCCCGAAGAGAACCTTGTCGGACTCTCCCATTTCAGCCGCGAAAGGGGTCCGTCCAAGGGTAGTTTTGGCTTTCCCGTTCCCATTCCCGTAAAAGGGGAGACAGTGGATGCCTTTTCCGCGGACGTCGATGGCGACAAAAAGGATGAAATCATCCTGGTCGTGGAGGAGCGGTCTGATTTCTCCATGCAAGTTTGGCAGGTCAAGGGACGGAAGTCTTTCAACTTGCTTTCCGAGATCGAATTGGATTTCCGGCGCGAACCATCCGGAATTTTCCCCTGCCTGATCGATGAGGATGAATCCATGGATTTTCTCGTTCTCTCCGAACGCGAACCCTCTCTGGTTCTTCTTAACGAAGGAGAAGGCAAGTTCAAGGAATCATGCAAGGATTCGTCCATTCGCAAAAGCGTACTTTCGGAACTTGTTCCATCTCGTCTCGGTTCGGCGGATTTGGATGGGGACGGAAAACCCGAGCTTCTCGTAGCCGGAAAGGGTCAGGTCAGAGCCTTGAACTGGTCCGAGGACGAACTGATCGTCTCCCAACAGTTCAACGCAACCGAACCGCAGGGGGATTTGTCGGTTCCCGTCTTTATTGATCTTGATGGGAATGGAAAGACCGAGTTGCTGTATTATCACTCGGGCGGATATTGGGAAGCACTCGAGAAAGATGCAGGAAAGAACTATCGTTCGGCATACAAGATGGAGGATGAGCCTGTCTTGCCCGTCAAAACCTTTGTGGATTCGTCCGGAGACAAGCACTCTTTGCTTGCTTTTGGCAAAAGCGCTCTTCAACTCATGACCGAAGGCGGTGGGCGACTTGCCCTGAATGTCGAATCGCGCTACTTGACTGATCTTCCCAAAATCGAGCATGCGGCGGTTGATTGGGGGGACTTCAATCACGATGGCAGGCTTGATCTTCTCTGTATAGACGGTCGGCGGCACTTTTTGGAATTCCTTGCCTTTGACGAAAAAAGCAAACGTTGGAAGAGCGTTTTGCATTTCAAGGTTTTTGAGGAAAACCTTCACTATCAAGGCAAAAAGGGTAGCGCATTCGAGCCCCGGGAGGGTTACGTCCTCGACCTGAACGGCGATGGGCGGGATGATATCGTATTTCTCGTTCATGACCGTTTGCTTTGCTATTATCAGGATACCCCGTAGGTAAACTGTGAGGATACTAGTATTGGGCGATATCGTAGGCCGGCCCGGTCGAACTTTTCTCAAGTCGCATTTGAACGCAATTCGCAAGCGGTTGAATGCCGACTTGATCTTTGCCAATGGTGAAAACGCAGCCGGAGGTGCGGGTATTACCGCCAAGACCGCGGAGGAAATCCGCAAAGCCGGGGTCGATGCCATTACTCTTGGCGATCACGTTTGGGATCAGATGAACTTCGAGCGGGAAATCGATCAACTCGATTTCGTCTGTCGACCCGCAAACCTGCCTTCCTCGAACCCCGGGAGGGATCATCTCGTCCTTTGCTCGGCGGGCAAGCGGATTGGTCTTTTTACGGTCCTTGGGCGGACCTTCATGGGCCCCAAGGTTAGCTGTCCCTTTGATACGGCAAATCGCCTGATCGAAAAGCTAAGGGATGAAGCCGATGCTCTGGTGGTTGAGATTCATGCCGAAACAACCTCTGAAAAGGAAGCCATCGGCTGGTTCCTTGACGGAAAAGTCAATTTGATCTTTGGCACGCATACCCATGTGCCTACGGCGGACGGAAGAATTCTCAAGGGCGGAACCGCCTACCAATCCGATTTGGGCATGACCGGTCCGAGGGAATCCGTTTTGGGTCGTGACATAGAGGCATGCGTCGGACGTTTCGTTGACGGTTTGCCCCGGAAATGCCCCGTTGCCCAAGGGGACGTCGGTCTTCAGGGATGTCTTGTGGAAATCGATCCCGATACCGGGGCAACCCTTGGCTTCGAAAGAATCGAGATAAGGGAAGACGATTTGGTCCCGTCGTCCGCCGATGAGTCCTAGCCGGAAGGTCCCGTCGGCTTTTTGGGCTCACTTCTCCCGATTCAACGTGGAAGTCAGGAGTTTGGCTTGCGTGGTGGAGTGAGTTATTGGAGTTCCAGAATGATGCGGATTTCGTCCCACTTTTTGAAGCAGATCCACCCCGCTAACGCAAGTGCCGCGACTAAGATCAACAAGGCAAAGGCAGTCAATATTATGCTCACAATACCTCCGCCCTGAGGCTCCACAACCTTCTTGTCATCCGCAAATCCCTCCATGGTGTTCCCGTCCTTGCGTTGGTCAAGAGAACCCGACCGGAGCGGTTCCTTCTTGGGGGAAGATCCCATTGCGGGATTCGAATCTTCGGTCGCGGGGTCAGCGGTTTTTTTCTTGGCAAGGGGAAGAGCAGGGGCTGTCTGCATTGCATTCCATTCAGGAAGATCTTTAAGGGGCATCCAACCGGATACACCCTGATGCCATGCCAAGTCGGTGGGTTTGAATTCCCCGCTTTTCACGCGCTCCGTCGCCTCCTTGAGGGAAAGAGGGCCGTGATCGACGTCATTCGAGCTAACGTAGAGACCAAGTTCCGGAGCGCTCATGGGTGCTTCTTTACTTCTTTCCCTCGTAAGCCTTGTGCAAGGCCAAGATTGCTTTTTTCAAGTTGGCGGCGGAATCCCCGTCCGCGTTTTGCTTGCATTTCATGGCGGCTACTATGACGGCATGAGCGCAAACCAATTGTTTCTCATAGTTCTTGGCCGTTGCTTTGATGCGCTGAGCCAGAAAATACTCGGCAATCACTTTTTGAACGTTGCCGGCATGAGACTCCTTGGTCGCGACCCACCTGCTTAACTGGTTGTGAGACAAGGCGTCGTTTTTTCCGGAAAGCTCGGCAATCATTTTGCCTGCCTTCTCGATGGTGGCCTGATCTTCGAGCATTTGTTCAAAGCGATGTTGGTCGGCGTAAATCCCGCATGGGACCTGACAATGCCCATAGGCTGAAATTCCGCTCAGGCAGGTGAAAACGAAGAGGCAGAGAGAAGATTTGATTTTCATGATGAACGAATGGTTGAGATTACTTTCCGGGAAATGATTGATATGACAAAAGATATTGTTGCAGGTTGAAGAAAAATTTCGAATGAGACAAACCCGAACCGAACGAATTGCTTAGAAAGGCAGCCGGGCCCATGCCTCGATAAAATATTTTACGAGTACGATCAGGAGCAAAATCAGCAAAACATTGAGATAGCCGAGGAAAATTCCCGTGAGGGAAATCTTTTTGCCTTTCAATGCCCCGTCCGAACGATTGATTTTCGAGAGGGCATAGTGTCCGATGATGCTACCGATCAGGGGAATGCCGAGAAAGCCCATGATCATGCTTGCCGTCGCGAGCTTTGACGTTTCCGGAATGGGGCAGGGCTCGATTGGTTTTTCGGAATCAGTCATGGCATTGGCTTGGACAGAGCTAAAACCACTGAGTTCCCTTTCCGCAAGATCATTCCGAAAACCCGTTTGTCTCCTTGCCTTGCTTTCAACTTGCGGAAAACTCCCTCTCCTATATTTTCTTTCAGTGATGCGGGAGTAGCTCAGCTGGATAGAGCAACGGCCTTCTAAGCCGTAGGTCCTGGGTTCGAATCCCAGCTCCCGCGCCATTCGAGAATAGAATGGCATGGTGATGAAAGGAATGGGAATGCTCTGCAGTCGGATGGATTTCAGTAAATGGGATTTCCATTGTGATAAAGAAAGTGTTTCCGGAGCTTTCCGTCTTTTTTCCACCACCTGTGCACTCCCGTTTTCTCTCCGTTTTCGAACGAGCCAGCGAACCCTGGAGAACCATCCTCGTGAAGCGTCTTCCATTTGCCCTCGGGTTTGCCCTCGGCGAAATGACTCGTTGAGAGGACTTCGCCGTCCAATCCGAAAACAGTCCATTCACCGTCCGGTTTTCCATCTTTGAAGGGAAAGACTTTCTTGATCGCGCCGTTTTCATGCCATTCGCGGTTAACGCCTTCGAAGGAACCCCTTTCGAAGTGAAATTCTTTCACCAATCCTCCTTCCGTATTCCACGTTTTCCAAATTCCATGACGTCTTCCGTTCGAGAAGGCTCCCTGTTCGCGCATTACCCCGTTCGAGTAAAACACGACGTGAATGCCATCAGCGAAGGATTTGCGGTACAGTTTGCCCGAATCCGTTCTTCCCCGGTAGGCGATTTGCATGCCCCGGTCGTAAAGGTAGCCGACTTTTTCGTCTTCGAGTTCCATGACGAAGCCCCACCCGTTTTCGACACGTGTGGCGCTCGGTTCACCATGGTGGTTCCAACCCCGGGCCGAATGGAGCACCCCATCCTCGTAAAAAAACAATTTCTCGACCTGGCCGTTGTCGTGAAAAGATGCGGCCAACCCATCGAACGGGACGCTCGAATTGGGTGAGTAGACCAACTCCCATCCATCCTCCCCCCTGAACTGCAGTTCTTCCACTGGGTAAGCCTGATTGGCCAATTCCGGGATTAGTTCGGTTGGAATCACCTCGGTTTGCTTTATCGTGTCTGCGGCTTTCCCCTGGCTGACCCTGATCAATTCGCTTAGCTCGAAACCAAGCGCAAACCAAAAGCACCAAACGATGCAAGCCCATCGTAATCCACTGCCTTGACTTTTCACTTTCCACATCCCTTTCATAAGCAACCCGAGCGTTTTCCCGAACGCGCAGGTAACCTCATTTGATGGGCCGGGTGCTCGATTCGTTCAAACTTTCAGTCAAGAAAATGAACAAGCCGGGCAAACGATCCGGTTCCCGAGCCAGTTTACGGAACTTGTCGACAGACCTGCTGCTGTCCAGGGGGATTGAAATGACGGAACGGGAATTTGTATTTTTTTTGATTGCTTGGCTTGCGTATTTTTTTGCTTATCAAGCAATGGAGTTCCAGCTTCCCAATCAGCAACCGCCTATGCCTGGCAACCAATTGGTTTTGGCAATCCTATCGACCGTGTTGGGTTTGTTGTGTTGTTGCGGGCTTAATCTTCCCTTTGGGATCGTTGCCATTGTTTTTGCCAGCCAAGTGAATGGAAAATATGCCTCCGGTGACTTTCAGGGAGCCATCTCCGCGGCCAAACAAGCCAAGATTTGGGGATGGATAAGCATGGGCTTGGTGATTCTTGCGTTCGTTCTCAACTTGATCAGTTTTGTGCTTACGTTCTTCCTTGAAACGTCACAGCCCGGTCTGTACGACGATCTGTATCCCGCCGGGACATATGATTCATACGAATACGAGGAATCCGATCCGTACGACTATTGATTTGGCGTATCTTTTCAATCCGCCGGACCACAATCAATTTCCCCAAGGTTTGTTTTTATTTTTTTGATTGCTTGAGTTGATTTGTTTGTTGCTTAATCACCGAATGGATCAACAGTTCTCAAGTCAGCCCCCACCTATGCCGGGCAACCATTTGGTTTTGGCAATCCTATCGACCGTGTTGGGTTTTTTGTGTTGTTCGGGGATCAATCTGCCTTTTGGGATCGTTGCCATTGTCTTTGCCAGTCAAGTGAACGGAAAATATGCCTCCGGCGATTTTCAGGGAGCCATCTCCTCGGCCAAGCAAGCCAAGATTTGGGGATGGATAAGCATGGGTTTGGTGATTCTTGGGTTCGTTCTCTGCTTGCTCGGTTTGTTGCTTATGTTCTTCATTGGAATCAATGATCCGTATGCTTTTGATGATCCATACATGTACGACACTCCTCAATACGAAGATCCATACACCTATTGACTCGGCGTATCCTTTGTAATCTTCTGAGCCACAATCAATTTTCTCAAGGTGTTTTTATTTTTTTGATTGCTTGGGTTGATTTGTTTATTGCTTAATCAACGAATGGATCAACAGTACGCAAGTCAGCTACCGCCCAAACCGGACAATTGCTTGGTATGGGCAATCCTTACCACTGTTTGCTGTGGATGTTTGCCCTGTGGGATCGTGGCAATCGTCTACGCGTCCCAAGTCGATGGAAAATATGCCGCCGGAGATTATCAGGGTGCAGTCGATTCCGCGAACAAGGCCAAGACATGGTGTTGGGTTTCCTTTGGAATCGGTATTGTAGTAACCATTATCAGCGTCCTCATCCAATTCGCTGTCGGTTTTGCTCAAGTTCAAAGCAGCAATCAATACTATTATTGATTGTCAGCGACTTCGGTGTCCCTTTCCATCAAAGCAATTTCCCCGAGGGCGGTTTGGGTCGCCTTCCTTGCAGCCGCTTTGGTTGCAATCGTTCTGTTGTGGAAATTTGACCCGGTAACGGCCGGCTTTTTCCCTCCCTGTATCTTTTACAAGGCAACTGACTTGTATTGTCCGGGATGCGGGGCAACCCGGGCGTGTGATGCGTTGATTGAAGGGGACTTGAGCAAAGCCTTTGGCTACAATCCGCTTTTCATCGTTTGTTTTCCCTTTGTAATCTTTTTTTTGGTCCGTTCGGTTTGGCTTGGTGTCGTGAAGAACGAGGAGTTCGATGTTCCCGAAAGGTTGTCGAAATACCTTTTGGTTCTCGCTTTCGTCACCCTTGCCTATGGAGTGGTCAGAAACCTGCCCTTGGATGAGCTTTCTTGGATGAGGCCTTGAGACGCTCTTTGGGAGAAAGGCGCTTTTTCAAGTTATTAATCTATTGTCAACCGTGCGGTCCTCTTTCTTAATGAATGCATGAGAATGCGAAACCTGTTCCCAATCTTCCTTGTCCTTGTTTTTCTATGGTCGTGCGGAGACGATCCCAATACCACGGACAATACCGGAGACGAAAACCAATCTGCCGCGATTCCCGTGCAAAAAGGTCCGAGTGCCCCAGTCCTGCCAAAGCCTCCCGTCCCCGCGAAGAAATGGACGGGAAATTCCTTCCAGTACGACCAAGTCTTCAGGGAAGGTTTCGAGGTCGTCGAAGTGGCCCGCCAAATTCCCGAAGGAGCGGGACCGGATTATTCGGTCAAGAGGGATGCCTCCGACCCCGGTACCGATCCAATCGAGTTAGGCCGTTTGCGGAAAAAAGAAGATGGAATGCCATACTCGGGTGAGGTTCTGAGGCACTTTCTCTCCGGCAAACTCGAGCATTATTCCAAGTATCAGGATGGATTCCGGGTGGGAACGGCGTATTGGTGGGATGAAAAAGGCGTTGTCACCAAGTCAATGAAAGGTTGGAATGGAAACTCCGAGCCCGTGGATCCATCCGGGGTTTCCCCAAATCCTTATGATGCCTATTCCGAATTGCTTGGCTCGGTCGACGTCTCGCAAAGCGATGCGTTCATTTTCAGCGGAACCCAAAGCGATTGGAAGGAATGGGCATGGGAGACTACCGAGATCGGCTCTGATCAACCCGTTAAATATCGGCGCGAAACAGGATCCCACTTGAACGGACAGGTCCGGATTTTCTCCGAGCAAGGCACTCTGAAATCAGTTCAATCCTATGATGATGGTTTTCTTGAAGGGGAGAGGAAGGAATACCACGAGAGTGGGGTTCAATCTCTGCTTTGCGAGTTTAAAGCCGGATTAAAGGAAGGGAAGGAAACCTGGTGGTCCGAAAATGGATTGAAGTCCTACGAGGCCCATCACAAGGAGGGTAAGCTTGAAGGCTTGAACACCACTTGGGACAATGAAGGCAAAATCCTCTCTCAACTCCGCTATGAGAACGGGGAAGCGGTCGAGAGATTGGTGGAGAACGGCGAAGCCGTCCAACCTTGAACGGGGCAAGAACCAACTGGCTAAGTTGGGCTGGATGAGAATCGAACGAGCGCTTGCCTGTCTTTTTATTCTAGGTTTCACTGGCTTCCTTCAAGGTAAAGATTTGACCATGGAACTGAACGAATACTGGGCACGGGTATCCCAAGCGGTCAAGACCGGCGATTTGGAAGCCTACCGCGCCACCTGTCACTCCGATGGCGTATTGGTGAGTGGCAAAGGAGCAAAATCCGAACTGCTCAGTCAGGCTTTGGTCCGGTGGGGGAAGGAATTTGCCGATACGAAAGCCGGAAAAATGAAGGCTCAAGTCGAATTTCGTTTCTCCGAGCGGATAAAGGGAAAGGACACCGCCCACGAAACGGGGATTTTTCTATACTCGAGCAAGAGGAAAGGGGAGGAATGGAAACGGGACTATGTTCATTTCGAAGCCCTCCTCGTCAAGAAGAACGGGAAATGGAAGATCTTGATGGAATTTCAAAAGTCTTCTGCATCCGAAGCCGAATGGTCGGCCTTGGCTCCCGGATGAAGAAGTGTTTGTTACGTTCTTGCGGGTCTGTCCCTGCCGGCATGATTGAACGAAAATTTTCTGTTAATTGATAAATAGGTTGACGATGCCTTCAAAGTTGGGGATTTTCGTCTTATGAAAGCACATAGAGGAACTTTAATTCTTATTCTTGGTATCGTAAGCATCCTTTGCTGCGGACCAGTTGGCATAGCGGCTTTGATCATGGGGTCAGCCGACTTGAAGGAGATGGATGCCGGCACCATGGACCCGGTTGGCCGGGGTGCCACCAACGGAGGTAAAATTTGTGGAATCATAGGACTTGTCCTTTGGGTTGTTGTCATAGTTCTGCAAGTTGCATTGGCGGTTCTTTCCGGCTTCTGATAACAACACTACTCCCCGCAGGGGCGAGCCAAGAGTTTGCAAAAGTTTTAACCCTGTAATCTTTGCCGCCGGGCTTTTGTCTCTGCCCGCCGAAAGCAACCCAAGTGCATTCGCCATTACGGTTGGCCAATCCACATTCCTTGTGGTGAATTGATACTCAGTTACTCCTTTCCGGCAGTAGCCTTGGGGCAGGTCATCGTTGAAATGGCGCACAGGATGATGACGAGCATCCATAAAACGCTATCGATGACCCAAAATGATTTGTTCAGAAATCCAAGGTCGTTGCTCAGCCTCCCGAAAGGGTCTTCAAATTGAAAGGTCAGGATCTTCTCGAAAGCAACGAGGAAGCAAAGCAAAACAAGAGGAATGGAAAGAATTCCAAAGACCTTGTTTTTATGACTCAAGCATGCCGCTACAAGCAAGGCTGTCCCAAGTAAAAACAAAAAATCTCCACCATGCCAAAAAATGGCACCGAAATTCCACTCGATCCACCAGTTTGAATCCCATCCCTTTTCCATCACGTACTGGTAATGAAAAAGGTTAAAGTAGGTTAAATTCAGGAAGTAAAAACAGGATCCGGCCAAAGTGAACAAAAGACCCGCTCCAGACCAAAGCTTTGTTTTTCCCTGAAGATTCGCAAAAAGCATGAGGGCTTGAGCCAGGAAAAAGGGAATGGTTCCAGTTATGAAAAAGTATAGGAAACGGTCGATCGCCATCCTTTCCCACCAGAAATCGAATTGGGGAAATTCAAAGAAAACCGAGACCAGAAGCAACAAAGTGCCGATCAAGGCGCATACGATGGCCAGAATCGGACAGAGCTTGCGAAAGCCGGAAGGGGGGGCTTCACTCCCTGCATTTGTTGCCATTTGTTGTCCAGGCTGCCTATTGCCTTGCAGGGCAGCCTGCCTTTGAATTTCCGCTTGCCGACGATCTTCTTCCCTCCGCCGGGCCTCGATCATGGACTGGTCGACCGGGTTGGGGTGGCCGCAATGCGGGCAGGCGGCCGCCTCTTGGCTTACGGCGCCGTTGCATATCGGACAGTTGAAAAGTGCCATTGTCCTTTCTTTCTACTGCGTTGCCTCAAATCTTGGCAAGTTCCGAAACTTATTGTTTCGCTTTCGCCATACGGAACCCCGTCTTGTTTGTGGACGAGGGCATTTACTTATTGATTGAACCAAGGGCGAGTCCCTAAGATGAATCGATCAGCCTGTAACCATTGTCCTTATGAAATCATCGCTCACTGTCCGCTTTTGTATAATGATGTTCCTCCAGTTCTTCATCTGGGGGGTTTGGTACGTTCCGATGTGGAAGTACTTGGCAAATATCGAAGGGGCCGGGGATTGGAAACTTTGGGGCTTTCTTACGCCGGTTGGCCTGGCTTACGCCTCGACGGGCATCGCGGCCATGGTTTCGCCTTTTATCGTTGGGATGATTGCAGACCGCTTCTTTCCAACTCAAATCGTGGTGGGCGTCCTTCACCTGTTAGGCGCTCTTTTTCTCTACCTGACTTCGCAGGCAGTCCACTTCAACGATTTCTTCCTTTGGCTGCTCCTTCATCTCATATGCTACATGCCGACCTTGGCCTTGGTTAATTCCTTGCTCTTCCAGAACGTGAAGGATCCGCAGAGGGATGCGCCGCCCGTACGAACCCTTGGTACAATCGGATGGATTGTTTCAGGAATTCTCGTTGGAGGAGGATTTCTCGTTTCGGAAGAATTCGTATGGCAACTTCCTGCGTTCATGGGAGGGGAGGCTGCACCCACGGGTGATGCCGTCAAGGAACTTGGCTCGACTACCTGGCCTTACGTTTTTGGTGTCATTGCCTCGGTAATCCTGGGTCTCTTCGCATTCTCCCTCCCTCACACGCCTCCCCGGCTCAAGGGCAAGGAGGTTTCCGTGGGCGACGTCCTGGGACTCAAGGCCATCCGCTTGATGAAGGACCGTTCCTTCGCCGTCTTCATCATCTGCTCCCTGCTTATTTGCATCCCCCTGTCTTTCTACTTCCAGTCAACCAATGTTTTTCTCGGTTATTGTGATATCGGAAATTCGGAAGGAGTGATGACCCTCGGACAGGTCTCGGAGATTTTCTTTCTTCTGTTGGTGCCTTTCTTCTTCAGAAAATACGGGGTTCGAATGATTCTGTCAGTCGGGATGCTCTTCTGGGTTTTGCGCTACCTCCTCTTCGCCAACGCCGGACCCGATGCCCAGGCACTCGCTTTCCTGGGCGTCCTTTTTCACGGCATTTGCTATGATTTCTTTTTCTTTGCCGGTCAACTCTACGTCGACAAGCGGGCTCCGGACGACATCCGTTCGGCTGCCCAGGGGTTTATCGCCTTTGTCACCTTGGGCGTGGGCATGTTCATCGGCGGATTGCTCAATGGCTGGTGGAACGTCCGGCAAACCACCGACGGCGTTCTGGATTGGCCGGCGGTTTGGTATTTCCCTGCCGTCATGGCGGGTGTGGTTTTGGTCGTCTTTCTACTCACGTTCAAGGATCCGGATAGGGAAGCTGCCGCCTAGACGGAGAATCCTGCCCCGGTTGCCGTCTACCCGAAGAAGTTCTTGTCCCCGGTCGGGGTGTCGCAGTAAAAGCAGTTGCCTCTTTTCGTGTTGGTTTTTCGCCCGCAGTTCGAGCACTCGACGATCTGCATGCCCATTTTCCCGTCCGCTTGACCATCCCTTAGGTCGACCTCGAGGATTTTCTCCTCGATCTCCTTGTCGCTCACCTCGAGCCTGTCCTGCACGATCTCAAGGAGGGCCTGGCAGGCGAGGGCCATCTTGTCGTGTTTTTTCTTCAGCTCGAAATAGGATTCCTGGGTCCGTCTGGCTTTCTCGGACGCAGCGTGGGCCTTGTCCCTGGCTTCATTGATTCCGCCGTACTGGTGAGCATCGATGAAAATGTCCATATCCTCGTTTGGTTAAAGGGCGTAGCTTAACTGATTTCCAAAGCCGGTTCGCCCGCAAGGATCTCCTCGATCGGATCGATGCCCAGTCCCGGGGTCCGGGGGGCGGCCAACCGACCGTTCTTTCGTTGGGGAGCTCCATGGGCGATGGAACGGGTCACGTAACTGTTGAAATCGGTTGCGGTAAAGAGAAACTCGGTCGGCGTGCTGTGGGCCAAGTGAGCGATGGCGGCCGTCACGACGTCTCCGCCCCAGGTGTCCTCGAGGGTCATCACGAGCCCAAGCGAAACGCATAGATCGCGTGCCTGACGGGCCCGGGTCAGACCACCGAACTTGCTGATCTTGATGTTCACCACGTCCATGGCGAGATCTTGTTCGCCCCGTAGAATCTCGGGTATCCCGTCGATCGATTCGTCCATCACGAAAGGCAGGTCGGTATGGCGGCGAACGGACAGGCAGTCTTCGTAGCGCAAGCAAGGTTGTTCGATATAGACGTCCACGTCCTTGACCGCGCCCACGACGCGCATGGCCTCGTGCTTGAGCCAACCAGTATTGGCATCGGCAATAAGCTTGTCCCCGGGCTCGAGGACGGTGGCCACCTGGCGGATGCGCTCGATATCGACATCCGGATCGCCCCCGACCTTCAGTTGAAAACGGCGGTATCCTTCCTCCCGGTAGCCCGTGACGTTCTTGGCCATTTCCTCGGGGCTTTGTTGGGAAATTGCCCGGTAAAGAACAAAGTCTTCCCCGTAGGTTCCCCCGAGCAAATCGCTCACGGGCAGGTTCGCCGTCTTGCCCAGAATATCCCAGCACGCGACGTCGACGGGCGCCTTGACGTAAGGATGTCCCTTCATCGCCTTGTCCATGATCTGGTTGAGCTTGCCCAGTTGGGTCGGGTCTTCTCCGATCAGGGC
>JABGWD010000326.1 GCA_018645725.1 Opitutia bacterium
CACCTGGGAGCGCATCGGGACTACGGGCCGAAGAAACAAGGCTTCGACGAATTTTTCGGTATTCGGGACGGGTTCATCGACAACTACAACCACTACTTTCTTCACGGTACGGGCTTTCATGATCTGTATGAGGGGACCACCCCGGTGAAGGCCCCGGGCCAGTACTTTCCCGAGCTCATGACCGAGCGTTCGATCGCTTTCATCGAAGAGAGCAAGGACAAGCCCTTCTTTCTTTATTTTCCCTTGAATATCCCGCATTACCCCGAACAGGCTCCGGAGAAATTTGCCGAGCCGTTCAAGGACCTGAAGGATCCGGCGAGGAAGTCCTACGCCACCATCATGCATGCGACCGATCACTACGTCGGTCGGGTGGTGGACAAAATAGAGGAACTCGGGCTTCGCAAGGATACCCTGTTCATTTACATGAGTGATAACGGGCATTCCGAGGAAACCGGAAACCGCATCCGGGTGGACAACCACAAGAGCGGGCATCCGAAGGGACATTTCTACGGAGCCAGCGGAGGGGGGTTCACCGGAAAATGGAAGGGGCAGAAGGGGAGTTTCCTGGAGGGTGGAATCCGTGTGCCGGCAATCATCAGTTTCCCGACCAAGCTTCCGCAGGGCGAGACTCGCGACCAGGTGGTCACCTCCATGGACTGGTTGCCCACCGTGATGGAGTTGTGTGGGATCGAACGGAAGAAGGACGATCCCAAGCTTGACGGGCACAGTGTACTTTCTCTCATCCGCTCAGCAAAAGCCGAGTCAGGATACGGAGACGTTCTTCATTTTCAGTGGCATACCCAATGGGCGGTGCGCAAAGGAGAATGGAAGTTGATCGGGCGGGGAACCAAGGCTTCCTTTCTAGGCAATGTGAATGATGAACAACCCGAGCGTAAGAACTACGCCAAGGAAAAACCGGAACTAGTCGCTCGCCTGCTCGAGATGCATGAGAAATGGTCCGCAGAGGTAAAACCTGCCAAGTAGTCAGATGAAAAAAATCCGTAGGTTACAAATTCAGGCACTGATGACGGCTCTCGTCCTTTGCCCCTGTTTTGCTTGGGCAAAGATAACGGTTACCGACAAGATCTTTCATCTCGGGACAAAGGGCTTGCCCGAGTGGGCCGAATTCTCGGGAAAAACACCTCATGGCAGAAATCTCTCCGTAAGTTTCGAGTCCAAGGCGAACGGAAAGGAAGCCACTCTCTTTTTGCACCAAGATGACGTCAAGCAGGGCTGGCGAATTTCTGTAAACGGGAAACGCCTGGGCAATCTCGAACGCTTTGAATCCAAGGTCTTGCATTCCCTAAAAGTCCCGGCCGGTACGCTGAAGGATGGTCAGAACAAACTTGCCATCGAAGCGCCTACCGCAGTCGATGATATCTTGGTAGGCGGAGCCTTTGTCGAATTGGATCCGGTGGACGAAGTTCTTTCGCATAGCTTCCTGGAAGTAAGCGCTTTTGACAAGAAGACTTCCGCTCCCTTGCCCTGTCGCTTCACCATAACCGACGCCAAGGATTTCCTGATGCCCTTGAAAGTCGAGCCTTCCCCCCGTTTGGCGGTCAGACCGGGGGTCGTCTATTCGCTGGATGGAAAATGCAAGGTGGGGGTCTTGCCTGGAGAGTACGTGGTTCATGCCACTAGGGGATTTGAGTACGGTGTGGATACGGTCAAGGTCACGGTCGGTCGGGGAGAGACCAAGAAGGTAACCCTCAAGATCGGCAGGGAAGTGCCCACGGAGGGATGGGTAAGCTGTGACCCCCACGTTCACGTTCGAACTTTCAGCGGTCATGGAGATTCTACGGTAGAGGAACGAATACCGACCATTGCGGGTGAAGGTATCGAGTTGCCGGTCGCCACCGATCACAATCACCATACCGATTTCACCTCTTACCAACGTTCGGCCGAAGCGCTCAGTCATTTCACTTCGGTAATCGGAAACGAGGTAACGACCAAAGTGGGACACTTCAACGCCTTCCCCATCAAAAAAGGATCCCCCGTGCCCAATCACAAGACGGAGAGCTGGCCGGAATTGTTCCAGTCGATCCGCGCCACGCCTGGTGTGGAAGTGGTCCTGCTGAATCACCCGAGGAACGTTCATTCCAATTTCTCCCCAACCGATCCTTCTCACTTCAATCCCGTCACGGGCAAAAGCCAAAGAGACGGTGGTCTGGATATCGATGCCATTGAAGTGATTACTTCCGCAGCCCTGCAAGCAGATCCGATGGGGCCTTTTCGGGATTGGTTCGCCTTGCTCAATTCAGGCAGGCGGGTGACTGCGGTCGGTTCAAGTGATACGCATGACGTCAATCGATACATATTGGGCCAAGGACGTACCTACCTCCGCTGTCCGGATAAGGATGCGGAAAAAATTGACGTTTCCTCAGCTTGCCGTTCCTTCCGGGAGGGGCGTGCCTTGGTAAGCATGGGCTTGTTGACGAAGATAAAAGTCGCCGAGCAATTCGAAGTGGGCGATCTCGCAACGAACTTGCCGGCAAAAGTAATGGTCGAGATAGACGTGCTCGGTCCGCGTTGGACGGTAGCTAACCAGGTAACGCTCTATGCCAACGGAATTCCAATTCTCGAAAAAAATCTTACGGGTGACCAAGACAAGATTCTAAAAGCAAACCTTCGGCACGTGATGGATCGTCCGAAGCATGATCTTTATCTCGTCGCCATTGCCGCAGGCCCGGGAGTGACGGAGCCCTATTGGGAAATTCCGCGTCCCTACCAGCACAAGACCAACGAATACATTCCGCACATCTTGGGCGCGACCAACCCGGTATGGTTGGATGGCGACGGGGACGGTTTATTCACCTTCCCCAATGGATACGCAAGGGAGTTGGTGGAGCAAACGAATGGGGATTTGGAAAAGACGCTGGCGAGCTTGGCCAATGTCGATGAAGCGGTAGCTGCTCAGGCCGCCGGCATCCTCGCCGATCAA
>JABGWD010000327.1 GCA_018645725.1 Opitutia bacterium
AGTGCGGGTACTTCTTGGCATAGGCCTTCATGCTGGGGTTTTTGGCGGTAGCGTAATTGGTTTGGCCCGGGCCACCACCCCACTTGTCGAAATCCTCCACCGGCAAGTACTTCTGCCCTTTTCCTGTTCCTTTGCGAACATCGAAGCCGAACTTGCCGGCAAATGCCGTGAGGTAGCCAGCCTTACGCAGGCGAATGGGATAAGAGGTTTTCCAGAGCTTCTCGGTCAGCGGGCCGTGGTCGAAGTTGCAACCATGGCGGTACTCATAGAGCCCCGTCATTACGTTGACCCGGCTGGCCATGCAGATTGCGGTGGTGTCGTAGTGGTGATCGAAGGTCATGCCGGACGAAGACAAGCTGTCGATGTGCGGTGTCTTCACGTCCTTGTTGCCGTAGCAGCCCAGCGAGTAGCTGGACTGGTCATCGGTGAAGAGAAAGATGATATTGGGCCTTTTTGCCTGCCGTCCAACCAACAATAGGTGGCTCAGGCCGAGCATCAGCATCACGAAGAGGTTTATTTTCTTATGCATATTAGTTCTTTAATGGTATGGGCAAAGGCGTTGCCGTTGGAAAATGAAAGGCTTGAGCGCGTAAACGAACCGCCCGCCGGTCCGAGATCGTTTACTGCTAAAATGGCCTTTTCATCAAGTGTGTCCGCTTGAGCGTCTATCACGAAAACGGTACCATTCATTATGGGAAGGTAAAGGCGGTTGCCGGCTACGGATGGTATGGGGGATGCAACGTGTCCCCAACCGCTTCCGTGCGAGCGTTTGTCTCCGACCACTTTGTATCCTCTTGAGTTAAGCATATCGTTGGGGGCAATCCCCTGAGCCGTTAGTCCGGGATCCTTCTTTTTTTCCGGCATAACAAACCACTTGTACTCCTCCTGCTCCTTTGTTCTTGAAACTTGGAGAGGAAGCTCGAGGTATTCCACCCTTCCGCTGCTGAGGTTTACGCGACCCAACCAAGGTCGGACATAGCAACGAAAGTAATGATACTTTCCGACCAGAAGATTCGACCCCTGAGTAATGGCGCGTTTCTTTTTATTTAAATCTTTGTAAAAAGGAGATGGGTTTTCTGAGGAATGACTTTCGACCGATGTTATTCTTTCGCCTTTGATCATCCGGCAAGCCGAGATCTTGTCGAGAAGGGAGATTCGTCTGACTACCTTCCCGGAAATTTCATCCACGCAGAGGTGTTCGGTCGCATGAAACACATGAGCTTGCCCACCGGTCAATCGGTAGGTCATCGTGGCCATAAAACCATCGATAGGGAGTGTCCAAAGGGTCTTTCCGTCCTTTAGATCGACCATGGATATTCCGAAAGGTCTTTCCGGAGGGCCATGGCCTCCCCCACGGCCGACGATGGCGACCATTCGTCCGTCTTTCCTCTTTTGGGGAAGAGTCGACATCCCCATGTTCACGCCGCATTGGGAGGTCCAGGCAACCTTTCCGTTGCGGATATCGAGCGCTTGAAGTTGGGTCCACTTTTCCTTGGGCGAATCGGCATACTTGTGAGGAAAGTTCCCGTTTGGTTCGGGTGGATAAATTTGACGCGTATAAATATATTTTCCTTCGTGCAAAAAAGGGAGAGTACGACCAACGCTTAGGAAAGGTTGAGACCACAATACCTTTCCCTTGAGATCAAAACAGGTAATTCTACCCGATGCATTCAGGAAAACGACGCGTTCTCCGTCGCAAACCGCGGGAGGGGCACTGCTGTCGCTGAAGCATCCCGATAACCTGAGGGGGAATTTGCCGGGAATTTCTCTTTTCCAGAGAACCTTGCCGGTTTCGGAATCGCAACACCAGGCAATGACGTCCTTGCCAAGGGAGGAATCTTCCCGAACCGGTTTCAACGTGGTGAAATATACCCTGCCGTTTGATAGGACGGGGGTGCTTTGCCCGGTCTCGGGCAAGGTCAGTCTCCATGCAATGTTACGTCCAAGCGAGACACTCCACTCGAGCGGTCCGTCTTCTTGGACCGAGAAATCCCCTGCGGGCCCTGAAGCCTGTGGCCATTCCGTAGGGAAGAGAGCGAGAGGGAAAAGGAATAACTGAAGTATTATCCACTTGGAAGATTTCATTTTCAATTAAAACTTCCTTAACCTGGATTCGTACTCGGGTCTGGATTTCCACGCTTTGAAATACTTTTGGTATTCAGGCACTTCGGTCCAAAAGATTCGTGGTGGTTGGGGTAGAACCTTTCCTTCGGGGTAGTCCTTGCCCTGGACGCTCCGGTCGATTGACGTTCTTGCGGACACGAGGGTCTTTCTCAAACGGGTCACTTGCTCGTGCTGAGGATGAAAGAGGTCATCGGATTCGGATGGATCCTTGGCTAGGTTGAAAAGCTCGATTTTTCGGTTGTCTCCGCGTGGTTGGGATACGATTTTCCAATCGTTGTCGATTACAGCCATCCGTGCGCGGCTTCGAAAAATCAATGGCTTTTTGCGCGGGCCGATTTCTTTTTTCATCAATTGCACGAGGCTTTGACCGTCTTGGGGTTGATGCATGGAGGAGTTCGGCAACCCTGCAATTTCCGCGATCGTAGGAAAGATGTCCACAGCCCCTGCAGGATAATTCGTGGTGCGAAATTTATTTATTTTTTTCGGCCACTCGATGATTGCAGGTACCCGGATGCCCCCTTCGTAAAGACTCCCCTTGAAATCCCTCAAGCCACCGGTGGTGGTGGGTTTGATCTTGGGCAGGCCTCCGTTGTCGCTTGTAAACCAGAGGAGAGTATCCTCTTCGACCTTCATCTTTCTCAACCCTGCCCTAAGGGTTCCGATGCTCCGGTCCATGGCCCGCAGTTCGGCGTAGTGGGCTTTCGAATTCTGATCCAAGTCCTTGAATTCCGCCAAGTCTTTTTCAAGGGCCATCCACGGACTGTGAGGAGTCCCGTACCAGATTACGCAAAAGAAGGGTTTGTCGGCCTTGGCTTGCTTCTCCATGAACTTGAGGGCCTCCTCCACGATGATTTCGGATGAATCTCCCTTGAAGTCCTCGAACTTGCCTTGCCGGCTCATCACAGGGTTGAGGTCGAAAAAGTTGGTGACCGAAAGCCAGTGGTCGAAGCCGAAAGCCTCCGGTCCGTTGGGATCTTTGGGCAGAATGGGAACCCCGGGACCCCGCAAACCGTTGAGGTGCCACTTCCCGAAATGCCCCGTTGCGTAACCTGAATTTTTCATCGCCTGAGGGAGAGTTTTCTCCTGCTTGCGCAAGGCATACCCATGGTCGAATACGCCTGTTCTGTCATGGGTTCTTCCGGTAAGCACGGATGCGCGGGTCGGAGAGCAAACGGGTCCACCGGCATAGAACCGGTCGAAGCGAAGTCCCTTGGATGCCATCTCGTCCAAATTTGGAGTCTTGAGGACCGGGTGCTTGTAATAACCGGTTTGCCCCCATCCCTGGTCATCCGCCATGACCAGAACGAAGTTCGTTTGCTTTTGCGCGGCCTTTGCCTGCGAAAGGACAATAAGGAAGAGGAAGGGAAGCAGTCTCATAGGAATATTTGGTCCGGGTAATTGATTACTTTACGACGAGGTTGCCCTTCATGATCGTCCAATGCCCGGGGAAACTGCACAGGTAGGGATAAACGCCTGGTTTTCTGGGCGCCTTGAAGCGGAGGAATTCAGTCTCACCTTGTTTGAGCATCCTGGTATGGAGAATGATTTTCTTGGACTTCGGAATGAATTGGCCGCTCTTGGCGGCTTCGGGATCCTTGGCCATCTCATTGGCGGCCAATCCCACTTCCTCAAGGGAACCGGGCTGGACCAGAACCAAATTATGCGGAGTGACGTCCGGGTTGTGTAATTCAATGCGGACCGGTTGGTTCGGTTTGGCCGGGATATCCCCTGCGGGCGCAATTTTATATTCCCCGAGGTTGGGCTTGTCCATGAACTCGGTTGCGAAAACCATCCTTTCCTTGACGCAGGAAACCTTGACCTTGAGCAAGTTTTTCTGACGGTCGAATTTACTATCCCTTTTGGATTTCTCGGCTTTCTCCTTCTCGATCTTCTTGCGGAAGAGAAAGGCATGAACCTCGGGATGGGTCTTTTCGACGGTATCCGAACTCCAGAACTTCCGTATGGGGGCGGAACCGAGGGAGGTGTTGATGGCATAGGACAAGTGTTTCTCGTTCGGCTTCGTGGTCAGGGCGGCCAAAGTCTCAAAAGCTTCCCCGGTCCCTACGTAACTGCACGCAATCGCAGCTTCCAGGCGTACCAAGCCATTTTCATCGTTTGCCGCGGAGGCGAGCAAGCGGTCTCCATCCTTCGCGAGTCCGTGCCAGTGTCTGAGTTGCCGGGCGCCGGCGGCCCGGGCATTATGGTTTTCACAGCCCAGCAATTCCCTGAGCAAGGGAAGGTTCGATTGTTCGACGTTGCGGTATGCCCACATTGCCTCCACCTGATGATGCCTGAAGCGCGGATCTTTCGGATCGAGTTTCTTGACCCATTGATCGAGGGCTTTCCTGACCTTGGCAGGATCCATCTCTCTCAATTCCCGTTTGGCCCAGTAGCGGTATCGATATTCACGCCTTTTGAGAATCTCAAGCAGGTCGTTCAAGCTGGCTCCGCTGATCTTGGGGGCCTGCACGGGTTTTGCTCCTTTTGGGAAAATTCTCCAGATCCTCCCCGATTTGCGGTCTCTGCGCTCGTCCCGCAACGAGTACTGGGCATGTCCCTTGACGGGGTTGTACCAATCGCAGACGTACATTCCGCCTTGAGGGCCGTACCTCAAGTCAACAGGTATGAAGCTGAGGTTGGTTGAGAAGATGATGTCGGATACGTATTCTTCCTCGTAGCCGTAGTCGTATTCCTTCCACTTCAGGATTTCCACCCGGTTGGTCGACTTGGAGCGCCCTTTGACCATGCTGCCCTGGAGGTCCTCGGGCCAATTGGGAAAGTCGATGAATTCCTGTCCGCAAACCCCGGAGTACGCTTGCATGCCCGAGGGTCTGGGGTGCTGCTCTGGATAGGGAGGATCAAGGGCATGGTGTGCGGAGGCGAAGATCGGATAACTGGCAACGTGTTGACCCCAGTCGTCAAAGGTTACGCCCCAAGGGTTGGTGCTTGCATGCGTACCGAATGCGGTCAGGCGGTGAAGTTTCGGTTCCCAGGCAAACCATCCGCTGTTTTGTTGGCGGACGGGGCCGTATGGAGTCTCGACTTGGGTGTGATGAAAGATGGATTCCCGAAAGATAAGGTCCCCGTCAGGCGTCCAGGCGAAGTCGTGAAGGGCATGGTGAGAGTCCTCGCAACCGAATCCGGTCAGGACGGTTTCCCGGTGGTCCGCCTTTCCGTCACCGTCGGTATCCTTCAGGAAGGTCATGTGCGGTTCTTCGGAAACATAAAGCCCCCCGTTGCCGAATTCGAAGGAAAGGGGAACGTTCAGTCCTTCCGCCCAAACCGAGCATTTGTCAGCCTTTCCATCCTTATCGAGATCCTCGAGGATGACGATTTTGTCATCCGGAGCGCGGCCCGGGTAGACATGTGGGTAGGTCGTGGAGCAACTGACCCACAACCGGCCTAGCGAGTCCCAGCGCATCTGAATCGGGCAAGCGAGGTCGGGGAATTGCTCTTCACCGGCAAACAGGGTAACTTCGAACCGGGGATCAACCTTGAAGGCACTCCGTTCGTCCTTGGCGGACATCCATTTGTTGGCTCCGCGAGACGCCTTTGTCTTGGGCAATTCAGGGACGTTGGAATCGTCGATCTTGGCAGGTACTTTCTTCTCTTGGGCCAGGGCATGAATACGCTTGTCTCGGTTCGCAGTCATGATATCGAAGTTGCGCATCGCCGGAAGGAAGTCCAAGTAGCCGTAACTCCCTCTGCGACTGCCCGTGTAATAAAAGGTGTTCAGGGGGCGGTACCGGAAGAAGTGTTGGAGATTCTTCTCCACCACTGCTTCCCGCACCTTCTCGTCCAACTTGGGGGCGTCCTTGGCGAAAAGCTGCTCGAATACGGTGGCGGCAAAAAGCTGGTAGCCCTTTTCATTCAGATGAGCCCCGTTTGTGGTGAGGTCGTTTCCGGGTGAAGCCATGGCGGTTTCGGTCGCGGCAAAAGCGTCGACAAACCCCACCTTTTGCTCGTCGGCGACTTCCCTCATGACTTTGAGATACGCCTTGATGTTTCCATTGTTCATCTCACCTGCGGCCACTCCCTTTACGTTTTCATTGGCTATTGGTGAAATAAGTACGATGCGGGCGGCGCTCTTCCCGTTGTAGGCCTTGGCCTTCAAGCCTTCCAAGTATTTCGCAAGTCGCTCGCGAAAGGCGGGCAAGCCCTCTTTGCCTGCAAAAGACTCATTGTAACCAAACGCGGCCAACACGACGTCTGCTTGCATGGCGGTCAAGTGTTGCTCGCTGTCGGCGAAGTTGGATGGGCGGGGTTGCAGGTCGACTTCATCGGCGGCCCATGAGAGGTTGCGCACGACTAGCTCCTTTTCGGGATGAGCTTGCTGGAGGAGCGCCTCCAAATGGCCGAATTCATGCATCCGGTCGAACAAGGTGTTGCCGACCAACCCGAGCCGGGTCCCTTTGCCCAATTTCAAGGGCAATGCGGTTTGCACGGGTTCGGTTGCTTCGGCCCGCTTGGCCGTCTTCCCGAACATCGCGTATTTTTGATAGTCTTCCTGCCCGTTAAGCATTGGGCTGAGAATAAAAGAGTGCGTTAAAAAAGCGGATTTTAATGCGATCAGAAAAGATATTTTAAGATTCATTTAGTTTCTAGTGTTAAGGCGGCCAGAGAGAGTTTTATTCAGTTGAGTAACCAATTCGGAATGGCTTTCTGAAAGGTTCTTGGTTTCAGCATGCGGGGAACGGTGATCGTACAATTCGATCGTCCCGTCTTCATGAGTAATCAAACGATGATTTTTCGTCCGTATCGTACGCGTGCCTTTCTTTCCATAAGAAATGGCAGGATGTCCTTTTGCCCCGGGCTTCCTGAGGATGGGCAGCAGGGATTGTCCGTCCAAGTAGGTCGGGACCTTGAGGCCTGCCAACTCGCAAACCGTGGGAAATACGTCCAGCGTTTCCACAATGGAATATGTGGGATTGCCGGGTTGGGGGATTCCGGGATAGGAGATGATCAAGGGGGAGCGTAGGGATTCCTCGAAAAGGGCATGCTTGCCCCAGATGGCATGCTCACCAAGGTGCCAGCCATGATCGCCCCAGAGGATGACGATCGTGTTCTTGCGCAGTTTCAATTGATCGAGCTTGTCGAGGATGCGGCCGACGAGGGCGTCGGCATAGGTCACGCACCCCGCATAGTGGCGACGGACTTCGAGGGCAAAGGCGGTATCGGTGTTCGGGTTGCGGTTCCAGAGGTTGTATTTCATGAACTCGCCCGACCTATGCCAAGTGGTCTTGCCGGCAGGCTTGAGTGGATGGGGCGTGGGTGGCAGTTTTGCCTTGAGGTAGGGTTTTACGTATTGGTGGGGGGCTCCGAAGGGAAGGTGTGGCCGGATGATGCCGACGGCCAGAAAGAAAGGTTTCTTGCCTGCTTGTTTGCCGAGTTCTTCGAGTTGGCGAAGGGCCTCGTTGGTGATAAGACCATCGGGATAGACAGTGTCCGGACCGTCAAAGGTCTGGTAGACGTCCATATCCTTGGCGTTCTTGCGGATTTCGCCATTCGCCAGTCCGTGCATGGCGCCACGCGGGTGCTGCCAAGATCCGGCGGGCAGGAGATGACGATCCCAGGACTCGGGCATCTCGGGCTTGTCACTCTCGTTCCAGTCTGGCCCTCCCCGTCCTCCGGGGTGATGAGATACTTTGCCAACTGATACGGAGACGTATCCGTTTTTCCGGAACCAAGCGGGGAAGCTGGGATGCTCGACCTTCTGGGAACGAATGAACAGGGCACCGTTGTGGGAAGGTCCATATTTCCCGGTCAAAAGAGTGTAACGGGAGGCGCCGCAGGTGGGCGCTTGTACGTAATGTCTGTGAAAAGGTCTTCCATTTTGCGCCAGCCGGTCAATGTTGGGAGACTTTACGTAGCTTGCGCCGAAGCACTTCAGTTCCGGGCGCAAGTCATCAACGCAAATCAACAGCACGTTAGGCCTGTTTAAGCCATAGCCCTGACATGTCATGAGGAGTGCCGTGATAAACACAGGCAGGCGCAGGAATTGGCAAAGGGGCGGGGGCATCGAACAAGAAAAAGTAGAATCTTCGGTCTTTACAACACAAGAAGACGCGCGTCCTCGAAAAAAGTTTCAATCCATCCGGAAATAAAATTTCCGCAAAGAGAAATCCTCGCTTCTTTGCCTAGCGGTTAATCCGGACTGAAATCCCGCCGCCTCGAGAAAAGGAACGGGAGGAAGTGGAAAGCCCGGCCCCGGACACCCCGAACCCGGACATCCTCATTCCGCCGCCAAACGGGTTGACAAAGACGGGGGCTGGTCCACGGGGGAGAACAAGAATTTGGTTGTTGGCGGGATTTCCGTTCACAACCACGATTCTTTGGGGTTGCTGGTAAAGAATGGGACCACCTACGCTGGAGATTCCGTACAGGTTTCCGGACGGCAAGTAAGTGGTGCCGGTATTAATGGTCCGGTTGGAGCCGGCCCGAAAGGCTATTCTTGCCTGCCAATTGTCCTTAACGAGATCAAAACTGACTTGCGTTGCATTAAAACGATCGTAAGTGCGGCCCAATCGATCGTAACCGTCGACCCATGCGAGAAAAGGCGTTGCGCCGTTTCCGATTACGATCGGGGCGTAACCTGGACCATAAAGTACGGTTTGACCGTACCCGATCCCGCCCGCATTGAGTATTTTGAGATACATCTGCAAATGTCCCGGGTATTCCTTGCCAACGTATAGATAATTTTCCCTCGTGCCTTCCAGCCACCTCATTACGTAGGCCTGATCCGATGCGCTGAAGGCAGACAGTTTGGAATTGAAGGATCGTCCGTCTGCGCGCTGGATGCTCACGACGTCGGTTTGTTCATCGAACCCGATCAAGCTCGCCTCGATCTTACGGACGCCATCCGAGCTCGTGAAGGTTCTTGACCAAACCGACAGGCAGGAAAAGAGCACGGCGAGCATGACTACGAAAATCTTCATACTCAACACCCTAAGGGCGCACCCTCCCTTCCGTCAAACGCCAAGAACATATTTTTTGTCTTGTCGGAAAGGCAAGCCATGCATCCAATGAACCTTGACCTTTCACCCTCAACCTACCTCATACCCGTATGAAACCTACCTCCTTTTTCGCTCTTGCGTTGCTTGCATCCTCCTTGGCTTTGGTTGCCAAGGATTTGCCCTTTGGCTCGAAGCCCAATGTTATACTCGTGATCACCGATGATCAGGGATACGGTCCGATGGGCAAGCATGGGCATCCTTGGATCAAGACGCCGAATCTCGACGTGCTTCATGAGCAAAGCACCCGCTTTGAACGTTTTCTAGTGTCCCCGACCTGTTCCCCCACCCGAGCGGCTCTGATGTCGGGCCGTCACCCGATGAAGAATGGAATTACCCACACGATTCTGGAGCGCGAACGGATGGCTCTGAGCACGGTGACCCTTCCTCAGGTTCTGTCCAAGGCGGGTTACGTCTCGGGGATTTTCGGGAAGTGGCACTTGGGAGATGAGGAACCCTATCAGCCTCACAAGCGTGGTTTTGACGAGGCTTTCATTCACGGGGCGGGAGGAATTGGTCAGGCCTATAAATGCTCTTGCGCCGATGCGCCGGGAAACAAATACTTCAATCCCACGATACGCCACAACGGATCATTCGTGAAAACCGAGGGCTATTGTACCGATTTGTTTTTTACGGCGGGAATGGGGTGGATCAAAAAGGTGAAGGATGAAGGAAAGCCCTTCTTTGCCTATATTACGACCAATGCTCCGCACGGTCCCTTCATCGCCCCGCCTTCCAATACCAAGCGGTTTACTGACTTGGGCTTTTCGGCGAAGACAGCCGGGTTTTACGGAATGATCGAGAACATCGACGAGAACATGGGCCGCTTGATGGAGAAGTTGGACGAATGGAAGCTGAACGAAAACACTCTCCTCATATTCATGTCCGACAACGGCATGACGGGAGGTGGCTCGGGTCGCGGAAAAGTCGGAACTTCCAAGGATGGCAAACCCATGGAAGCGTACAACGCCAACATGAAGGGACAAAAGGGGTCTCCGGACGAGGGGGGAGTCCGCGTTCCTTTCTTCGCGCGTTGGCCTGGCAAGATCAAGGCGGGAGGAGAAGTAGGCCATCTTTCCGCCCACATCGATCTTTTGCCGACTTTGGCTGACATAGCAGGAGTGGACAAACTGCCCGAGGGACAAGTGGAAGGGCGCAGCCTGGTCCCCTTGCTCAAGAACCCGAAGGCAAAATGGAAGGATCGTCATCTCTTTACGCAAGTTGCCCGTTGGAGGACCGGTTCCGAGCCGACAGACCATATGTGGAAAGGTTTCGCCGTGCGCAATGCCCGTTACCGCCTGGTGGGGAACAGTCTTTACGATATGAAGAAGGATCCGTCCCAGAAGACCGACGTCGCGTCCAAGCATCCCGAGGTGCTCAAGTCCATGCGGGCTGCTTATGAGAAGTTTTGGAAGGAAACCCGTCCCTTGATGGTCAACGAAAAGGCCCCCATGTCTCCTACCCGCCCCTATCACGTTCTTCATGCCAAGCAGCTGAAAGAAGGCGGAATCCCTGCCTGGAAGGCGCCTAAGCTTTAAACCAACTGAAAGGTGCCTGATTTACCTAAGCTAACCGCTCCGTGGGGAACGCCTTGTCGCGGCATGTCTCGGCGATCCACGTTTAAATGGGCAGCATCGGTGGCGGCTGGCGCCATTGCGACAACAACCGGCACAAGCACCGCTACAGCTGCTCCCAAGGCGGACGAGAGAAGCAGCTCGCCCAAGCGTTACAAAATGAAGAAGTCCATCAACCAGTGGGCTTTTCCCTACCCCGAACGAATGAACCTGCGGGAATGCCTGCAATTGGCCAAGGATGCCGGGTTCGACGGGATCGAGTTGAACTACGACTTGGATAATGACCTCTCTCCGAAGAGTGGCACGAAGGAGTATCATGCCATTCGCAAAATGGCCGATGAAATAGGGATTGCCATAAGCGGGCTTTGTTCCTTCCTGTTCTGGCCTTACCCCTTGACCAGCAACGACCCCAGGGAAAGAAAACGGGGCATGGAGCTGGCGGGTCTGATGACCAAGGCCGCTCATGACCTCGGGGTGGAAAACCTGCTGGTGGTGCCGGGAGCCGTGCACATGCCGTGGCGGGAAGATCATGATCCGACGCCCAACGACATTTGCGACAAGCGGGCACGCGAGGCCATAGGAAAGCTTCTTCCTACCGCAGAAAAGCTGAAGGTGAAGCTCAACATGGAGAACATCTTTTTTAACGGCTTCCTGTTATCGCCCGAGGAAATGAACGACTTCGTCGACCCCTTCGGTAGCGAGTACGTGAACGTACATTTCGATACCGGCAACATTATGCTGTTCCAGTTCCCCGAGCACTGGATCCCCCAGCTCGGCAAACGTATCCAGAACGTTCACCTCAAGGAATTCTCCAAGAAGGGCACCGACCATTCGCTGGAGTCTTTTCGCCCGCTCCTTGACGGCACCACCAACTGGCCCGCGGTAATCGATGCATTCGATAAAACCGGTTACGACGGCTACCTGACTTTCGAGTACTTTCATCCTTATCCCCATTACCCGGAAGCCCTCATTCATCAAACCGCGGACTCGCTCGACCGCATGCTGGGCATCCATTCATAGTCTTGCCATGACTACTCTCTCCATCGTGCTCTCGTGTGCTTTCTTTGCCACCTCCACAGTCCACTGCCTTGACTGATTCCTTCCCTCGGCTTGACCTCAAGCAGGTTGATTTTCGCGTTCTCCCGATGCGTACGCGCTTTCCCTTCAAGTATGGGATTGCCAGCCTGACCGCCCTCCCCCATCTCGTCCTCAAAGTCGCTGTCGAGATTGATGGAAACCTTGCGGAAGGGATCGCATCCGAGGGTTTGCCACCGAAGTGGTTCACCAAGAATCCGGACACCACCTTCGAGCAAGATCTGCCCGCCATGCTCGAGGTAATTGGGCATGCGGCAGAGCTGGCTCTTTCGGCTCCACCCTCCTCCTTCTTTGATCTCTGGTTCAAGATCCATGATGCTCAATCAGCATGGGCATCCGAAACGGGTCACCCTCCGCTGCTGGCCAACTTGGGGGTTAGCCTTATGGAGAGAGGCTTGCTCGATGCGCTATGCCGTCATTTGGGTTCCGGTTTGCATGCAGTCCTCAGGGAAAACCAGCTTGGCCTGCGCCTTGGGGAAGTCCGCCCCGAACTATCCGGGACCGACCCTGTGTCTTTCCTGCCCGAACGTCCTCTATTCTCGATCCGGGCCCGCCACACCATAGGCTTGGGCGATCCCCTGACCCCGGCAGATGTAACCGAGGAGAACCGGGCTGCCGACAACCTGCCTTTGGATCTTGAGTCGTGTATACGGACTTACGGACTGACCCACTTCAAGATCAAGGTTTGCGGGAACTTGGAAATCGACCTTCCCCGACTCGAAGCCTTGTCCGACTTGCTTGGTCCCGAAGCGCTCTTTACTCTCGACGGCAACGAGCAGTATTCGAGCATCAATGCCTTTAGGGAGCACTGGGAAGCTTGGCGGGAGAAGGAAAAAATTCGCGCCCTTCTCGATACAGGTCTCTTGCTGATCGAGCAACCCGCTCATCGGGACGAGACCTTTTCTTCCTCCGTTGCCACCGAGTTTGCGGATTGGCCCGGTCGACCATCTTTCATCATTGACGAGGCCGATGGTGCCATCGATTCCCTTCCTCAGGCCCTTGCCCTGGGGTATGACGGTGCAAGCCATAAGAACTGCAAGGGGATCGTGAAGGGTATTGCCAACGCCGCCAGTCTCGCCCGCGATCGGAAAAAAAGGGAGCGCCCTGTGCATCTTTCCGGAGAGGATTTGGCTAATGTCGGACCCATTGCTCTTTTTCAGGACTTGGCCATGATGGCCGCCCTCGGCATCAGTCACGTCGAACGTAACGGGCACCACTATTTCAAAGGTTTGTCCGCTTGGCCCGAGTCTGTGCAAGCGAGCATGCTGGAGAACCATGGCGATCTATACCGTGTTCATCCGGAGGGCTATCCGACCCTGGGGATCAAGGATGGAATGCTCGATCTTACCTCCATGAATGCATCCCCCTTCGGACCCCGGGAATTGCTTGATCTGTCTTCTCTGGACCCAGTCGACTTGGCCGACCCAACTGGTTTCATATCGTCCGGTCTGCCGATCGACTGATCCGTACTCCCCTTCTTGAATAAACTTTAACGATGGGACCTTGACGGGTTGACGAGAGAGTGAGGCGAATGCAGACTATTTATATTCGCTTTTACGCAATAATGACACCCTCTCGTTATCTTTTCGTTTGGATCCTCGGGCTCGGGGCGATGGTGTGCGCGAATGCCGATTCGGCCAAGATCGAGTTTTTTGAGAAGAAGGTTCGCCCGACCTTGGCCAAGTATTGCTACGAGTGCCACTCGGCCAAGTCTGAAAAGGTCAAAGGCGGTCTTCTGCTCGATACCAAGCTAGGCATTCGCAAAGGCGGGGACACAGGTCCGGCCATGGTGCCCGGCGACTTGAAGGAAAGCCTGTTGATCGAGTCCATTCACTGGAAGAATGAGGATTTGCAGATGCCACCAAAGAAGAAATTGCCCAGTGCCGTCATCAAGGCCTTAGAGAGCTGGGTCAAGATGGGAGCGCCCGATCCACGGACGGGTCAAACGGTGGTCAAGGACGAGATCGACATTGAGGCGGGAAAGAAATTTTGGGCCTTCCAGCCGCTTGATCATGCTGAGCCCAAGGTACGAAAACAGAAATGGGTCCGTACTTCCATTGATCGGTTTGTCAAAGCCGGCTTGGAAGCAAAGGGCTTGAGCCCTGCAACGGATGCGGACAAGGCAACCTTGATCCGGAGGGTGTTTTTTGACCTGACCGGGTTGCCTCCCTCTCCGGACCAAGTGGAGGGGTTTCTTGCAAATGATGCCCCGGATGCATTCGAGCAGGTAGTTGACAGCTTGCTTGCGAGCCCACAGTTCGGGGTGCGCTGGGGAAGGCACTGGCTAGACGTCGCCCGCTATGCGGAGAGCAATGGCATGGAAAGAAATGCGGCTTTCCCACACGCCTGGAGATTTAGGGATTACGTTGTGGATTCGTTCAACGAGGACAAGCCCTTCGACCAGTTTATTCGCGAACAGTTGGCGGGGGATTTGCTTCCCGGAGAGACGACCGATGAGCGAATGGTAGCAACCGGTTTTCTCGCGATGGGTCCTAAATCCCTCAATAATCGGAACTCTGCGGAATTCAAGATGGACTTGGTGGACGAGCAGATCGACGTGACCACGCGTGCGTTCATGGGTCTGACGGTCGCTTGCGCCCGTTGTCACGATCACAAATTCGACCCCATCGCGACCGAGGATTACTATTCGATGGCGGGAATCTTCAAGAGCACCCATGCCCTCTTCGGGGGAGGCGGAAGTGGGGTTCGGCAGACGACCAAGTTACTTGAGCTCCAGGATGGCAGAAAGGAACCGGGCGAGCAAAAGATAAATCATGCTAAACTAATGGCCGAAAGCCAAAGTCAGCTGAAACTGCTGAATAAAAAGATTGCGAGCCTCAAGAAAGAGTTCAAGGGGAAATACAAGTTGGCCCCGGAATACAAGGTAACCATTTCCGAGATCAAGAAGACGCAGGCCGAGTTGAAGAAGAATCGGGCGAGGGCGACGAAATCGAAGAAGCAGACGGGAGCCTTGGCCATGGGCGCAAGGGACGGGAAGCCCGAGGATGCAAAGGTTCATATCCGCGGAAACGTGGATACCCTTGGCAAGGCGATTACCCGCGGATTTCCTCAGGTATTGGATTTTTCCGACATTGAGATCGATCCTTCGCAGAGCGGTCGCTTGCAACTTGCCGAATGGATTGCAGACCCTGCCAATCCCTTGACCCCGAGAGTCCTTGCCAACCGAGTATGGCATCACCTTTTTGGGCGTGGGATCGTGAGCACGGTGGACAACTTTGGGGAGACGGGCGAAAGACCAAGCAACTTGCCCTTGCTGGATTATCTTGCCGCCCGTTTCGTGGAGAACGGATGGTCGGTCAAGAAACTGGTTCGGGAAGTCGTTCTGTCCCGCGCATACCAATTGAGTTCGGCTCATGATCCGGCCAATGCAAAGATTGACCCGGATAACGCCTTTTTCTGGAAAATGAACCAACGCAGGCTGGATGCGGAGAGTATGCGGGATGCCATGCTTGCGGTATCCGGTCGCGTGATCTTGAGCCCGGCAGAAGGCTCGCCCGTCCAAAAGATGGACGGAAATATCGGACGCAACCCCAAGCAACTGGAGGAACTAAGAAAGGCCAAACTCGACAACCGGAGCATTTACCTGCCCGTGGCCAGGCAGGCGATCCCGGAGGTTCTCAAGACCTTCGACTTTGCCGAACCGAGTATCATTGTGGGCCGACGGGACGTAACCACGGTTCCTACGCAGGCGCTCTTTTTGCTCAATAGCGATTTTGTGATCACTCAGTCCAAGGCATTGGCCGAGGGGCTTGCGCAAGTAAGGAAAGAAGATCAAATCAACCATGCGTTCAGGCTTCTCTTCGCCCGCCTGCCCACCTCGGGGGAAAAGATACGGACTCAATCCTTCCTCGACGATTGCATGAAATACGAGGATTCCGAATTGCAGGCTTGGACGACCGTTTGCCAAGCTCTTTTGGCGAGCGCTGAATTTAGATACTTGAACTAGGGAGTTCATAGGAGAGAAAAAAATGAGTATTGAAGAAATGAACTTTTCCAGACGGCATGCATTGCAGGCCATGAGTACGGGTTTCGGATACCTAGCCTTCTCGGGTCTAAGCACGATGGCCGCTCAAAGTTACCGAAATCCGCTCGGCCCCAAGAGTCCGCATTTCACTCCCCGGGCCAAGCGTGTGATCTTTGCCTGTATGCGTGGAGGTCCTTCACACGTCGACACCTTTGATTACAAGCCGGCCTTGGCCAAGGACGATGGGAAAAAGCTCAAGGAATTCGGTTCGCGCAAGCTCTTGCAGTCGCCTTGGAAATTTCACAAACGGGGCAAAAGCGGGCTGGAAATTTCCGAGCTTTACCCTCAGCTCGCCAAGCATGCCGACAAGCTTTGTGTTCTCAACGGGATGTACGCCGACATCCCCAACCACCCCCAATGCTTCGTGCAGTTGCACACGGGAAGCTTTCAGTTCGTGCGCCCAAGTCTTGGTTCCTGGGCTTTGTACGGATTGGGAACGGAGAACCAGAATTTACCCGGTTTCGTGACCATCAATCCACCCTCCCGGGTGGGTGGAGCGCAGAACTACGGGAATGCCTTTTTGCCGGCAATTTACCAAGGTTCCCGGGTCGGTTCGCTCGGGCAGTCACTCAAGGATGCAAAAGTCGAGAACCTGGCGAACAAGCGACTCAGCGAAAGGGAACAACGCAAGCAACTCGACTTTATCCAATCGATGAACCGTGATTTCAAGAGCGGTCATCAGGAGAATTCCCAAATCGACGGCGTGATCGAGAGTTACGAACTGGCCTTTCGCATGCAGTCTGCCCTTCCCGAAGTCATGGGGCTGAAAGGAGAAAAGCAATCCACGCTCGAATCATATGGAGTAGGAAATTCGAAGACAGATGGCTTTGGCAGGCAATGCTTGATGGCCCGCAGATTGGTGGAAAAAGGCGTGCGTTTTGTGGAGATTACCCATTCTTCCTGGGACCAGCATGGTGGGCTCAAGAAAAAGCTCGGGGACAATTGCATGGCAACGGACAGACCCCTTGCCGCCTTGCTTGCCGATCTGGAACAACGGAACCTGCTAGAGGACACACTTGTAATCTGGGGTGGTGAATTCGGGCGCACTCCCCATATCAAGAAAGCGGACGGGCGTGACCATAACTCCACTGGGTTTACGTTCTGGTTGGCTGGTGGAGGAGTAAAGGGAGGCATGCGCTACGGGGCGACGGACGAGCATGGAATCAAAGCGGTCGAGGGCCGTATGCATTTTCATGATCTCCATGCCACCATCCTGCATTTGCTCGGTTTGGACCACGAGAAGTTGACTTATTCCTATGCCGGGAGGGAATTTCGTCTCACCGACGTCCATGGGAAGGTAGCCAAGAAGATCCTAGCCTAGGATACTTTCGACCTTTCCTTTTCCGTTTGCGGATGAATGAAGTCCGCAGTTGACAAAATTTTTGCATTGGGGAGCAATGTACCTTGCTCCAGGCAACCCCTTTTCACCATCCATATTCCAACTATGAAAAAACTCAGTCTTATTCTTTTCTTCTGCCTCGCAACCGTGCCTTTTCTTCAGGCCGAGCGCCTAGTCCTCGTTTCCGCATCCTACGGAAAAAATATCCTCGCCATTACCGATTCCGACGGAAAGGTCTTGTGGTCGCACAAGACGGCTGGTCCACAGCGCGGACACACGGGCCATCACGACGTGCACATGCTGCCCAACGGAAACATCCTCTTTCATGATACGTGGACGACGATCAAGGAAATCACCTTGGACAAGCAAGTGGTCTGGGAATACGACTGCGCCAACAAAAACGGAAACCAAGGCAAGCGGGTGGACGTCCATGCCTTCGCCCGTTTGCCAAACGGGAACACCCGTATCGTGGAGAGCAGGGTCGGACGGGTAATCGAGGTCGATAAGAAGGGCGAATTGGTCCATTCCTTTGCATTGAAACCGGGCGGAACGACGAGTTCGAGATGGGCTCGCTCGACGCCAAAGGGCACCTATTTGGTTTGTTCCGAGCAACCGGGAGTGGTTACGGAGTATGACGTAAAGAATGGCAAGGTGGTCTGGGACTACCTCATCAAGACCCGTGTCTACGGGGCCATGCGACTGAAGAATGGAAATACCCTGATTGCCTCCGGCAGCGGTAACAGCGTGGTCGAGGTTAACCCCGACAAGAAAGTGGTCTGGGAAATCAAGGGCAAGGTACCTGGCACCGAGGTCAACCTCAAGTGGATGACTTGCCTGCAGGAGCGGGAGAACGGAAACTTCATCGTGGGCAATTGCCATGCCGGCCCCGACAACCCGCAAATCTTCGAGATCACCCGCGACAAGAAAATCGTCTGGGAGTTCGACCAGTACGATCTGGTGGGGAATGGGTTGGCTTGCTGGCAAGTTCTCGAAGGCAAGCAGGCCGCCATGGTGAGCAAGAAGTTGAAAGCTCTCAAATAAGATGGGCAGGAAACTGCTGCCCCTTCTTTTCGGCCTCGTCTTCGCCTGCTTCGGGCAGGCAAAGGACAAGCCGACCAACTTCGTCGTCTTCCTGACCGACGACTTGGGCTGGGGAGACCTAGCCTGCTACGGGCATCCGGTGATTCAGACACCCAATCTCGACAAGTTCGCCCAGCAGGGTATGCGTTTCACCCAGAGCTATTCCGCCTGTGGGGTATGCTCGCCCTCCCGTTCTTCCATCCTTACCGGCAGGACACCTTACCGCAACGGCGTCTGGCGCTGGATACCGGGAGGCCACCAAGTCCACCTCCGAACCAGTGAGATCACTTCGGCCGAGCTCCTGAAGGAAAAGGGCTACGAGACCTGCCACGTCGGAAAATGGCACCTCAACGGCAAGTTCAACAGCAAGGCCCAACCGCAACCCGACGCCCATGGCTTCGACCATTGGATGGCCACCCAGAACAATGCCGCCCCCAACCACCGCAACCCGCGCAACTTCGTACGCAACGGTAAGGAAGTGGGCGAATTGGAGGGCTACTCCGCCCCGTTGGTGGTGGAGGAAGGCATCCGCTGGCTGAAGGAGAAACGCGATCCGAAGAAACCGTTCTTTCTCAACGTCTGGACCCATGAGCCCCACCTTCCGATCGAGTCAGACCCCAAGTTCATGGAACTGTACAAGGAGTTCGACGACGACGGCATCCGCCAGCATCACGGAAACGTCACGCAAATCGACCACGCCTTCGGTAACCTGATGAAGGCCTTGGACGAACTGGGCGAAACCGAGAACACCTTCGTCATCTTCACTTCCGACAACGGTCCCGAGGGGAACGGCAGAAATGGACGCACCCGCGGATCAACCGGCGGACTGCGCGAGCGGAAGCGTTCATCCCACGAGGGAGGTATCCGTGTGCCCGGCATCATACGCTGGCCTGATCAGGTGCCCGCAGGCACTACGAACCGCATCCCTATCATAGGATCCGACGTTTTCTCCACCATGCTCGCCATCGCAGGCATTCCCTTGCCCGTCGACCGCACCATAGACGGGGTCGACATCCGTCCCGTCTTTGCGGAAAAACCAGTCAAGCGCCTCGTACCGCTGTACTGGCGCAACCACTTGGCACGAGCCGACATTCACGTCGCCTTGCGCGAGGGCGAATGGAAGATTCTCGGTAGCGCCGCCCTCGACAAGTTCCAACTCTATCACATCGAGAAGGACTGGCAGGAAAAGAACGACCTCGCCTCCTCCAATCCCAAGAAGCTGGACGAACTGAAGGAAAAACTGCTCGCGGTGCACGCCCAGGTCGAGAAGGAAGGCCCCAGCGAATGGTGGACGAACGAAGCGCCACGCCGCAAACCAAGGAAACCGAAGAAATCCGGACTTTTGCCCGAGGGTAAGGATGAAACCGGCGGAGCCTATGCCTTGGTCAAGGGTGGCACCGCCTCCAAGCACAAGGACTCCGTCCTTTCCCACGTGCTGACAAGTTCGGGCGAGGCAATCGCTCTACGTGAACTGCCCGAGCCCGCCACCCGCAAGCTGGTACTCAAGACCTCCTACAAGTCGCTTGCTTCCGGAAGCACCAAGAACGCCGCCATTGCTTTCGGAGACACCCCCAAGAACGACTCCCTGCTCAAGGCGGGCACGGCCATCGGAATGAACGCCCACGTTCTCTTTACCGGTTCTTGGGAAAACGTATCGGGCGGAGCCAAGAGCTCCATGCAGGCTAAAAAGGATTCCAGCTTTGACCTCACCTTGACGGTCGATCTCGCCAAGCGTTCCGCCACTGCCACCATCAACGATCGGACTCTTGCCTTTCCTCTGCCCGACGACATCAAGCAGATCCGCTACTTTGGACCCTACGTAAAAGGCACCAGTTCCGCCTTTGCCCCAATCCAGATAGTGGAGGCAAAGTAGCGGAATTTCACAAGGTGTCATGAAGGGGAAATTTCATTGGGTGAGTTTACTTGCCCTCGCTCTTTCGCTCCCGCTCTCCACGTTCGCCGCCGAAATCGGTTTGCACGGAGGAACCGCAGCCGTCGACATCACGCCGCAGGAATGGCCGCTCACCTTGCGCGGCTCGTTCTTCCCCAAGCCCGCCAAGAGCGCCCGCGATCCCCTTCACGTCAGAGCCCTTGCCTTCGAGAACGGAAAAGGCCGGGCGGTTATTGTGATCGTCGATTTGCTCGGCATATCCCGTGAAGTGCTCGACTCCGCCAAGAAGCGGGCCGCCGAGACCACCGGCTGGCGAGCGGATCAAATGCTTATCGCCGCCACCCACACCCACTCGGCGCCTTCATCTAGGGCAGAAGGTTCGGCCGCCCAAGTTGCCTTCGGGAAAAGGTTGGTCGACGGTATGGTGGAGGCCATCGAAAAGGCCGTGGGATCCCTTCAGCCTGCCCAAGTTGGTTTTGGCTCGGGACAAGTTCCGGACGAGGTATTCAACCGGCGCTGGTACTTGCAGGATGGCACCATGCCGCTCAACCCGTTCGGCGAAATCGACAAGGTGAAGATGAACCCGAACCGCAATCACATCGTGAAACCGGCCGGACCCACCGACCCCGAGGTATGCATCGTCGACCTCCGCACCCGAAAAATGAAACCTCTTGGCCTCTTGGCCAACTACTCGCTCCATTACGTCGGAGCGATCAACTTAGGGGAACGGCAAGCATCAGCCGATTATTTCGGTGAGTTCGCCCGCATTATGCCGTGGCGCCTCCGGGCCATGTCCACGGACAATTTCGTCGCCATGCTTTCCAACGGTACTTCGGGAGATATCAACAACATAGATTTTCACGGCAAACGCGCCCCTCGCCAGCCCTTCGAGCAATGCCGCATCGTGGCGGCCAAGGTGGCTGACGCCTCCTGGCGGGCCAGCAAAGGGATCGCGGACTACCGCTCGGACGCTCCCGTGAAGATGTTGGAACGCGTGGTGCCACTCGAATGGCGGAGGCCCTCGAAGGCCCTCGTGCGGCGCTCCAAGGAGATTCTGGCCATGTCGTCAGAGGAGCAGGCCAAGTTGCCGCGCCTGGCCACCAACTATGCCCATCGCGTTCTGTCGCAGGAAAAGCGCGAAGGCAAAGCCGACTGCTTGGTGCAAGCCATTCGCATAGGGGACCAGGCGATTGTCTCTTTCCCCTTCGAGACCTTCGTAGAGACGGGACTGGAAATTAAAAAGAAAAGCCCCTTCAAGCACACTTTCGTAATCGAGCTGGCCAACGGCTCCTACGGCTATCTGCCGACACCCAAGCACCACGAACTCGGCGGCTACGAGACTTGGCTGGGAACCAGCAAAGTGCAAAAGGACGGGTCCGACCTCCTCACTCGCAATCTCCTTGAGATGTTGAACGAACTTCACCAAGCCCGGTGACTCGCCTCGCCTTCTTGCTGATCCCACTGCTTGTCTTGCCTGCAGGGGCAGAGCCAACAGAGAGTCGCAAAGAGTTCGAATTCACACGCATGCTGGCGCATTGGGCCAACTACGCGGATCCCGGCTATCTTGCCTTCGTCGACGAGACGAAACCCGATCTCGTCCAGTTGGGTTTCTACGGGGCTCACTTCTGGGGGCTTGCCCACACCCCGCAATACAAAGGCTACCCCGCTCATTTCCCAGTGAGGGGGTTGGACGAGTGCGGCAAATGGTTCGAGCGCCGAAACGCGGAATTGGCCAAACGCAAGGTACTCGTGATCGGGCACCTGAACGTCGAGTTCCTGGTGGGTGATCCCGATGGACCGGAAGGTCCCCGAGGGTTCTTCAAGTTCTATCGCGACCTATGGGATGAAAAGGAACTGGGACCGAAACCCGTGAAGGACCCGCTGGACTTCCTCGAAAAAGACAGGAGCGGCAACCCATTGGAGAAGAACAGTTACCGCATAGGGGGTATGAAGGAATACTTCGCCTGCCTTCGCAACCCGCATTGGCAAACCGTGCTGAAGGCATGGGTGAAGCGAGGGATCGAGCGTGGGGTTGACGGCTTCGTGGCCAACTATTTTTATCGGCACGATTGCCACTGCAAACATTGCGTGTCGGGTTTCAAGCAATACCTCGCAAATCGCTTCGCGAAACAGGAACTCAAAGATCGCTTCGGGATCTCTAATTTGAACGCCCATCCCTTCGACGAACTCGTTTGCTGGCACAAACCGAAGGAGACTACCCCGCTCCGCCTCGAGATGCTTCGCTGGTCGCAAATCTCAAACAAGGAGGTATTCGACGAGGTCTTCATTCGGCATGGCCGCCGGTTAAACCCGGACTTGCTCGTCGCCCAATGGAACCATTTGGGCAACTTCAATCAGATCAATGGAGACGAGCGTTGTCTCCTCCCTGCCGATCTTTGGGGCAAGGATGAGGATTACGTTTGGTACAGCACGGGAAATGCGGCAACCTACACCGACCTGCCCAACGGCATTCTGGGCGATGCCACCCTCCAAGCTCGGTACATTCGGGGAGCATTCAACGACAAGCCTTTTACCATTGGTAAATACGAAGGCGTGCGCACACGCGTCGCCATTGCCGAGTTGGCCGCCAACGGCGGATCTCCCATGGGTTTCTACGCGCGATTCGGCGATCCCGCGGCCCGCGAGGTGTTCGCATGCTACTATCAATTCCTCGAACGCCACGACAACCTCTTCCGTGGTAACTCCCCGCATGCCGAGGCTCTTCTTCTCTTTCCCCGAAAGGCAATTTGGCAAGGCAACCTCGAACCGTTGGAGG